>JAJQBR010000182.1 GCA_021203185.1 Clostridiales bacterium
AATGAGGTATTTTTCCAAGAAAATAGTGTTGCACTTGATTGACAACCTGCCGAGTACATTCAAAAGACCTTTGATGAATCCTCTGTCCAGGTGCTGGCAGATGCGGCGGTGCGGGAAATGCACAAAATGACCCTGACCGTCGATATGAGCGATGAGAGCTTTGCTGGCAATTCCAGCGGCCAGGCGCTGAAGCTGAAGCTGCTGACCATGAATCTGCTGGTGAAAAACAAAATGCGGCGCATGGAGCGGGGCCTGAAGGAGCGGCTGGTGCTTTACAACCGCTGGCTCACCACTATGGGAACCATGAGGGAAGTCTCCCCCTCCGACGTGGACGTGGTGTTTGCCCTGTCCACCCCCATCAACGAGACGGAAATTGTCCAGCTTGTCACCAGCTTGCAGGGCATTGTGGACGACGAAACGCTGCTGTCGCAACTGTGGTTCATCCGGGACCCGGCGGAGGCGGTGGAGAACGTCCGCAGGCAGCAACAGGAAAAACAGGCGGCCTACCAGCAGACCTTCGGTGTCCCCCAGCAGGACGAGGACGAGGACGCGGAAAAGGCGTCTCAGCAGGAAGGGGAGCGGAAAAAGCCGGTGGGGTTCGCGCTGTCTCAGGATAACGAATGACTTACTGGGAAAAGCGCGGCGCACAGCTTGAACAGTTGGCCGATAAGCGAACCCGCATCACAGCCCAAAAGGTGGCCCACCTGTACGACGATGCGCTGGAGCGCATCGAGCAGAAGATTCAGAAAATCTACACCACCTTCACCGGCAACAGCCACATTTCGGAGGCCGAGGCCACGCGCTTGATGAGCGTCCAGCAGACCAAAGAGGCCCGGCGGGAGCTGGAGGAACTGCTGGAGCGCACCACCGAGCAGACGCTGCGGCAGGAGATCATCACCCAGCTCAACGCCCCGGCCTACGGCTATCGCATTGCCGCGCTGGAAGCCCTGCGGGATCAGGTCTATTTCGAGGCAAAGGCCATCGGAAACGACAGCGTGGCCTACACCGAAAGCCGCCTGAAAGACCTGTATGACCTGGGGTACTACCGGACAACTTTCGACCTGTCCCAGTATGAGGGCAGCAACGTTCCCTTTTCTCAGCTCTCCGGGGGCCGGGTGGAGGCGGCCATCAACGCCTACTGGACGCCGGACGTGGACGCGCTGGCGGGCAACTACTCCACGCGGATATGGGCGGACACCACCCAGCTGGCGGAAAACGTCCGGGACATCGTCACCCGTGGGCTTATGACTGGCGGCAACTATGCGGACATGGCGGCAGAGCTGGCGGCGCAGATGGGAGACGTGCAGTACCAGAAGCGCATCGATGCCAACGGCAGCACCCGCACCGTGGCAACGGGCAGCGGGGCCAAATACCGGGCCACCCGGCTCATCCGCACCGAGGGCAACTACATCACCGGACAGGCTAAATTGCAGTCGATGAAGGACGCGGGCTATGAGAAGTACGAGTTCATCTGTCTGCTGGAGACCCGCACGTGCAGCGTGTGCGGCGGTTTGGACGGCAAGCAGTTCCCGGTGGAGGAAGCCCAGCCGGGGGTGAACATGAACCCCATACACCCAAATTGTCGCTGCTTCGTGTCGCCGGTGGTGTCCAAGCGGCTGATGGAGGCCGGGACAAGAGGGGCGCAGGTGGACGCGACGGGCAGGAAAGAGACCGTTCCGGCCAGCATGACCTATCAGGAATGGTATGAGAAATATGTGAAGGGCAACGGGGAAACAGCGGGGCGAACCAGCACAAAACAAGACATATCGCAAACTTCAACAGCACGAACCGCCGCGAATACGCCACAGGCACAACACAACGAACCGGAGGACGTGCTGGATGAATATCTAAACACCGCCACACCGGAAGAGGGCACGATTACCTTCGATGATGGTTATGACAAGGGCAAATTCAAAGACGAAGTTGCCACAGCCCAATGGCTGCATGATACCTTTGGCGGTGATATTCAGATACTCCGAGACGTGAATCAGAACAAAATAAAAACGCCAGATTATCTCTGGCGCGGGAAGTTCTGGGAGTTGAAGAATGTCACAACGGAGAAAGCAGCTGATTCAGCAGTCAGAAAGTCTCTGAAGCAGATTTCGGCAAACCCCGGCGGTGTCATACTCAACTACGGGGAAAACAGCATTTCTCTTAATGAGGCTGCACGAATTATCAGTGACCGTGTCAGTCGGGGATGCGATTTTGATGTTGATGTTATGATCATGCAAAACCAGGAAGCAAAAAGAATACTCAGGTACAAAAAATGAGCTGCCCCCTCGCCAAAAACGGGCAAAGGTTCAGCTCATTCAACGAGCCATTAACTGGCTCAATTATTTTATACCACACGATGAGCGAAAAGTCAAGGAGGAATAACATGGCAAACACAGACTTTGGAATCCACATCAACGTGAATCTGACCGTTGACGAGAGAACAGCGAAAACCTGTCTCCGGCTGGTGGAAATCTACCTGAATGACCATGATGGCACCGGCATCAAGGCCACCAAGCAGGAAAACGGGGCGGCCCATCTTGAATTTTGCGAGGTTAGGCGCGGGGCAGAAAACATTCTCCAGCCCTTGAGCGGCAACACAGAGTGGACAGGCGACGTTGCCGCCAGAATCACCATTGACGGGAAAACACCGTAAAAGTGGGAGGTGCAACAATGTTTTCAGTTATTTTTGCGGCGTTCATGATGTTTGCCATTATCGCGGCAATCGTTGGGGCGTTTCTTTTGGCGTACATCCTGATTTATATCCCCATTTCGGCGCAGTCGTGCGGGTTTGAGCGGCTGGGATATGGAGAGTTCCGGGCGCTGTATGCCGCTGCACCGAACGACTGGGAGGAAGATTCGCTTGGCGTGACCTACAAAGGGCAAGGCCGCTGGATGTACTTCTATTTTGTTGGCATCGGGCAACTGTGCTACTGGGTATGGTATTCCCGGCAGCGGCTGGCCCAGCTGAAAGAGGAAAACCAGGAGAGCCGGGAGCGGCTGTTTCAGGCCATTCAGGAAAGCAAGCACTGAACACAAACCATTTTGTTGACGTCAACAAAATGTAAAACACATTGACAAGGGCACTGGCAACAGTGCTTTTTTCATACCCAAAACGTGACACTAAAAGGATGAAATAGGACTTTTAGGACACTGAAAGGAGCATTTTTATGTACAAACACCATCACATCGGCATCCAGTTTTTCGCGGAGCCGGAGCAGCAGCCCGCAGAGGGCCAGCAGGAGACCGGCGGGAGCGGCGAGCAGACCGGCGGGAACGAGCCGTTGACCTTCGACCAGATGCTGGACAGCAACCCGGCGTACCGCTCCGAGTTTGACCGGCGGAACACCAAAGCTGTGCAGACCGCCCGGACAAAGTGGGAGCAGGAACAGGCGGAAAACCAGGACGAGGCCACCAAACTGGCCAACATGACCGCTGCTCAGCGGGAGAAATACCAGCTGAACAAAGACCGGGAGAAGCTGGACGCAGAGCGCGCCGCCTTCCAGCGGCAGCAGCTGGAGGTTCAGACCGGCGCGCAGCTCCAGGGCATGGGCTACGACGCGGCCTTTGCCAAATATCTGACCGGCGCGGACGCCGAGGCCACCAGCGCCAACCTGACCGCCTTTGACGGCCTGATGCAGGCGTACAAGGCCGGGGCCGTCAAGAGCCAGATGCGGGGGCAGGGCGCACCGAAGGAACCCAACACCGGCGGCGGGCTGACCCGCGAGGGGCTGAAAGGCATGACCCCGCAGGAAATTTCCAAAGCCTTCGATGAAGGCAAGCTGGATGCCCTGCTGAAAAACAGATAACAACCACAAAACGATAAAACGAAAGGAATGACAAACAATGGCATATGACCTTTTTATCCCTGAAATTTGGTCTGCGAGACTGCTGGAGCATCTGGATAAGACCCATGTCTACGCCGCCCTGATGAACCGGGACTATGAGGGAGACATCAAAGCCTACGGCGACACCGTCCGCATCAACCAGATCGGCGACGTGACCATCAAGGACTACGACGGCAGCAACATCGAAGACCCCGAAGAGCTGGACAGCGAACAGCAGAGCCTGATCATCGACCAGGCCAACTATTTCAACTTCCAGGTCAAAGACATCGACAATGCCCAGACCAACCCCAAGCTGATGGACGCCGCCATGCAGCGAGCCAGCTACGGCATGAACGATGCGGTGGACCAGTATCTGGCCTCTCTGCTGGCCGCTGGCGTGGCCACCAGCAACGTTCTGTCCGACGACGATTCCCCCCTGACCCCCTCCAGCGTGGACGAGGCTTACGACTGCCTGGTTGACCTGGGCGTGATCCTGTCCGAGGCCAACGTCCCCATGCTGGGCCGCTGGGTGGTTATCCCGCCCTGGTTCCACGGTCTGCTGCTGAAGGATGACCGCTTCGTGGGCAACGGCACCGACTTCAACCGTGGCATCCTCCAGGGTGGTCTGGTGGGTGCTGCCGCCGGGTTCCAGATTTACCTGAGCAACAACGTCCCCAACACCGACGGCACCCTGTACAAGGTCATGGCTGGCACCAACGCTGCCGGTTCCTTCGTGGAACAGCTGGTGGAGCTGGAGGGCTACCGCCCCGAGGCGAACTTCTCCGACGCGGTGAAGGGCCTCCACGTCTACGGCGCAAAGGTAATTCAGCCCACCGCTATCGCCGTGGCCAGCTGCAACAAGTCCTGATAAGGAGGGGTAAGCGATGTATATCTGCATGAAAAACGGCAAGACCTTCCGTGTGAAGGGTGAAAAGGCCGCAAAAATCTACAAGGCCGCGGGCTACACCGTGACCGAGGAGACTGCCACGGTGAAAAAGGCCACCAAGAGCAAGTCCAAAGCCGCCGAGCCCACCGAGACCACCGACTCAGGAGAGGAGGGCGGCCCTATGACCGACACTATCAAGGAGGCCCTGCTGTCCGACCTGTCCGAGCGGTTGAGCATCGAGGAGGACGACGCGGCCCTTGTCGCCGCCCTGGAGGACGCCGGAGCGGATGTGCAGCTCTATTTGGGTTACACGGACGAGGAGTGGAATGTTGAAGGCCTCCCCGCCGCCATCCAGCGGAAGGTGGGGCAGCTGGCCGCCCTCTACTACCAGCGGGACGCGGCTGAAATCGCCGCTTCTGGACTTTCCTCTGTCTCCTACAAAGAGGGGGATGTGCAGCAGTCGGAAAGCTACCTCTCCCCGGCGGACTACCAGGACAAGGCCGACCGGCTGCTGGCCTCCCTTGCCCGCTATAGGCGGTGTAGTGCGCTGTGAAGGACGTTACCAAGTGGGTGACACCCACATCATGGCGCAAGGCGTGGACGCTGCACAGGGCCGTTACCGGCGTGGACAGCTACGGCGACCCCACCCGCACCTGGGACATGGACAACGCCGATTACACCGGCGAGGACGACCAGGCCAACGGGGTCTGCTGGCAAATCCTCAGCCGGGAGGCGGCGGTGAAGGAGTTCGGCGAGAGCGTCACCGGCGCAGCTCAGTTCAACATCTTTGACGCTACTGTGGAAATTTCCGAGTTTGACCGGTGCGTGTTCGACGGGCGCGTCTGGGAGGCGCGGGGCATCGCTGACCGTAGCTGGTTCCGGCATATCACCCTTGTGGAGGTGGTGTTCCAGTGAGCCTGAAAATGGACGTTACCGGACTGGGAGAGCTGACCGCCCGGCTGGAAAAACTGCAAAGTGGCGGCATCCCCGACCGGGTTGTGCGGGCCTGTGCTGACAGCGCCCAGTGGCCCCGAACAGCCCCTACCCTGTATCGGCTGCAAGCACGTCTCCGGGTCCTACAGTTGGGACACGGCTATGGCCGACAAAAAGGTCAACTGCGCCATTCCTGCGTCCCGTGTAGCGACGCTGGCGGGTATCCTGCCGGACGGCAAGAGAATCAGCCATAAAACGGCGGTATCTTCCAACATTCTGACTATCAAGACCACCATCGACAAATCCATGAGCGGCTATGACTACCTGGACCTGACCAAATGCACCGTGGAGTATGTCGGCGCAAAGAATTACGCCGCCCTTGCCAGCAAGTACAAAAAGACCGGGGCCATTTTTATCCAGGACAGCAACATCGCGGTTTGCGGCGGTGGCGGCTCCATCTACGCCTGCCACAACTGGGCGGCGCAAATGACCAGCGGCAAGGGCAAGTATACCAAAGTGCAGCTGACCAGCGGGTACTGCTTCAACAGCCCGATTCTGGTGGTTATTCTGCCCAACGACTGAAAGGACTGATTTTATGACCTATCTTATCACCTGCGCGTTTATCGCGCTGGACTTCATCACCGGCCTGGTGCAGGCTCTGGCGACCAAGACGTTTTCGTCCTCCATCATGCGGGAGGGCCTGTTCCACAAGGTCGGGCTGATTTTGTGCATGATTCTGGGAATTTTGGTGGACTATGCTCAGAATTTCGTGGATTTGGGCGTGACCGTCCCCGTGGCCGGGGCAATCTGCGCCTACATCTGCGTCATGGAGGTGGGCAGCATCATCGAGAATGTGTGCAAAATCGACCCGGAGATTATGCCGGAGAAGCTGACCGGGTTTTTTGCCAGCTTGAAGGGCGGGACGGACGATGAGTGACACCATCAACGCCGCCGGTCTGGCCCTCATCAAAAAATTTGAGGGTTGCAAACTGACCGCCTATCAGGACAGCACCGGGGTTTGGACCATCGGCTACAGCCACACCGGGAAGGTGGACGGCAAGAGCGTGGCGAAGGGCATGACCATCACCCAGAGCAAGGCCAACAGTCTGTTGGAGGACGACGTGGCCAAGTTTTGGGCCTGCGCCAACAGCAGCGCTTATGTGCCGCTGACCGCCTCCATGAATGAGAACCAGAGGTCAGCGCTGACAAGTTTCGCGTTCAACTGCGGGCAGTCGAATTTAAAGACGCTTTGTAAGGGACGTACCCTTGCGGAAATCGCGGAGGCGATGCTGCTGTACAACAAGGCGGGCGGCAAGGTACTGTCCGGGCTGACCAGCCGCCG
>JAJQBR010000016.1 GCA_021203185.1 Clostridiales bacterium
GGGGACCATGCGAAGCATGGTGGAGGGGTTTCACGCCGGAAGTACTGACTAGGCTGATTCAAAAAAAACTAGTTTATTATATACTGTTGTACATGAAAAATCAAGTGCATTTTTTTGTTTGCCGCAAGCAGGATACGCCCTTTTTGCGTCGAACAGAATCGTTTGTTGACAAACGGCGGGGAACTGTTTATACTGGAACATATTAACGCGCTAAAGTATTAACACGGCGGCGTGAGAGAGGAGATGGTTCGCCGTGAACACGGAAATCGAGGCCCTGTGCCAAAACCGGGTGTTCGCCCACTTCTACCAAATCTGCCAGATTCCCCACGGCAGCCGCGATGAGAAAGCGCTGAGTGATTCCATCACCCGCTGGGCGCGGAGTATTGGGCTGGAGGCGGAGCAGGACGAGGTCTATAATGTGTTGATTCACAAGCCCGCCTCTCCCGGTTACGAGGCCGCGCCGCCGGTGCTGCTCCAGGCCCACATGGACATGGTCTGTGAGAAGGCGGAGGGCGTAGCCCACGACTTCACAAAGGACCCCATTCAGTGGGTCGTTCGCGGGGACGAGCTTTCCACCGGCGGCAGGACCACCCTGGGAGCCGACGACGGCATCGGCGTGGCCCTGGCCATGGCGGTGCTGGAGGACGATACCCTGGCCCACCCGCCGCTGGACGCGCTGTTCACCGTCTGCGAGGAGGAGGACTTCACCGGCGCGGAGCGCTTCGCCCCGGAGAAGCTGCGTTCCGCCCGGCTCATCAACCTGGACCACACCGAGGACAACGTGGTGGTCTGCGGCAGCTGCGGCGGGATGCGGGCGGATTTCCTCCGGGATGTGGACTGGAAACCGATTCCGACGGGGTGGACGGCCTGGCGGCTGTCCGTAGGCGGTCTGCGGGGCGGCCACTCCGGGGACGACATCCACCGGGGCCGGGGCAACGCCAACATCCTGCTGGCCCGGCTGCTGCTGGCGGCGGAACAGGAGAGCGACCTGCTGCTGGCAGAGATTCGCGGCGGCAGCTTCCGGCTGGCCATTCCACGGGAGGCGGAGGCGCTGCTGTGGCTGCCGCCGGAGAAGGCCGCCGCTGTCCAGGTCAAATGCGCCGCCCTGGAGAACACGTTCCGCCGGGAGATGCCCGTCACGGGGGAGCGGCTGAAAGTGACTTTCGCCCCGGCGGAGGCACCCCGGCGTGGAACCGTCCCCGGCCCGGTGTTGGACGCGCTGACGCTGCTGCCGGACGGCATTTTCCAGATGGACGAGGCCATCCCCGGCCAGGTGGACACCTCCGACAATCTGGGCGAGGTCTATCTGGATGAGGACGGCCTGCGGGTGGTGACGGAAATTCGCTCCGCCCAGCCCAGTCTGCGCACCTACCTCTACCAGAAGATGGAGCGGCTGGCCGCTCTGCTGGGCGGGTGCTGCCAGTGCAGCGTCCTCTATCCCAGCTGGGAGTTCCGGCTCCACTCCCCCCTGCGCCAGACCTACAGCGACGCTTACCAGGCCCTCTGCGGAGAACCTCCCGCCATGACCACTGTCCATGCGGGGTTGGAGGTGGGTTATTTCTTCGACAAGCGCCACGACCTGGACGCCATCGCCATCGGCCCCAACTGCCGGGACTTCCACTCCCCCGGTGAGACGCTGGAAATTTCGTCCGTGAAGAAGGTTTACCGGTGCCTGTGCGCGGCGCTGGCGGCGCTGGGAGAGTAAGCTGTTAGCCGTTAGCTATTAGCTGTTAGCTAAGTGCTGCAAACCAAAAGCGTAGAGCTGAAAGGCAGCACCGCCAAGCGAAAAGCCAATGGCTATCGTCCATAGAACCGAGAAAATAGATCACCCGAAAACGCCATATACTCCACGAAAGGAAGGAACCCCATGCTAAAGAGAGAAAAGAAAGAGAAAACCGAGCAAAAACAGCTGAAAGCCGTCAACCCTATGCTGCTGCTGGTTATCATCATCCTGGTGGTGGCCATCGCGTCCTACTTCATCCCCGCCGGGAGCTATGACCGGGTGTACGACGCCACGGCGGACACGGAAATCGTGGACCCCGACAGCTACCACACGGTGGATAAGAACCCCACCTCCCTGATGACCCTGCTGATGTCCCTGACGTTGGGAATGCAGAACGCGGCGGCCATCATCTTCTTCCTGCTCATCATCGGCGGGATGTTCGCCATTTTGAACGGGACGGGAGCCATTAACAACGGCATTGCCAACGTGGTCCGGGTTATGAAGGGCCGGGAAATGCTGATGATCCCCGTGTGTATGGTGGTGTTTGGCTGCGGCAGCGCCTTTTGCGCCAATTTTGAGGAATTTCTGGCCTTTGTGCCGCTGGTGCTGGCCTGCTGTCTGACCATGGGCTTCGATTCGCTGACGGCGGTGGGCATTATCTTCTGTGCCGCCGCCTCCGGCTACGCCGGAGCCATCACCAACGCTTTTACCACCGGCGTGGCCCAGAGCATCGCCGGACTGCCCATGTTTTCCGGCATGGCGCTGCGGGCCTGCGCCTTTGTGTGCTTCCTCGCCGCCAGCATCATCTATGTGACCTGGCACGCCATCCGGGTGAAGCGGAACCCCACCCTCAGTTCTACCTATGAGCAGGATAAACTGACCGCTCAGGACGTGGCCTTGAACGTGGACGAGGTGGAACCCCTGACCCTGCGGCAGAAGCTGGTGCTGGTGGTGTTCATCGGGGGCATCGCCTTCACCGTCTGGGGCATCGTGGCCCAGGGTTTTTACATCGACGAGCTGTCCGCCGTGTTCCTGGCCATCGGTATCATCGGCGGCATTGTGGGCGGCCTCGGCCCCAACAAAATCTGCGAATACTTTGAAAAAGGCTGCGTGAATATGCTGTTCCCCTGCCTGATGATCGGCCTTGCCAACGCAGTTATCGTGCTGCTGAACGACGCCAGCATCATGGACCCCATCATCCACGCCCTGTCCGGCCTGCTGAACGGTCTCAGCCCCACCCTGGCGGCCATTGGGATGTTCATTGTACAGGACCTCTTTAACGTGCTGGTACCCTCCGGCTCCGGTCAGGCGGCCATCACCATGCCCATCATGGCGCCCCTGGCGGATATGCTGGGCCTGACCCGGCAGACGGCGGTGCTGGCCTTCCAGTTCGGCGATGCCTTCACCAACGTCATGGCCCCCACCGGCGGCGAGATCCTGGCGGCGTTGGCCATGTGCGGCGGCATCTCCTTCCGCAAGTGGATGAAGTATCTGCTGCCCCTGTTCGTGGTGTGGTGGATCATCGCCTTCGTGTTCCTGGGCGTGGCGGTGCAGATCGGGTACGGACCCTTCTGACAATGAGCAATTTGCAATGAGCAATGTGCAATGGCGGGGGGACGGCCCTGAACGTTCCCCTGCGCTGCAGCAAGACAACTAAAACCAGAGCAAAGCGGTTCGGACAGGCTCCGGGCCGCTTTTTTGCGTTTTTTTGCCAAAGTTAATGCGCGAAAATACTTGCCCCGGTGAAAAGAATGTGATAGTATCATATCTGTGTAAAGTTTGTAAAGTCAGTAAAGTTATCGGCAAAGCTGGTTTTGTTTTCCACTGATTCCGTCCCGGGGCGCAAATGCCCTTTTACAAACCCTGGGACGAAATTGACGGGAATTTTGCAAACATCTTTCCCAAACCGGGTGGAATCTTACCGGCAAAGATGGTAACGTAAACGTATCCCATTGCGGGGCTTGTTCCGGGCCGCGCCGGGCAGAGAGGGTGATGTGCGAAAAGCGAGAGAAAACGGCAAACGTGAGAACAAACGTGAAAAACGGAGGAACTCTATGAAAACTGTAAAACACCAGCTCCGGCGGCTTGTGGCCCTGGCGCTGGCCCTGGCCATGTGCCTGCCTGCCCTGCCAGGAGTGGCGGCGGCGGAGGACGAGACCACCTACACCTGGACGAAGGTGACATCCGCGCCCAGTAACTGGGCGGGAGAATACCTGCTGGTCTATGAAGCCGACAGCACCACCGCCTATGTGTTCGATGGCACGACTTCCACGAATGATTATGTGGAAGCATCTGTCAGCAGCAGCACCATCACTGCGGACAAGACAAATGTTGTCACACTGGAAGCGGTAGATGACGGCTATGTACTCAAAAACGCCGACGGCGACTATCTGTATCAGTCTTCGGACAGCAATGGAATCGCCACATCTTCCAATCAATCTACCGCCGCCAATTATCCGCTGACGGTTTCCGTGACGGATGAGGGCATTGATTTGGAACTGAGCAGCGGTCCCCATATGCGCTTCAATGCCGCGTCCGACCAGATGCGATTTCGTTACTATCAGTCTGGCACTTATACCAACCAGCAGGCGGTGACGCTTTACGCGCTGGACGGCGAAGCATCTTCCGGCGGCAGCACCACCACCGAGACTGTGGAAACGCCCAGCCTGACCTACTCCGAGACGGACAAGACGGTGACGTTCAAGTGCGCCACCTCCGGCGTCACCTACTACTACAGCTACTCTGAGAGCGGCGATTACACCGCCCTGGAGGGCGACACCCTGGATGTCTCTGACCACATCGGGGAGATCCTGTACGCCTACGCCGAGCTGGACGGCTCCAAGAGCGACATCAACTCCGTGGAGCTGACCGAGACGGAACCCACCGTCAGCGGGTATGAGTTGATTACCGGCGACATCACTAGCGGCGACCAGGTGATGATCTATTATCCCGAAGGCGGCACCGCCATTACCGGCACCGCCAGCGGCTCCAAGCTGACCGGCGGAGAAGTCACCGTGGCCGACGGGATCATGGAGACCAACAACGAGGGCGAAGTGTTCACCGTCTATGTGGACGACGACGGCTACTTGAGCTTCGTCACCGACGAGGGCGCGTACCTGACCAGCGGCTCCACCGGCAACAGTCTGACTTTGGAGAGTACCTCCAGCGATTACAGTCTGTGGACCCTGGAGAGCGCTGAGGAGAGCGGCAGCTATTACATCAAGAGCGTCAACGCCTCCTATAGCGGCAGCGCGCAGTATATCGAGTATTACAACGGCTTTACCACCTATGGATTCAGCAGCAGCAAAGCCTCCATTTACACCTTCCAGTTCTACTATGTGGGCCACACCGACGCGGAGCAGCCCTCCACCGGTAGCGACGATGAGGAAGAGGATGACGGCACGCTGACCTCCGGCACCTATGTGATTTGGAACCCCGCCTATGGCTACGCCCTCTCCAGCACCACCACCGGCAGCTATTATGCGGGCGTGGCAGTCGCTGAGAATGACAGCGGCGTGCTCAGCGGCTACGGCAGCACCGAGGTCTGGACCGTCACCGTCAGCGACGACGGCACCCTGACTCTGGAGCAAGACGGCTCCTATATGGGCATGAACGCCAGCAATTACCTGACTTTTGGTGAGGCGGATACTCTGGATCACTACACCTGGACGGTGGAGGACGCCGGAGACGGCCTCTACTACCTGAAAGACCCCACCTCCGGCAGATATGTGGAGTGGTACAGCAACTACAGCGACTGGAGTACCTACTCCTCCGTCATTTCCGGCAGCGAGGGGATGTTTGCCCTCCAGTTCACCGCCGTTGAGGAAACCGACGACGACGAGGACGACACCGTCACCGGTACCCTGGTGGATTCCATCGCCCAGGGCGACCAGGTGGTGATTTACTACCCCAACGGCGGTCTTGCCATGACCGGAACGGCCAGTAGCAGCAAGCTGACCGGCGTGGCGGGTACTGTGGAGGACACCACCCTGACCACCACCAGCGACGCGCTGGTTCTGACCGTCCGGGAGACTGACGAAGGCTATTATACCTTTGAAAACGGCGGCCTGTACCTGACCAGCGGCTCCACCGGCTCCAGCCTGACCCTGGCGGAAAAGAGCGACTACAGCCTGTGGGAGCTGGAAGAGACGGACACCGTCGGCAGCTTCTACATCAAGAACGTCAACGCCAAATATGGCTCCAACAACCAGTATGTGGAGTACTATTCCGGCTTCACCACCTACAGCTTCAGCAGCAGCAACCCCACCATCTACGTTTACCAGTTCTACAAGACCGGCGAGACTGAGGTGGGCGTAGAGTACGACACCGATTCTTCTGTTGTCGAAGCCATTGCCGCCTGGGCCGGCTCCTGGGGCGACACCCAGGTTCTGGGCGACATCTATGCCATCTTCGGCGACAAGTACACCACTGACGATATGTTGGATACCAACGCCACCTTTACCGCCGTGGTCAGCGGCAGCGAAGTTCTGACCTACACAGAGGGCAGCACCGGCGGAACCACCCTCTACTATATGGGCGGCACCGGCCTGGGCAGCGGCACCGATGACTATCTCCAGTTCGCTGTTTCCACCGCCGGGTGGGGCGACATGGAGCTGAGCTTCAGGATGCGCGCCAGCAACACCGGCTCCGGCGAGTGGCAGCTGCAATATTCCACCGACGGTGAGACATTCACCGACTTCACCACCGGCACTTATTCCTGCAGCTACACGTCTTACAGCAGCGACGGCAGCAGCTCTGCGGTCACTCTGTCCGGCGACATCACTGACGGCGTGGCCAAGACCTCCATCAAGTCTGCCACTTACATCACCTTCACCTTTGACGTACCCGACGGCGCGGAGAACGCCGAGAACCTCTATATCCGTCTGGTACCCAGCACCACAGTCCGGGCCAATGGTAACGCAGATACACCCAGCACCGGCGGCACTGTCCGCATCGACTCCGTGGTCCTCTCCGGCAGCCCCATCGTGGACGACAGCATCACCGGCTACGTGGCCGTCACCCCGGACAACTCCGAGGATCAGGCGGTCGGCACCGAGCTGACCCTGTCCTCCTCCACCGAGGACGCCACCATCTACTATCGCTTTGTGGACGCCGACTACAACGTGGGCGACTGGCAGGTTTATGACGCGGGCAGCAAACCCACTTTGGACTCCCTCCCCGTCACCCTGGAGGTCGGTAGGTTACAATACGAAGTGCAACACCTTCAAATTCTTCAAATAAAG
>JAJQBR010000176.1 GCA_021203185.1 Clostridiales bacterium
TGACCTTCCTGGGCATCGTGCTGCTGATGCACGTCCCCGTTTCGATGGGGGCCAGCGCCAAGCTGGTCTACGCCTACTGCACCTACATCTTCATGTCGGTGGTCGTGTACACCATCTTCGGTATCGCCAACACCGCCATGCTGCCCCTGATGACCCGCGACCCTGACGACAGCACCCTGCTGGCCACCTTCTCCGCCGTGGGCAACAACATCATCGGCCTGATTGCCGGCAGCGCCATCACCCCCCTGGTTCTGTACTTTGGCTGGCACTGGGCCAGCATCTTCCTGGGCCTCATCGCCGGCGTCCTGATTCTGATCTCCGGCCTGGTCAACAAGGAACTCGACTTTGAAGGCGAAGCTGCGGCCGACGGCCCCAAGGCCGACGAGCCTACCCTCGCCCAGCAGTTCCCCTCCGTCATGAAGAACCGTTATTTCTGGCTGCTCCTGCTCATCGGCGTGTTCTCCCTGCTGATGAACGCCAACGCCATCGCCGCTCAGACCTACTATTGTAGCGTGGTGCTGGGCAACCCCCTGTTTATGTCCACCCTCATCGTGGCAGGCCAGGCCCCTGGCATCGTCATCCTGCTGGCTATGCCCGCTATCTCCAGCCGCTGGTCCAAGCAGTTCTTCCTGGAGATCGGCGCAGTGCTGCTGATCATCGGCTTCGTCATCTGCGGCCTGGCCGGGACCAACACCACTCTGGTCATCATCGGCGTGCTCATCCGCTCCCTGGGCGCCGGGCCGCTGCTGAGCGCGGTGTTCGCCCTGGTTCCCGACGTGGTGGAATACGGCAACTGGAAGTTCGGCGTCCGGTCTGAGGGCCTGATTTCCTCCGCTCAGTCCATCGGCTCCAAAATCGGCATGGGCTTCGGCTCCGGCATGGCCGCTTGGGTCCTGGCCGCCGCCGGTTATGATGCCACCCTGGAAGCGCAGAGCGCCGCCACCGTCAGCGCCATTCAGTTCGACTACACCTACATGGGCGCTATCTTCGGCGTCATCATCCTGGTGCTGGTGCTGCTGACCAACGTGGAAAAGTACCGCCCGCAGATCGAGGCGGACATGGCCGCGAAGCAGTAACAGTCCCTCGGTAAGTTCCATTCGTCAGTCATTGGCCGCGCCGCCTCGTCATGCAAGAGCAGCGTCACACGGCGCAGTCCGATTTCTCCCCCTTGCCGGGACAGCAAAAACGGATTTTTTCCCGGCTGTCCCGGCCTTTTTTTGTGCGTATTTTGCGCATATTGTACGATAAAAATTCAAATTTTTATAGAAAGGACGAACGACAATGAGCGAAGAAAAGAAAGGCTTCGGCCTGGAGGATTACGACAAGCTGGAAGGTTCCCTCCGGTTCGACGCCCCTGCGGAGGGCGGCGACGCGCCCGCCATGGAGATGAAAATGGCGGACATCAGCTGGGTCAAGCGCAAGTACCTTGATGTCCCCTATGCGAGCCAGTCCTATGCCCAGCGGCTGGATCTGTACCTGCCCGACGAGGGCGAAGGACCCTTCCCTCTGGTGGTGCATATGCACGGCGGCGGCTTCGGCATGGGCGACAAGCGGGACGACCACATGGACACCTATCTCAAGGGGCTGGCCCACGGGTATGCCATCGCCTCGGTGGAGTACCGGCTCAGCAGCGAGGCCATCTTCCCCGCCGCCGTGCTGGACTGCCGTGAGGCGTTCCGGTTCCTGCGGAAAAACGCGGCCCAGTTTTCCATTGATCCTGACCGCATCTGCGCCCTGGGCGGCAGCGCTGGCGGTAACCTGGCCGCCATTTTGGGCATGAACATTCCCAACGGCCAGTTCCCCGGCGAGGAGGGCATGACCTTCGACGGCGACTGCTCCGTGCAGGCGGCGGTGGACCAGTTCGGCCCCATGGATTTCCGTCCCATGGACGACCAGGCCCGTGCCAACGGCGTCAGCTTCGCGGACCACGACGAGGCGGCCTCCGCCGAAAGCTCCTACATGGGCGGCCCACTGCCCACCCTCTCCGACGAGTGGCTGGCCAAGGCAAACCCCGCCACCTACATCAGCGACGCCATGGCTCCCATGCTGGTGGAACACGGCTGCATGGATCGGCTGGTACCCTTTATGCAGAGCGTCAACTTCGTCAACGCCATTTATCAGAAGCTGGGCGACGGTCGGGTGGAATTTGTCCCCCTGCCCAACGCCGACCACGAGGACAAGGAGTATTCCAGCGATTGGAATATGAACGTGCTGTGGGGCTGGCTGGACAAACACCTGAAATAAAACCAAGCAAAGGAGTTTATTACCATGAAAAAAGCACTTGCTCTGCTGCTGGCACTGGCTATGTGCCTGAGCCTGGCCGCCTGCGGCTCTTCCACCACCAGCACCGAGGATACCGAAGATACCTCTGTTGCGGACACTTCCGCAGCGGACGCCTCCGTGGACGAGGCGGACGCCAGCGCCGAGGCCGAAGAGGTCGAGAGTGGCCTCACCAGCGACGTCCTCCCGGAGGACGTGGTGGGGAACACCTACACCTACACTGAGGTCAATGAAGCATACGGCTTCTCTACCGAGTGGGAGCTGACCTTCACCAGCGACACCGAGGGTTCCATGTTTGAGCCGAATGACATGTTGGGCGACAACACTTACACCACCTCCTGGACCTACGCGGACGGCCTGTACACCGTCACCCTGGTGGAGTCTGAAAACGGCGAGATGACCGAGTCCACCATGTTTGACGAGAACTACACCTGCGACTTCGTCGTGATGAGCGACGGCACCTTCGCCCCCGCCAACGCCAGCACCGACACCGCAGCTGTGGCGGAAACCACCAACACCGGCTCCGAGAACGCGGACTATCCCGCTGTCTCCTACGCTTCCAATTCCGACGCCCAGGTGATGGACATCTACCTGCCGGAGAACGCCACCGGCGCTGACCCCGTTATCGTTGTTGTACATGGCGGCGGCTTTATGTTTGGCGACCAGACCATGGACATCATCCAGCCCGTCATCGAGGCCGGTGTTGCCAACGGCTATGTGGTCGCTTCCGTGGATTACCGGAAGTCCTCTGAGGCATCCTTCCCCGCCGCTCTGTCTGACGTGAAGGCGGCTGTGCGCTATCTGCGGGCCAACGCTGAGACCTACGGCATCGACGCGGACAAGGTGGCGATCTGGGGCGAGAGCGCAGGCGCGTACCTGTCCCTGATGACCGCTCTGACTCCCGAGGTGGAGGACCTGAACGGCGACGTGACTGACAACCTGGAGCAGTCCTCTGCTGTGACCGCCCTGGTGGACTTCTACGGCCCCGTGGAGTTCTACACCATGGACGCGGAATATGAGGCTCTGGGCATCGAGGGTACTACCTATTCCTCCGAGGACTCCTTCGAGAGCGCCTTTGTGGGTCAGGCCATCGGCGAGGACGAGGAAACCACCTACACCACCTGGTGGTACACCTATGTGGACCAGCTGCCCGACGACTTCACCCTGACCGCCTGGATTCAGGTGGGCGATTCTGACACCAGCGTTCCCTACACCCAGTCCCAGAACTTCGCAGAGAAGCTGGCGGAGGTGCTGGGCGAGGACAGCGTGACCTTCGGCATCATTGAGGGCGCGGAGCATGAGGACGACCTGTTCTATACCGACGACAACCTGGCCCAGGTGTTCGATTTCCTGGCGGATGCCCTGAATTAAAGGAAAAACGACTATGGATGTAACTAAACTGCGGGAAAAACCCTTTTATCTGACAGAAACCGAGCGGGACTGGGTGCAATCCACCCTGGCGTCCCTGACCACGGAGGAAAAGGCCGGGCAACTGTTCTGTGTGCTGGGGGACGCCAACACCCCTGAGGGTCTCATCGACCTGGTACAGAATTACCACGTCTCCGGCGTGCTGTTCCGGCCCAACCCCCAGAAAGAGGTCAAGGCCAAATATGACAGCCTGGATCAGTACGCCAAGGTTCCCCTGCTGAAAGCCGCCAACCTGGAGGAAGGCGGCGCGGGGGTACTCTCGGACGGCACCTATTTCGGCTCGGAACTGCAAGTGGCGGCGGCGGACGACCTGACCTGCACCGAAGCCTTTGCCAAGACCTGCGCCCTGGAGGGCCGCAGCGTGGGGGTCAACTGGACCTTCTCCCCGGTGGTGGACATCGACGTGAACTTCCGCAACCCCATCACCAACGTCCGCACCTTCGGCAGCGACCCGGAGCGGGTGCTGGCCAACGCCTCCACCTTTGTCCGCACCATCCAGAAGTACGGCGTGGCGGCCTCCTGCAAGCACTACCCCGGCGATGGCGTGGACTACCGGGACCAGCACCTGCACCCCACCTATAACGACCTCTCCGCCGAGGAGTGGTACGCCACCTACGGCAAAATCTATCAGACGCTCATTGACGAAGGGCTGATGAGCGTCATGGTGGGCCACATCGTTCAGCCCAACGTCATTCGGGCCTATAACCCCGCCGCTGCCGAAGCCGACCTGCTGCCCGGCAGCCAGTCCAAAGAATTGCTCACCGGCGTCCTGCGGAACCAGTTCGGGTTCAACGGGGTCATCATTACCGACGCCACCATCATGGGCGGCTACACCATGACCATGCCCCGCCGGGAGGCCATTCCCCACAGCATCGCCGCCGGGTGCGATATGCTGTGCTTCGGCACCGACATCCGGGAGGATATCTCCTACATCCTCGACGCTGTGGCGGACGGTCGCCTGTCCCACCAACGGCTGGACGAAGCCGTGGCCCGTGTGCTGGCTCTGAAGGCCACTCTGCGCCGGGATTATCCGCTGCCCGACATCGACCCCAAAGCGGAACAGCGGCGGTGCGCGGACGAGGCCGTTACGCTGGTCAAAGACAATCAGAAGCTGGTGCCTGTCACCGCTGAGCGGTATCCTAACATCCGCCTGATGACCCTGGGCCAGGACGCGACTTATGACGGCTCTCTGACCGAGCTGGCCGCCAATTACCTGACCGGCCAGGGGTTCCAGGTGGAGCGCTACGACCCCATGGAGGACGACCTCCACGGCACCCGGGACCTGCCCGGCGACCGGCTGACGCTGATTCTGTGCAATCTGCCCGCCGCCAGCAACCAGACCACCGTGCGCATCAAGTGGTGCGACAAACACGCGCTGGAGACCCCCCGGTTCGTACATGAGGAGCCTTACGCCTTTATTTCCTTCGCCAACCCTTACCACTTGCAGGACATCCCGCGGGTGCCGACGTTTATCAACGCCTACACCGCCACGGCGGCCACTGTCGCCGCCGCCCTGAGCAAGCTACTGGGGCAGTCCCCCTTCAAAGGGGTCAGCCCGGTGGATCCCTTCTGCGGCCTGCACGATGCACATTTGTGATAAGCTCTTAGCTCTTAGTTTGGTGGAGCTTCCTTTTTAGCGCCGCGCTTCTGGTTTGCTATACCTTGCTAACAGCTAACACAAGGAAAGAAAACGTATGGGACGAGAAGCGCCGCTTGACGGCAGTGGGTTATATAGTTTATACTATATAATATAGTTAGCAGCGAACCACTAACCGTTAGATACGTACTTGCCAAGCTAATAGCTAACGGCCAAAAGCGAACAGCGAACAGTTAAGACAAGGAGGGAACAACGCATGGGAATGGATTATTCCAAAATTGACCAGTGGATACTGGCGGAGGATTCCTTTGACCCGGTACATCTGGGCAAATGCGAGGCGGTGATGAGCCTGGGCAACGGCTACCTGGGTTTGCGCTCCGCCGCCGAGGAGCGGTATGTGGGGGAGACCCGGGACCTGCTCATCAACGGCACCTTTG
The DNA here is from genome assembly GCA_021203185.1 of Clostridiales bacterium. Taxonomy (GTDB): domain Bacteria; phylum Bacillota; class Clostridia; order Oscillospirales; family Oscillospiraceae; genus Onthomonas. Next base: position 5,743 of record JAJQBR010000176.1, read on the forward strand.
ACCGCTTCGACGAGAGCGAAGTCACCGAGCTGCCCAACGCCGCCGATGTGACGGCGGTGGAACTGTGGGTCGGCGGGGAGCGGTTCTCCCTGGATCAGGGCAGCTACACCGGCTACAGCCGGGAGTTGAACTTGAAAACCGGCGAACTGAAGCGCCAGGTGGAGTGGACCTCCCCCAAGGGGGACAAGGTGGGCCTTGTGTTCCGGCGCATTGTCTCCCTGAAACGGCTCCACGACATCGCCCTGTCCGTCACCGTGACCTGCCTGGAGCAGCCGGTGGCCCTGAAGGTGCGCTCCGGCATCGACGCAAGGGTTACCAACACCGGCTCCCAGCACTTCACCGAGGGGGAGAAGCGGTTCTATGAGAAAAAATACCTCCAGCTGTTGGAGACTACCATCGAGAGCGGCATCACCTTCGTGGTCAACGCCGTCCACCGCTTCACCCTGAACGGCCAGCCGCTGGAACTGGCCACCGACGTGAACATTGACCGGCGGGTGCTTTACGCGGATTACACGGTGGACCTGCAGCCGGGGGACAGCTTCACGGTGGAGAAGTATGCCAACGTGTTCACCACCCGCGACCTGGACTGCGCCGGGAAAACCGTGGCGGAGTTGCAGGCGCAGACCCTGGAGGACCTGAAAACCTCCGCCGCCCTGGGCTATCAGGCGCTGGCGGAGGAGTCGGCGGCCCAGTGGCAGCTGGAGGTCTGGGACAAAGCGCCGCTGGACATCCAGGGGGATGCGGACAGCCGGTTCGATCTGTTCGCCCTGCGGTTCGCCCAGTACCATATGCGGCTGATGCTGCCCCGCCACGATAACCGGATGAACATCGGGGCCAAGGGGCTTTCCGGCGAGGGCTACAAGGGCCACTGCTTCTGGGATACCGAGATTTTCCTGCTGCCCTACTATATGTTCACCGACCCGGAGGCCGCCCGGAAGCTGGAGGAGTACCGTTACCTCTCCCTGCCCGGCGCACACCGGAAGGCCAGGGAAAACGGTTACCGGGGCGCTATGTTCCCCTGGGAGTCGGCCTGGCTGGACGACGGCGAAACCTGCCCCCTGTACCAGGGGACGGAGGTAGGTTACAATACGAAGTGCAACACCTTCAAATTCTTCAAATAAAGAAAGAC
>JAJQBR010000136.1 GCA_021203185.1 Clostridiales bacterium
AGGTGCTTCTGGATGGCGGGCAGCTCCACATAGGGAATCTCCACGCCCAGGTCGCCCCGGGCCACCATCAGGCCGGCGGAGTGTTCCAAAATCTCCTCGGCGTTGTCCACACCGGCCCGGTTCTCCAGCTTGGCGATGAGCTGAATGTCCTTGCCGCCGTTGGCGTCCAGGAAGTTGCGCACATCGATGACATCCTGGGCGCAGGAGACGAAGGAGCAGGCCACGAAGTCCACATCGTTCTGGATGCCGAAGAGCAGGTCGGCCTTGTCCTGCTTGCTGAGATAGACCTGCTTGAGAACCTTGTCCGGGAAGCTCATGCTCTTCCGGTCGGAGAGGATGCCGCCGATGACGACGTCACAAATCAGGTCGGCATTGGTCTTTTCCTTCACCTGGAGCTTTACCAGACCGTCGTTGACCAGGATGATGTCGCCCACGTTCAGGTCTTTCACCAGGCCCTTGTAGGAGACGCTGACCCGCTCCTGGGTACCCTCTACGTCCTCGGTGGTGAAGGTGAAGGTGTCGCCGTCCTTCAGCTCGATTCTATGGTTTTCAAAGGTGCCGATGCGGTATTCGGGGCCTTTGGTGTCCAGCAGAATGGGAATCGGCTCGCGGAGCCTGTCCCGTACCTTCTTGATGAGGTCGATCTTCACCTGCTGCTCCTCGTGGGTGCCGTGGGAGAAGTTCAGCCGGGCCACGTTCATACCGGCCTGAATCATAGCGGTGAGGGTGGCTTCATCGGAGCAGGAGGGGCCGATGGTACAGATAATTTTCGTGCGTTTCATTTTTTGTCGTCCTTTCTGTCAGGTGGGGTGAGGCGGCGTTTAGGGACAATCCGTGAAATACATAAAGACATCCTATTTTCCATTTCCACTTCTAAGTATACCCTACTTTATTGTTTCCGACAATGGTATTCTGTTGTGTTTTCGGTAAAAAATTTGTCAGGCGGGCAGTGTCCCGACCAATTTTGAAGAGAAATGCGGACCGTATCCACCTGGCGGCTCCCATTGCTCCAAATGTGTCCGGCAAAAATGCGCTCCCTGTCCTTGACTTTTCCCGCAAATCGGTTACAATACACTGTAAGAACACGACAGGAGGCGGCGGTATGATCTCCGAGGAAGAGGGCTTTTACCTGCCCAACCTCTACACCTTCCAAAACGGCAACGGTTTCTATGGCAGTTACCGGGGCCTGCGCTTTTTTATCTCCCCGGAGGAGGGGGACGAGGAAAAGACGCTGGACTGCCAGGTCTGGTACGGGGAATACTGCCTGGCGGAGAGCCAGGTGGTGGACGCGGCCCGGTTCCCCCTGGACGAGTCGGGATACAGTCAGGTTTTGGCCTGGCTGGACGCGCAATACAACACTTTTTTAGCAGCGGCGCAGTGACGGGCCACGCGCCGCGCAGTTTTTTCTTTTCATATAGGAGAGTGATGTTCCTTACATGGACAGTCATAGTATCAGCATGATTATCGCGCTGGTGCTGCTCTGCTGCGGAAGCGCCTTTTTTTCCGCCACAGAGACGGCGTTTAATTCCCTCAACAAAATTCGGCTAAAAAACCGCGCCGAGGACGGCGACCGCAGGGCGGCGAACACGCTGGCTCTGGCGGAGGACTACAATAAGCTGCTTTCCGGCATTCTCATCGGCAACAACATCGTCAACATCGTGGCTACCACGGTGGCGACGCTGCTGTTCACCCGGTTCTTTTTCGGCTACGGCCCCACTATCTCCACCATCGTTATGACGGTGACGGTGCTGATTTTCGGGGAGGTCTCCCCTAAGACCCTGGCAAAGCAGGCCCCGGAGACAGTGGCCATGGCCGTCACCCCGATTCTGCGGTGGATTTTGCTGATTCTGACCCCGCTGACCGCCTTTTTCTCCCTGTGGCAGTCCATGCTGGAGAAGCTGTTTCACTCCGCTGAGGACGACGGCATCACCGGCGAGGAACTGATTACCATGGTCTCCGAAGCGGAAAACGAGGGCGGCCTGGAGGCCGACGAGGGCAAGCTCATCCGAAGCGCCATCGAGTTCGGAGACCTGGAGGTGGGAGAGATTTTCGTTCCCCGGGTGGACATGGTGGCCGCCGAGGACACGCTGACTGTGCCGGAGCTGGACGCGCTGTTTGAGGAGAGCGACTTTTCCCGCATCCCCGTCTACCACGAGAACCGGGACCACATTCTGGGGCTGATCCACGAAAAGGACTTCCATAAAGCCAAATTGTCGCCCGACAGCAGTTGGCGGCACCTGATTTCCCCCGCCCTCTACACCACCCCTTCGGAGCAGGCGTCCGATGTGCTGACCAAAATGCAGCGGGCCAAGATTCACATGGCCGTGGTGGTGGACGAATTTGGCGGCACCGAGGGCCTCATCACCCTGGAGGACATCCTGGAGGAGCTGGTGGGCGAAATTTGGGACGAACACGACGAGGTGGTGGAGGTCATCAAAAAGCAGGAGGATGGCTCTTACCTGATTTCCTGCTCCGCCAACCTGAGCGATGTGTTTGAGCTGCTGAGCATCCGGGAGGATTGCGACGCCGCCACGGTGTCGGGCTGGGTCATCGACGAACTGGGACATATCCCCCGGGTGGGGGACCAGTTCCGGTATGAGAACCTGGAGGTCACGGTGACGGCCATCCGGCGGATGCGGGTGCTGGAAATTCGCGTGGTTGTGCTGCCGGAAGAGAACGAAGAACACAATTAGCAATTTACAATGAGCAATGTGCAATTATGGGGATAACCGGTTTAAACAAAACTGTCTGCGGGGATCGCTCCGCAGACAGTTTTTTGTGTTCTTTTGGAAAAAAGTTGACGAACGGTGTCGAAACCGCTATAATAAAACAGAATCACATGAACGGGCGGTGAGGCAATGGGCGCACAGCTGCAAAAGATAGCGACCTTCTTGATTGGGGGCGCAAACACCCTGGGAGGCTGGGTCTTGGCTCTGGTTATGCGAGTTTATAATGGCATTGACCAGTCCATGGTTCTCTATCACGGCAGATGGGCCTGGGGCTTTCTGGTGGTTGTTGTGCTGTTGCTGGCGGGATTTGTGTTTCAGCTTGTCTGGAGGCCCATGCCCGGAGCGAAGCCGGGGGAGAAAGCAAAGCTCTCACCAAAACCCTACCGCCTGCTGTTGCTGTGCGCCGTGTTGGGCGTTGTTTACCTGGCGGCGTGCTTCGCGGGGATGGACTAAAAGAAAAGCTGCCTGTTGCGGAAACGTACCGCACAGGCAGCTTTTTTTCGTTTTTGGAGTTAAAGAATACCCATTGACCGAAACACACAGAACAGGACAACGGAGAGCAGCACATAAGCGCCTCCAATGCTCACCAAAATAACGCGGACGTATTTCCGCTCAGGAGAGTAGACCCGCTCGGGATGCTCCGGGTTGATGCGGATACGGGCAGGCCCCGACACAGGGCGATAGCCCCGCCGGTTGGAGCGCAGGAGTGGCTGAGAGGTGTACACCACGCCGTTGTACCGGTAGCGGTAGACCGGCGCTTTTGCGTCCTTGAAGTAGGTGTACTCCCCCGGGCCGGTCCCCATGCGGACGGTTTCGATGGAAATGTCGATGCACTCCGCCTCCACCTCTGTGGAATGGCTCCCGTACATCCGGGCAACGAGCCAAACACCCAGAAGAATCAGAAGGATGCCCAGCACCAAAAAGAGCAGAAGCAGGAAATAACCAACCGTCACATTCATGCCTTAAAACTCCGCGTTGCCCACAGTCCTGGGATGGGGCAGCACGTCCCGGATGTTGGCTACGCCAGTCAGGTACATGACCATCCGCTCGAAGCCCAGGCCGAACCCCGCGTGGCGGCAGCCGCCGTAGCGCCGCAGGTCCAGGTAATATTTGTAATCGTCCGGGTTCATGCTCAGCTCGGTGATGCGCTGCTCCAGCAGGTCCAGCCGCTCCTCGCGCTGGGAGCCGCCGATGATCTCCCCGATGCCGGGTACCAGGCAGTCCGCCGCAGCTACGGTCTTGCCGTCGTCGTTCAGACGCATATAAAAGGCTTTGATTTCCTTCGGATAATCGGTGACGAACACCGGGCGCTTGAAATGCTCCTCGGTCAGGTAGCGCTCATGCTCTGTTTGGAGGTCGCAGCCCCAGGTGACGGGATAATCGAACTTTTTGCCGGACTTTTGCAGGATGTCCACCGCCTCGGTGTAGGTGACCCGGCCAAATTCCGACTCGGCCACGTGGGTCAGCCGGTCTTTCAGGCCCTTGTCCACAAAGCTGTTGAAGAAATCCATCTCGTCGGGGCATTTTTCCATGACAAAGCGGATGATATACTTGATCATGGCTTCGGCCAGGTCCATGTCGTCGTTCAGGTCGGCGAAGGCGATCTCCGGCTCGATCATCCAGAACTCGGCGGCGTGGCGCTGGGTGTTGGAGTTCTCCGCCCGGAAGGTGGGGCCGAAGGTGTACACGTTGCCGAAGGCCATGGCGAAGTTTTCGCAGTTCAGCTGCCCGGAGACGGTCAGGCTGGTGTGCTTGCCGAAGAAGTCCTGGGACCAGTCCACCTTGCCGTCCGGGGTCTTGGGGACGTTCTCCAGGTCCAGGGTGGTGACGCTGAACATCTCCCCGGCGCCCTCGCAGTCGGAACCGGTGATGAGGGGGGTGTGGACGTAGACAAACCCCCGGTCCTGGAAGAAGCAGTGAATGGCGTGGGCGGCCACGCTCCGCACCCGGAAGGTGGCGGAAAACAGGTTGGTGCGGGGCCGCAGGTGCTGGATGGTGCGCAGAAACTCGGTGGTGTGCCGCTTCTTTTGCAGGGGGTAGTCCGGCGCGGAAGGGCCTTCCACGGTGACGGAACTGGCTTGCAGCTCAAAGGGCTGCTTGGCGGCGGGGGTTAGCACCAGCTTGCCCACCACGATGAAGGCCGCGCCCACGTTCTGCCCGGCGACCTCGGTATAGTTTTCCAGAGATTTGTCCAAAATCACCTGGAGGCATTTAAAGCAGCTTCCGTCGTTCAGGGAGAGAAACCCCAGGTTTTTCATGTTGCGGATCGTCCTGGCCCACCCCGCCACGGTGACGGTCTGGCCGGCAAATTCGGCGGAATCCGCGTAAAGCTGTGCAATGGTCGTGCGTTCCATATCAGGAGCCTCCTGTGCGCCGCAGGCGCAAGTTTTGATAACTGGCTATCCGTTTTGCTCAGCCATGTGTAACAAACCCCTCCGCCACCGCCTGCGGCGGCGGCCGGGAACCATGCGAAGCATGGTGGAGGGGTTTTACGCCAGAATGTTTGATATGGCTTTTTCAAAGGGATAAACAGATTGAATAGTACAACGAAAAAGTATAGCCCAATCTCCGGCAAAAAACAAGCCCTTTTGCCGGGAGTCGTCAGGCTTTCCACCCGGCCAGGTAGTCCCGCTGCTCCTCGGTCAGCGTGTCGATGGCAAGGCCCATGGCCGCCAGCTTCACCCGGCCAATTTCGTCGTCGATTTCGTCAGGGACGGGGTAGAGCTTCTTTTCCAGCGTGTCCCGGTGGTTCAGCAGCCACTCCAGGCTCAGCGCCTGGACGGAAAAGCTCATGTCCATGATCTCCGCCGGGTGACCGTTGCCCGCCGCCAGGTTCACCAGCCGCCCCTCGCCAATGACGTTCAGGGTGCGCCCGTCGGGGAGGGCGTAGCCCACGATGTTGTCCCGGCGGAGGGTCTCTTTTACCGCCATGCGGCGCAGGCTGGCCACGTCCACCTCGCAGTCGAAGTGGCCGGCATTGGTCAGCAGCGCCTGATCCTTCATCACGGCGAAGTGCTTGGGGGTGATAACGTCCTTGCAGCCGGTGACGGTGACGAAGATGTCGCCGTATTTCGCGGCCTCGTCCATGGGCATGACCCGGAAGCCGTTCATGGTGGCGTCCAGAGCCTTGAAGGGGTCGATCTCCGTGACGATAACGTCGGCTCCCATGCCCTTGGCGCGCATAGCTACGCCCTTGCCGCACCAGCCGTACCCAGCCACCACCACAGTCTTGCCAGCCACCACCAGGTTGGTAGTGTCCATAATGGCGGTCCAAACCGACTGGCCGGTGCCGTACTTGTTGTCGTAGTAGTGCTTGGCTTTTGCGTCGTTCACCGCCATCATCGCGCAGGGCAGCAGCCCCTCCCGCTCTCTGGCCTTCAGCCGGTGGATGCCGGTGGTGGTCTCCTCGCAGCCGCCGATGAGACAGTCCGCCAGGTCGGCGCGCTTTCCGCCCAGCAGATTGATGAGGTCGCCGCCGTCGTCCACGATGAGATGGGGGTGGCAGGACAGGGCCTGTACCAGCAGGTCCTCGTACTCCTCCGGCGTGACGCCGTGGATGCCGTAGGTCTCCACCCCCAGAGAGGCCACCGCCGCCGCCACGTCGTCCTGGGTGGAGAGGGGGTTGCAGCCGGTCAGATGGACATCTGCGCCGCCCTTGGCCAGCACCAGACCCAGGTTGGCGGTTTTGGCCTCCAGGTGGACGGAGACGGCGATGCGCAGCCCCTGGAAAGGCTTCTCCTCCTCAAACCGCTTTTCGATGGCGGAGAGGGAGGGCATGAAAGACCGCACCCACTCGATTTTGCGCAGGCCGGAGGGGGCCAGGGACGGATCTTTGATGGTACTCATATGCAAACGTTCCTTTCGTGAAAACAAGATAAGCTCGTTGGATATTGTACCACAGATTTTCCCCCGCTGCAATCGGGAAAACCCGCATTTTCAGGGCGACAGCATTTAAAATTAGCCCAGGAGAATAGACAAAAACGCTTCAGGA
>JAJQBR010000094.1 GCA_021203185.1 Clostridiales bacterium
TAAACTCGGCTTCATCCTCCGCGGAGAATTTCACGATCTCCCTGAGTGTCTCTTTTACAAGGGTCAAGACAACGGAAGCGTGGATTCTGTGCGCTGACGGGCAGACACTTCCCACCGGAGTTTTATGATAAGCGGCACAGTCAAAGGTGGGTATTCTCTTGCCGTTGTTTATGCGGTGGATATACATCACACTTCCGCAGTCTGCACAGAACATAAGTCCACTTAGAGGATGGGTTTCGCCCCAGCCGTCCGGATACCTGCGGATATTTGACCGAAGACGCTGGACATTATCGAAAGTGTCCTGGTCAATGATTGCCTCGTGCGTATTCTCAATGATTGTCCATTCGTCCTGGTCAACGTAGTGGCTTTTCTTATCCTTGAAGTGCTTTCGGGTCTTGAAATTGCAAGTATGCCCCAGATAGACCGGATTTTCGAGGATGTGGACGATGGTGGAACTTCCCCAGTTGTACGGGTTCTTGATCTCCCGGCTCTGCCAGAGGCCGACGCCGAGCTTCTGCTGATGATAGGCCGGTATTTCAACCTTATCCGCAGATAAAATCTTTGCAATCTGATACGGGCCTTTCCCCTCCATCGACAACTGGAATATCCGCTTCACAATCGGTGCCGCTACCGGGTCGATAATCCACTGGTCTTTGTTATCCGGCGATTTCAGATAGCCATAGGACGGAGAACTGGCGGTCGGTTTCCCGGCCATGTTCTTTGCCTGAAAAGCTGATCTGACTTTCTTACTGGTGTCCCGTGCGTACCATTCGTTCATGATATTCCGGAACGGAGTAAATTCATCTTCGCCTTTGAGCGTGTCAATACCATCATTGAGAGCAATCAGACGGACACCGGCCTTGCGGATCACCTCCATATAGGTTCCTACCTGGAGATAATCACGGCCAAACCGGCTCATGTCTTTTAGGCAGATAATAGCAACATTCCCGTCCTCAACATCGTTCATCATTGCCTGAAAGCCTGGCCTGTCGAAACGGGTGCCGGAAATTCCGTCGTCCGTATAGTGCCGGACATTAGTAAAGCCCTGTTGTTTTGCGTATTCTTCGAGAAGCCTTTTCTGATTCGATATTGAATTGCTCTCACCTTGCAATTCATCATCATGACTGAGGCGCTCATACAGTGCAGTAATGGTCTGCTGCTTTTTCTTTCCCATCAGACATTCCTCCTTCCATAAAAAAAGTAGATAGGATTTTACTGGACACCGAAATTTCCTTTATTTTCAGGGGTTTTTCGGTATGTACTAAAATCTTATCTACACTTTATATCACCCGCACTCAACTTGAATTTGGCGTACTGCCGCACCGCAAAGTGATTTGGGTTCTTTTTCTTCAGCTCCTTGAACATCAGGTCTACCGGGTTTTCAAAGGTCTCGTCATCCTCCCGCACCTCCATAGCGTTAATGAACTCGATGAGGGTGGCGAAGTTCTGCTCCTCCACCGGCGCTTCATAATGGATATACCCGATGAGCGCCGTATACAGCAGGGTCTCAGCCTTTTCCCAGAACGGATCGCCGCCCTTGCCGTCGCCCTTCGTGTTGGTGATAAGGGTCGTGACCAACTTCAAAATGTCCTTCTCGCTGTGAATATAGGCGAAGGGGTTATAGTGCATCGACTTCTTGAAGTTGATGGTATTAAAGATTTTCAGGCGATACCCGTGCTTCAACATGGCATTTCCACACTCGACCACAATGCTGCCCTTTGGGTCAGTCACAACATACGAACTGTGCATCTGAAGCAAATTCGGCTTCAACCAAAACCTCGTTTTACCGGAGCCGGAACCGCCAACGATCAGCACGTTTTTGTTCCGGGCGTTGGCCGGGTTCTTAGGCCGGTTGGACATCATCATGCGCTCCGTTCTCGTGAGGATGATATTGTCCTCGAACTTGGGTGCCATGAATGGCTCGATGTCCTTTGCCGTACCCCAGCGTGCGGAACCATATTCCATGTTGTGGCGATACTTTTTGGCGTTTTTGCCCTTCAGGTACACCGCCAGCCGCAGCCCACCGCCGCACAACAAACCAATGAGCAAATCGAAAGGGTGAACGCTGGGTAACGGGTTCCCGAATGCCTGGGGGACGGTATACATCAGGCTGAGTATCTTTTCCCCCGCTGTGCCGCCCGTCGCCAGCCGCCATGCCTCGCCCAGATTAGTCGCCACCAGCCCCACCAGCACATAGGGCAGATACTGAATGATCAGCTTTTTTGTTTTCTGGCTCATCGGTCACGCTCCTGGTGCTTCTCCCGCACCTTCTTCGGCGTAGCGGCAGTCAGGCCGATGAGCTTGTTCAGCGTTTTCCGAACGCTGGGGCGCTTCTGCTTGCTGAGTGCCTGGGCGGTATACTCCTTGTAAGCCGCAGTCAGCGCCGCCTCATCCCTGACCTTGAAGAACACCGTATACCGGGGCGGGTCAACGGAGGCGTCCTTCCGAATGGCAAAGTCCACACCGTACTTTTTCGCCACACGCTCGAAGCCTTTCAGCTCCGTGTTGGCGATGGGGATGGTGGATACTCCCTGATTCTGCCCGATCAGCTCCTCTACGGTCTGCTTGCCGTGAGGGGTCTCATTCTTCGCCGCCGTCTTTTTCGCCTTCACCTTGGCATGGTGGTTCAGGAACATCCGAAGTCCCTTCATAATGGTTCTGGCGGTCAGCTTAGTGGTGCTGATCGCCAGATTGACCGTTCTGTTCGTTACTTCTTCCTGCAATACTCATCATCTCCTCCCAGCAGGGTGGTGGATGTTCTACGAAGGGTCTTCCTCCAGAATTTCATCCGAAAGGCCCTCGTAGTTACGTCCTTCATCCATAAAATAAACATAGCCATCAAGGAGACCACTCATTGGACGAATCTCGCCATTGGCGCAGACACCCATGAACAGGACCTTATCCTGATAGGGGCTTTCCTTGCTGCGATAATTTGCATACAGCCCGTCAACGGGGAATGCCTGCACAACGTTATCCCGACCAAATACCCTGTCCCACTCGTCCAGAGATACTCGAAGGAATAGATCGCCTGTCATTTCCAAAACGATTTCTTGACCATCTCGATAGGCTCTGACCAGGTAGTCCAGATTGATAAGCTGTTCCCCAATTTCAATAATCGTTGCCATAGCTCACCTCACAGCGCATCGTGACCGGACGGTGTCCGTTTCACGGCATCCGCTGCCTTGTCCTTTGCGGCGCTTTTGACCGTCTCATCGTCGATGGGCAGTACGATCAGGCCACGCCCCATCTTCACGAACGCCTCCGGGGTGTGGAACTGCTCCTCGAACTTCTCCATCTGCTCCGAGGTCAGGGAACCGAAATCGTCCTCGGTCAGCCCCACCACCAGGAAGTCCCCGGCGATGATGTCATACATCTGCCCATCCTCATCCCGGAGCGCCCGGTTCAGCGGCAGGCCGGTGAGCTTGCCCTCCTCGTTGCAGACCAGACCAACAGGGTCTTCGTAGGGGTACACGACCTGAATGTCGCCGCCCACCGCTGCCTGCAAAGCCTCCAGTTCGGTGCTGACCTGGAAGGGCTGGGGAAATTCTCCCGGCTTCACCAGAAGCACATCGATCATGTTTCCTTTGCGGGCAGGCTCCCGGCCCTCGCTGGTCTGGAAATCGACCTGGGTGAAGTTATCCGCATCCAGCACATGCTCGGAGTCGAAATAGCCCTGCCGCACCTTTTCCTCGGCCTCTTCTTTGGAAGCCGCCGTCACAGAGACGGTTTTCTCCAGCGTCTCCGTGATGGTAACGTCGAATTCTTTCATGACGCCTCCTCTCACAGCGGCAGTGCTTTGACTGGCTGGCCGTTCACCACGATGGTCTCGCACTGTTCCTCCAGGATGCGCTTCACCAGATGGATGTCGTCGCCGTCCAGAGACTTGGTGATCCGCCCAATGGTGGAGAACACCACCGCCGTACCGGTCAGGTACTTCTTGCCGTTCACAGCGGCCACCGAATCCGGCTTGAAGGTCATCATCAAGTCCAGCAGCGGGAACAGGCAGCCCACTTCATCGCCCTCGAACACATCCAGCACTTCACGGCTGTCCTCCACGGTCATGGCGGTGGCCCCGCACTCCGGGTCAACCACCATCACGATGTCACAGGGACGGAACAGAACGCCGTTCTGGGGGATGCCCCCGTACTCCTCATATTCCACGTCGCTGTCCTCATCTTCCTCATCGTCCTCGTCGGACAGCGGCTGTTCTTCCTGTCGCTCCTCCTGCAACAGCTTGTCGAGCTGGCGCAGGGTCTCGTCCATCATGGCGTCGTTGGCGTCTGTATGGCTGGTCTGGCTGGGCTTGAACCCGAAATTGATATTGATGTCGATGCCGCCGGAGACGATCACGTTAATATCCTGCATAGAAAATTCCTCCTTCAAAGTTCGTGAGAAACAAAAAATGCGGCCACCCAGGTGCCAAAACGCACCCAAATGACCGCAGTATGCTTTCTCTGTATTCTGTTTTCATGGTGTTGTGGTTACTCCAGGAGCATTGCCGGGAACTCCTTTCCGTCGCCGCAGAGAGTGGCTTCGTTATCGGACGCATAGCAGAATGTCCGATAGATGTCGTCACCGGTCAGGGACAGCAGGTCGCAGTCCTCATTTTCCCGGCACACCACCGCAGCACCCAGCAGAAACACCCTGCCGTCCAGCTTGAGAACCTGGTCGGCACGGTAATAGAGGGTCAAGTCGCAGCCGGCGAAGTCCTCGATGCAGTCGAACCGCTCATAGAAGCTGGGCATCAGCTCACAGGCTTCTCCGCAGGTCAGCACCTTCGGTTCCTTGCCGGGACGGAGAACCATGACGATTTTCTTATCGTCGCCCTCCGGATTGCTTTCCTCCGGGTAGCGGTGGAGAAGCTCACAGACCATCTGCGCTGTGCGCATCCGCATGATCAGGTTGCGCAGGTCTTCCGGCATTTCATGATACTGTTCGCTGGGAGTCTTGTCCGTCCTGGGCATTGCCCCGTTTTTCATTTTGTAATCCATAGTGTGTTTCTCCTTTCAGGGTTGAGTGATTTTGCTGCCCTTATCGGGCCTGGTCTCGCTGTCGCCGCCGCTGCCACTGTTCCAGCAACGTGATGATGGTCTTTTCCATCTGCTGGGGTGTGAAGGACTTGGGGAAATACTTCCGCAGGTCGTTGGCCTTGAACGTCACCCGGTCAAGGTCATCCTTTTTGACCTCGTTCATGATTTCGCACATGGACTCCAGCGTTACCGTTCCTTCCTGGCTCTGCTTTTTCAGCCGCTGTGCCTGGGAGAGAGAAGGGGTAGCCTGTGCGTAGTCCATAGCGTCCAGAAGCAAAGCCTGTTCTTCTCTGGTGAGGTAGGAAATCTCCACAGCCGGGTTAAACGCTATCTTTTTCTCATCCACCATGTCCATCAGTTCCGGGATAAGGTTGGTCAGGCGGATATAGCGCTGAACCTGACGGCCACTCTCGCCAGTATCTTTTCCGAGAATATCGGCTGCTTCCAACTTCCCGACGAGTTGTCGGGAAGTTAAATCCGACCTGGCTCCCTGATGCTTGATAGCATCCAGCTTCATCTTATACGCCCACGCCCGTTCGCTGGGGAGGATGGTCTCCCGCTGAAGATTGGCATCTACCATTGCGATGATTGCTTCATCATCGTCCATCTCACGAACAATGACCGGCAGGGTTTTCAACCCCACCAGCTCCGCCGCATGACAGCGCCGGTGGCCGGAAATAATCTCATAGCCGCCGTCCGGGTCAGGCCGGGCCAGCAGAGGGGAGATGACCCCGAACTGTGAAATGCTCTCCACCGTTCGGGTCATGGCCTCATCGTCCACTACCCGGAAGGGATGTCCCTCGAAGGGGTGCAGCTCCGAGATGGGTATCTGCTGAACCTGCTCCTGTGCGGGTGTGTCTTTGCTTTCGGCATTATTCGACAAAATTCGCCACCTCCTTTGCCAGCAGCTCGACAGGCATTACACCTCGAAGTAGCCGCTGCATCGTGTCCAGCTTGAGTAATACCTCGTTCCGTTAATCGTGACGTAAGCACGGACACGGAAATAGTAAACGCCCGACGTGCTGAGTGTCACCGTCTTGGATGTGACGGATGAGCCAACCGTGTAGGAGCGCATCACGGAACTGAAGCTGCTATACTTGGACATTTGCAGTTGATAGCCACTGGCTCCGCTGACAGCCTTCCATTTCAGCGTCATCGTCTTGTTTGCGGATACCAACCCAGGAAAAAGATAACCGGGTGCCGAAACATAATGGGTTCCACCGGTATCTGCGGCACTGGAAGCAGCATAGGCGGGGGTGACGTTCACAGCGATACCGCCAACACACATACACAGTGCCAGCAGAATTGCGGCAAGCCGCCGGGAAACAGATTTTTTCATGGTCATTTTTGTGTTCCTCCTTCGATGTTTTGATAGGCTTGATTTGACAGTGTTTGACCCGATGGGTCGTTAATCAGCACATGAGAACCACCCCCTCAACCGCCATAGAGCAGGTCTTTGACCAGCGCCTGCTTGTCCCGCCCGATCTCTGTGCGCCGGTCTGTCCCACGCACCTGAACCGGGGTACACAGCTCCAGCACCCGGCTGTAGATACGGGCGTGAGCCACATCTGCGACGTTGCGGATTTGGCTGATGGTCAGGTTGGTGGTGATGATGAGGGGCTTCTTCGATTTGTAGCGCTCGTCGATGACCGCAT
>JAJQBR010000185.1 GCA_021203185.1 Clostridiales bacterium
TAGAAAGATGTATCGCGCTGATTTGGGGGCAGTTGCTGGAGAAGGCAAATTTTGAGGACATAGAGCAGTATAAGCTTCCCGAGTCCTTCCTCCGGCTCCTTTCCTGGATCGTCACATACTACGATCGTGCAACATTGGACGCCGTGATCGATTTCCCAACAATGGCGAATGGACAGAAAGTCTCGCGCAAAACAAAGTGTTTTATGCTGTTTCGCGGGTTGCCGACCATTCAGAAGCTGGCAGAAGAAGAAAACTCCTTCTACAATTTGGGTTCTTATCTCTCCAATTACCTTTTTGCGGAATTTGAGGAAACAACCTCCACTGATTTGGCCGCACAAGGGATTTCCCAGTCTGTAACGGAGTGGCTTGCTTTCTCAAAGCGGCGGTTTGAGCGCAGAAAGCAGGCGCTTTTGTCCGCTGAGACAGGGCGTAAGGAGTTTTATGCGGATCTATTTCGGGAATATTGGTTAGATAAAGAGCGTGAATTGCTGCTGCAGCAGATGTATGCCGAGGAAGTGCTGGCGGAAGAGCCGTCCTCTCCGTCTGAGCAGGAACAGATCCTGCTGGGCTGTCTTTCCATGCGGGCGTACCGGGCTTATTGCCTGCTTTATCAGCGCGCCCAAACCGATGGTACGTTGAATCCTGACGGAAAATATCGTGATAAGTATGTCAATGCGCTCATCCAGATAGAGGACTTTCGGACGCTGATTAACTATCTTTTGGACGCGGGTTTGGATGAGGAAGCGAAAAACCGCTATCTGGCAAAAGCGATTTGCGGGATTTTTAACGATTTTCACTATAGCCAAAAAGCGTTTGAATGTTTCAGTGAGAGGTTTACGGTGGATGACGCCAGACTGCTTCTCCAGAAGCAGATGACTACGACCAGTTTCCCTGTCATTACGGCGCTGATTGCGATTTACATCCATCAGAATGAACTTTTCAAGGCAAGGTATCTGTATGAGATTTTTCATGCCCGCGCAGAAATAGGGAATACGAGAATCTACGCGCAATTCAGGAAACTGTTTGACGGCAAAACAAATCATGTACTCCAGGTGGGAAAGGAGGACAATCATTACAACGTTCTTCAAACGGCGTTTTATGTTCTGCCTCCCCAGCGCCTGCTTCAGTTTTTGTCCTGGGCCAGTGAGATAAAAATACCGGATATGGCAAACTACAACCCCCAGCACGCCCACATTCGCGCAATGCAAAACTTTTTAAAAGAACCGGGCAACATACAGTATTGGCAGCAGTTCATAGGGGGCCTGTCAAAAAGACTGACGCAATATCCGGTCAACGCATGGCTGGTGTGCGTGTGCGACGGTGTGCTGTCAAGCGTGTGGAATTTGGAACACAGTTTTGACGTTCGCCGCGCTTATGAGTTGGTTTTAACGCAGATACAGGATCCCAACATACGCGCCAGGTATTTTCCTGTGGGACTGATGGCCTACATCACTGCGTATATCATCCGAAAAGATGATGAGCAGCTGTGCCGGAGCCTGCGGGCTGTTGTCGGCGACGAGCAATTGTGGAATCGACTGTTTGTACACAATGCCTGGGCAGAGGATTCCAAGAGCAGTCTTTCTGCATTTTCGGCTTATTGCGTTCGGAAGGTGAAAGAGACCAGGGACGAATTGTACGCTGATCTTCTAAAAGTCACCGCGCCTTCGGTTTCTGTGGACAATCTTTTGGCGATTGCATCGGTATCAGGAAATACGGACTATTTGATTCGTCAGTTGTGTAACAGCTATCTCGAAGGGAGGCAAGCCAGCGAAAGCCAGGCTGTGGCTTCGCAGATTGATCGCACTAGTTTGTCTTTCCGTGACATCGAGGCGCTGGAGCTGTTACAGACCATTTATTCGGATGAGACGGATTTGCTGGAGCGGTACCCGGAGTTATTTGTCAACGAGGAGGCGGCATACGCTTTTAAGCAGGACTGCGCCTCTATCCTCCAATACTACCCGAATATGGGCGGGCTGCGTGCGTTTGAAGAGAATTGTACAGACACACGATACAAAAGGTTTGTATATTCTTATGTGTTTGGCATTTTCTATAACAAGAAACTCTATGACAAGTATTCTTTTGATTATGACGCTTTCCAAAATCGCGTCGACCAGGTGATTATCGCCCAATTCCTTCGCAAGGTCTTTTACGCGCAGCTTGTCTATAACGCATCGTACGATTTCTTTTACAAACGGTGGCGCTATCTCAAGCTGTATCTCACGATGGTAATAGAGGCGGGCGGCCCCGCAGACGCCTCCGAAATCATCAGCGTTATGAAAGCGCACCGCCACGACGACAATGTGCTGGAAGATTTTTTCCTTCCCTTTCAGCAAGCCGTAGACGCCTATTTGGAGCTGCCTTCGATCCATGCGGAAGAAAAGAAACGCTTCCTGTATTGCGTCATGATGGGCCATGTTTCGGAATATCTGAGCGACTACTCCGAAACGCTTCTGACACGCACGGAAGAGGAAACGCTGCCAATGAAGCAAATCATCTCCATGTTGGATTACAGGGATGTTTCCTATGCGATTTACGAGCATTATGACAGTGAACTCAGGGCGGGCGTTTTCCAACGAGCGAAGGGAGCAGCCGCCGCGCTTGTGCCGGCAGCGTTCGATGCGCTGCGGGAACTGGAAGCGTTCCCTAAGCGCTTTGAGGCTTACAGCGTGTTCAAATGTGTCCAGCAGGAAACGCCGGCCCAGTGTGTTAAAGGGATGCTTCAACTCAACGATAGCCAGTATCAGGACTACCACAGGCTGATCGACCCTTTGGTCTGTTCACGGCAGTTCCCCTTCCAGATGTACAAGCGATTCCACCAGCTGGTACTCAGCCCACAAGAACGTGCCAGCCTTGAGCGGTATGCTTCCCTGTGCGACTACCTTGGAGAGAAAATCGACCGGAACGCTCCAACCGTTTTCCTCTATTTAGAAGCGATGCGGGAAGGCATCGAAGGAAACCGGGAAGGCGTTCGGACGCGATTGGACAAGATAGGAAACGACGATTATCGCCTTCCGTCTTCCTGGAAGGAGGAGGCAGACAGCCTTCGCCAATTTGCTGTCGGCAAGCGGGACGAATTTCACGCAACCACACAACTTCTGGATACCAGTACCGGCGGCGCCCGTGCGAAGAAATCATATCATTTCTGTATCACGCTGATCGAACGCCTTGCCGCAGAAAAAGTGACCGAAAAGTTGACCCGCGATGCGCTTTTGGCCGCCTGGCGGTGTTACCGGGATAAAAGTGGAAGCGTGTCTGAATCTGAGCGGATTATCGCAGGCGCACAGGTGCTTCGCAAGCCCGAATTGTTCTCAAAAGTCATAAAGGGCCTTGATATGTCGGAAACGCCTGACAAGTTCGCTCTTGACCTGGGAATGGAGGTCTTGCAGACCAAAAGCCGCCTTCCCATCGGGGCGGATGATCGAATGGAAATCATAGCGGAACTTGCGGATCATGGTTTAAATGGAGAGGTCGTATTCCCACAATTTGATAAGCTGCTGCGGTCGGATCAATGCTCTATCGATTGCTGGTGCAAATATCGGAATGCGATACGCAGGTTTGTCAGCGAAACAGGCTACTTTTCTGACGATACTTTTATGAACCTGTATACAGAGGTGTTGGAACCCTGCGCCGAACAGTTGGACAGGCTGAACGCGCTGCAATATTCGGTGGAAGAATGGTATACTGACCTGGAAGGTTATATGGCCACGCTTTCGGCAATGAAGGATTCCGTTTTCCGCCGTTTTCTGTACTCGGCAATGGAACGCCGTTTGAACGGGATACGAAATGGCGTGCGTCTGAGCATCAAGGCGGAGAACCTGGATAGCAATATCACAGACGGGTATGTGTACTTCTCAATCGAAAACAACGGCAATCAGTCTGTTGTTCCCACTGACTTCGAGATTCAGGTGCAGGGGCTTCGCTGCAAATTGGAAAAGAACTTTGAAATGCTGCATCCCCAATATATCATCGGGGGACGTGCGAAACTGACCGCCGCACCGGAGACGGACTTGATCCTTCAGGTCATATACGCTGGCGTCGTCCTCAGCCGTGCAATTTTGCGTCGGGACACGATTCGTTTTCATGGCATCCCCGGCGTCGAAACCAAAGGGAACGACCTGTATAATGTGAAAAGGGCGGTTCAGGTTTTTGGCCGCGAACAGCAACTGACGCAATTGCGCGAGTTGATCACAGCGGAAAGCAAGGCTTTGATATATGGCCCGTCGAGAATTGGAAAAACCTCAATTCTTGACCTTGTTCGAAAGGAGCTGGCAGCCGAAAAAGGCAACGTTATCGCAGTGACGTTCGCGGGAGAAGGCAGCGCAAAGCTCAGCGATTATCAGGAAATTCCGGAAAACGCCTCTTCCGAGGAGATTGAGGAACACCTTTTGGCCGAATCCATTCTGAAAGCGTTTGACGAGAGGGGAAAGCGGCTGCAGCGGCCGAGCGCTCTCCCGGCGGACGCGGAGGCTGAAATTTGTGACATTCTTCGACAAAACAAGAAGATTGTTGTCCGTTATCGCATTTTAAACGAATACCTCGAAGCACAAGGCCTAGAACTTTGGCTGATATTGGATGAATTCCAGCAGGCCGTAATGCGGTGGACGCCAAAAGAAACGGGGGCCTTTGCAAGCATCTGCGCGGATCTGGATGAGACGTGGAGAATCAAGCTCATCATCTGCGGTTCAGACGAACTGCTCAAGCATATGGTGCTGAACAGAAGCTCCATTTGGCGCAGACTTCTTCCCCCGGATCCCTATGGCGTTCAGGTGAAGGCCCTTGAGGACAGGCCTTTTCAGGATATGCTGCGAACCGAACCGCTTCGGTCCCATCGCTCGGTCTCAGATGCAGGGATTTCCTATTCGCCGGAAGCCCTGACCGCTCTCTACCGCTATACAGGCGGAGTTCCCCTTTATGGAAAGCATATTGGCAACCAGGTGTTGAAAACCCTCCGCGAAAGCGGAGATCTGCAGAAGCGCAACGTGATTTATACCGCAGACATCACGCCTGCAACGCAGATCCTGATAGACGAACAGAAAAACAAAGGCGACATTTCTACCATTTATGACGACGTAAAGAAGGGGCTGGACACGGAAAGCGACGAGTTGTTCCTCGCCTATATTGCGAAATATATGACGGATAACCGGGTGATCGGCTGCCCGTACAGCGCGTTCACACAAAATCCGAAGGGGGCGTTTAAGTTCAAGAACGAGGGAGAAGAACCGTATAAGGAGTTCGACGACTCGCTTTCGATTGCCGAAGCGCGCGGGATCATCAAAAAAACTGACCCAAATGCGGGCGACCCCTGTTATACCTTCTGCACGGTGTTCTATTACTACGCTTTCCTTGGCACTGCGAAGGCAGAGTTCCATTTGGAGGACAAGCTCTTCTCCCGGGACGACGAGAGCGTCGGGGAGGATTTTGGGGCATCTCAAGTCATAAGTGATTATCGCGCATTGCCACCAGAGGAACGAGACACTGCTCTGACCTTAATATGGCGCGGCGAAAAAGACGATACGATAAAAAAGTCGTTTCGTGATGATTTTTTCCCGCCGCAGACACGGATTGAAATGAACGGAGGCGATGTGGTCACCGGAAATAAAAATATTGCAGTGGTTCAAAACATTACGAATACGTTAAACGGGATCTTTGCCGCCACCGGCGATCCCGGAAAAATGCTGGAGGGACTGCAATCGCTGCCAAGGCTCAGTTCCTACCTTCCCGCGCTTGCTTCGGGCGCGGAGAAACAGGAGATTTCGGAAAGCCAATTGGCCCGTGGAATTAACAACTATGCGGCGGACCTGGAAGAAGGCGTGGAAGCCGCCATCGAGCAGACAGGGACAGAACTGACCCCCCTGTGGGACATTTTGAAACTGCCAAACGACGAATACAAGGAGTTCATGCGAAAATACAGGATACCGCAATGTTTTCTTGACTCGTTACAGTTTGCCTATCAATTGGGAACGCTTTTCAAGGAAGGATCCCTGGGGACGAGCGCCGCAGAAATCGACTACAGTCCGGCCACAATCATGTACTGCAAGCTGGTGGAAAGTATGCTGAAAGAGTATCATACAATTCCGTACAGCAGAGCAATATCCAGCGTTAGGACGAATCTGGTAAACAATAGACGGCGGCCGGAGAAATATCGATGGGGCGATATCCACAAACTTCCGCAATATCAGCAGCAGAGCTTAACCATAGGCTCGTTTGTGTTCCCCATCGTGGAGTCGAACCGTGTGAGCGCTGAGATGGTTGCCGATAACATCGCTGACCTTGCCGACGACACAGAAGGGACTGTTCGTGAATGGGAGCAACACGCCCTGTTCATTAAAGCGGTGCGGGATATCCGTAATCCTTCGGCGCATGGCAACAGGAACCAGCGCATTACGGAGGCACAGCTTGATAATATCATGAATCTGCTGATCGATGAAGGAGGCTTTTTGAGGCTCGTCCGTTTGGTCAAAGAACCCATTTAAGTTTATCTGACTATCCCTTTGAATCAGCCGCGTTGTGATAAGCTATTAGCCGTTAG
>JAJQBR010000166.1 GCA_021203185.1 Clostridiales bacterium
CGCAGACCGGGCATTTGCCCAGGGACTTGCGGGCGTCCGGCATGATAACAGCGGCCTCCTTCACCACCTGATAGGTGTCCACCAGGCTTGTGACCATCTCGACAATTTCCGACATGAACGCCGCTGCGGAATACTCCCCGCGCTCGATTTTCAGCAGTTTTTCTTCCCAATCCGCCGTCATGGAGGCGGACTGGAGCTGCTCCGGCAGGACGGTGATGAGGGCGTTGCCCTTTTCCGTGGGGATCAGGTTCTTGACCTTTTTGTCGCCCTTGCGCTCCAGAAAGCCCCGTGTCACGAGTCGTTCGATGATACCGGCACGGGTGGCCGGGGTGCCGATGCCCTTGCGTTCCGCCTCGTCCGGCATTTCGTCGGCCCCGGCTCGCTCCATCGAGGCGAGAAGGGTGTCCTCGGTAAAATGTGCCTTTGGTTTTGTCTGGCCTTCCTTGACCTCGGCTGATACCACGGGGAAGCTGTCACCCACCTGCATCATGGGCAGAGGCGTGTCCGCTTTCTCCGCCTTTCCGGGCTTTTCTATGGCTTTCCAGCCAGCGTCCAGCACTGTTTTCCCCTTGGCAGTAAAGGTCTCCTCGCCGCACCGAAACTCCGCAACGGTTTCCGCATAGCGATAGGGCGGGGCGACGGAGGCCAGCAGTCGGGTGGCGATCAGTTGCAAAATTGCATACTCGCCCTTGGGTAACTCCGTAAAATTGCAATTTTGCAATTCCAGTGTGGGGATAATTGCGTGGTGGTCGCTGACCTTCTTGCTGTTAATGATAGGCTTTACCAGCATCTCAGAGGGTGCCGCCTTGCCGGTCAGCGTTGCTGCCACATTCACCAGCGCAGGCACCTTTTCCGCCATATCATCGGTCAGATACCGGCTGTCCGTCCGTGGGTAAGTGGTAAATTTTCGTTCATACAGGTCTTGGAGGTAGTCTAAAGTCTGCTGTGCTGTGAACCCCAGCAGCCGGTTGGCATCACGCTGGAGAGAGGTCAGGTCGTACAGTGCTGGTGCCTTCTCACTCTTTTCCCTGCGTTCGCATTTGGTCACAACGGCGGTGCCGTTGACGCAGGACTGGGCAAGGGCGGTTGCTTCTGCCTTTTCTTTCATCCGTCCGCTGACAACTTTCCCGTCTGGGAGTGCCAGGTTGACCGTGTAGAAGGTCTCCGGCTGGAATGCCGAAATCTCGGCTTCCCGCAGCACCGCCATCGCCAGCGTGGGGGAAACCACCCGCCCCACATGGAGCGTTCTGCCGTAGAGAACAGAAAAAAGCCGGGTGGCGTTTATCCCGACAATCCAGTCGGCACGCTCCCGGCAGAGGGCCGCTTCATACAAAGCGTCATATTCGCTTCCCGGTCTCAGGTTCTCAACCCTTCCCGGATGGCACTGTCCTCCATGCTGGAGATCCAGAGCCGTTCAAAGGGCTTGGTGCAGCCGCACTGGTGGTAGACCAGCCGGAAGATAAGCTCCCCTCGCATCCTGCGTCCGTGGCGCAGACGAGGCTGGCCACATCATCCCGGTGCATGAGCTGCTTGAGGATGTCGAACTGCTTTTTGGTGGAGGGCGATACGTTGTATTTCCACTCCACCGGCACGATGGGCAGGTCTTCCTTCGCCCACTTCTTGTAAAGGGGGTCATAGGCGTCCGGTTCCGCCAGCTCCACCAGATGACCCACGCACCAGCTCACAATATAACCGTTTCCTTCAAGATACCCGTCACATCGCCGGTTCGCACCCACCACCTTAGACAGAGCCTGTGCCACCGAGGGCTTTTCTGCGATAACTAGCTTTTGATTCAAACAAACACTCCTTTCTCTCTGTGTCCGCATTTAGAAACGCAAAAACCGGCCTCCGGGATAAACTACCCACGAACGCCGGTTATGCCTCAGATTTTTCTTGAAATATCAGGCTTTTTCAGCCCCTAAATGCGGACAGTGTGCCTTGTTTTCTGCTTTCGTTCCCGGTCTTTCTGCCGCCGCCGTTGGGTTGCACAGGCGGGGCAAAACCGGCTCCGATTTGAGCCTGGGACATACCTCGCGCCGCATTTTACGCACCGCCGCAGAATAGCCTCTTTGAAAATGTCCGTCTCCAGTTCCGGGAACGCCGGAAGCACCGCATTCCGAAACCAGCGGCAACAGACGGAATAGGAGACCCGTTGCGGGCAGACGCACCCGTCCCCATCGTCCAGCAGGATACAGTTGCCCTTGTCGCAGTTACAGCAATACTTTTTGATGAGCTTTGCCGCCTGCTTCTGCTGGCTGGGGGTCATCTGATATAACGTCCCGTCCGGGTGCCGCTCAATAGGCGAGCCGTACCGTGAACCTTGTTCCACGTTTTTCACCTCCAACACAAAAAATAAGCTCACACGAGGGTTTAAGTCGTGTGAGCTATGTAAAAGAGGGGGAATTTGCGATTTATATTTGATCGTCAGAGAGGCATTATTTCTCGTATTTCTCGAAGTAGCCCTTATCGTGAAATGCGAACTCCTTGCTTTTTACCCGTAAAGAAACGGCAAAGGGCAATAGAATCAGGCAGACGGCAATGCCCAGGAAAATGCCGATACCGCCGATGACCTGAAGCACCGTTACGGAATGACCTGTCAGCCATTTGAGTGCCGCTGTGCTGAGCGGTATCAATACACACCATGAAGTGACCAGTCCCGGCCCGTAAACGGTCTTTTTGCCCTTCTCGTGGTAGCGCCGGTGCATCAAAATGCCGCTTCTGGTGTGGTTGATGGTCTCGCCCAATCCAAAGAACAGCACCAAAGTGACCGCACTCGGCTCGATGACCTGTGTGTTGATGGTCAGCAGAATCAGCACGATTTCGGCACCCAGGTTCGTGACCATGTTGGTGCAGCGATTTTGCGGATAGACCATAGGCTCCTTCGACCCAAAATCCAGGTTATTCATGTAGTAAAAACCGGCCGGGAAGGAGTTTTCCTCGAAGATGTGCATGGGAACGGCAATGGCCAGCATACAGACCAGCTTGCGGCTCATCTCCCAGGCATCCCAATTCCAAGCCAGCGCACAGGCCATGACAACGCCTAAAAAATAGACTGCATACAACCACATCTGGTCACACCATCTGCTGAATCCTTTTTTCATCTTGACACACCTCTTTTGCTGGACAGCAATGTCTTATGGAATAATGAGCCACAGCTTATATTACACATTATACCCTCGGTGAATCATCTTACAAACAACAGATTTCCCGTTTTGTCGCATTGATGGATGTCCCCGGCAAATACCCGTCAGGTTGGGAAGCACTGTGCAAGAAAGCAAATCCTTTTTCCTACCTGTTCCTGGACATACGGGGAAGACTCCGCAATATCATAGCCGTGCATGGTATGCTGGGTCTCGTTCAGCGTAACCTCTATGCTGTCTTTGTGGTAACGCTGTGCGATCTCAATTCCAGCATCGTGGAGGCAATCAAACTCTGCCGTCTCCACATACGCAGTGGGGAACCCGTCAAAGCTCTCAGCAAGCAGCGGCATGAACAGTGGGTCACACCGGTCTTTCTCATCTGCATACAGCGCCAACGCCTTTGTATTCAACACCGAGTTCCACATAGGGGTATCCGTGAATTTTCGCATGGATTCTGTATCAGGGCTGCTGGCAGCACCCGGATAAATCAACATCTGGCCATCCGGCATCCGCAGTCCTTTTTCTCTGGCCAGCAGCATGACCGACATGGCCAGGTCAGCCCCGGCACTGTCGCCGCCAATGACCAGCTTTTTGAAAGGCAGATGTTTCAAAGCCCAGGAATAAGCTGCAAAGCAGTCCATAACGGGGATCGGGAACTTGTATTTGGGAGCCAGACGGTAATCTACGAACAGCACCGCACAATTGGCCTTTAGCGCATAGGTCTGAGCGAGGTTCTTATGATAGGCGGCGGCTTTGATGAGAAAGGCCCCGCCATGATAATAAACCAAAAGATTGTCTGTGTTGCCACCTCTGGGCTGGATCAGGTCAGCCGTACAGTCTCCGATTTGCACCTTTTCTGATTGCAGGCGGGTGTCCAGCTTCCTGCCGTGCTGTATCACGGGCATCAGCGCATTTGCCGCCTTTAACATCCACGGCTGAGTGGGGAGCCGTATCCAACTGTATTTTTGAAACTCTGGAAGCAGGTCGTATTTCACGGGCATATCATTTACTCTTTTTCTGTTTTTTCATGGTGTTCTGAAAGCTCGCATCCAGCAAATCAAGGATCGTATCGTCAGGGACTGTGCCATCCAGCAGGATACTGATCCAATTTGATTTGTTCATATGATAGCCTGGAAGGAAACCGAGAGATTGCCGCAGAAGGTCGATCATCAGTGGCTCACATTTCACATCCAAAATGTCCACTGTCTCTATGCCTGTCAGCCCCAGCTTGTTTCTGGGAACGTCCATCACGATACCATACCATTTCTGGTTATCCTGGTGGCGTAGAACAGCATAGGACGGGTATCTCATCCACAGATACTCCGGCTCTGTTCCATATTTCTTTTTCACATAATCAAAAATAGCCTGTCTGTCCATTGGTGCCTCCATCCATTGTCTGTTCAAAGCAAGGCTGCTTGATCACACAAGAACACCGCTGTCCCCATGTCGTAGATTTTGATTGGCACACCAAACTTGTCACCGGATTGGTAAGACGCTTCTCCTGCCAGGATTTGATCCATACCAGCCATGAGTTCAGGAATGATGTCCGGTTTCAACGGCAAGTCTGCGTGGGAGGGGTAAATCAGGTCATACTCTGACCGGTGCGCCCACACTTTGTCCAGGCTTTGCCGATAACCAATCAGGTCACGCATGGGGCCAAACAGAAAGATTTCTCCGTTCTGGATAGAATCTGCGCTGAATAGTACGCGCCGGTTTATATCCAAAAGAGCAATGCTGCCGGGGGTATGACCGGGCTGCGTAATCACCCGCAGAGGGCGGTTGCCCAGGTCAATGACATCACCATCCCACACCGGGGTCGGTGTCGGATGGACTGCTCCCCGCTGAAAATAATTGACGTACTCGGCGGGATTCATAAATGCTGTATCAAAGGTATCATTCCCGGCAATATGATCTATATCAGCGTGGGTATTTACTAGCTGCAAAGGCAGGTCGGTGAGGGACTCGGCAATCTGTCTGGCATTCTTTGTCGTCATACCGCTGTCAATGAGCAACCCTTTTTCCGTGCCGGTCAGGAGGAAGAATCGAACACCCTGGTCTTCAACAGACCAGGTCTGGTCATCTATCCTGTTAATTTTAATGTTCATTTTGATACTCTCCATACTCGCAGCCGATGTTATAAGCGGCTATGTCGTCGATCAA
This sequence comes from Clostridiales bacterium, assembly GCA_021203185.1. Lineage (GTDB taxonomy): Bacteria > Bacillota > Clostridia > Oscillospirales > Oscillospiraceae > Onthomonas. Next base: position 5,301 of record JAJQBR010000166.1, read on the forward strand.
TGCCCTGCCGTCTTTGCCTTTCCGGTAAAGTCTGATTCGCCCAACGCCGTTTCCGCCGTTCCAGAGGCGGTTGTGCCGCTTTGTCCCGTCCGGGGCCTCGTAGTTCACGAGAAGCATATCGGACTTTTTACAATGTACATTGGTCTCCATGATGACCTTTCGGTTTTCCTGGCAGACGTGCCATTGTATTTCATCCTCTGTCTCCTGACAGGAGAAGTCGGTCTTACAGCCTGTCCAGAATTTTGAGAAATTGAACTCATAGGATGCGCCTTCGTAGTAGAAGGCACCCAATAAGATACGGTTCAGCGGGACAAAATAGATTTTCGGCCTGCCCCCGCCGATGTCAAAAACGCTGTTGTGCAGCTCTTTTCCGGTCAGGTTGCTTACCAGATGGTTAGAGGAAAGCCAGACCCACGGGGAGGTAAAGTTTCTGCCCCAGTTCTTGTCTGCATAGCCGTAGCTTTTTTCCGGTATCACACGATAGGCGGCTCCATTCAGTGTAATGGTGCCGCTATAGGCGCTTTTTATCCCCTCAGCGTGCCAATACATCTCGAACGCCTTCAGGAAGCGCAGCAGCTTGCTGGTGCCATATCCCACATTGAAAGCGATCTGTTTTTCAATCTTCAAGTCCCAGGACAGCTCCCCGCTGTCACACATCCATTCAGGATGGGCGGCGGCCTCCTCTGCGCTGATGGTGACGCTGCCCGTCAGCCGTTCATCCGAGGCAAAGCAGTTCCCGGCCTCGACAGAGTAAGGCGCTTTTCCGTGAATCTTCACATCCTTCCACGGGAAAAAGCGATGAAGCTGGCAATGACCGTCGCCCCAGCAGCCGGCCTTCACCATCAGGTAGGAGGGACGCACCCCCTTTTCCCTGTTCTCCGGAAGCTGTCCAAGGGTCGGCTCCCCCTGTGCCAGCGCCGGGTTACAGGTGAAGAATTCAATGAAGAACGGTTTCTCCTCTCCGGTCTCCTCATTGATAGCGGTGAAGGAGTGCCACCACCAGTCATAGCCCTTCTTTCGAAAGGGGCCAGTCAGCATAAATTCGTTTTTTGCCGGATCTTTTCGTTCAAATCCCATTTTATATTCACCTCAGTCCCTCTGCCTGAAAAAGCCGTCTGTATAAGCGCTCAGCCTGCCTGTCATTTTGAACATACCACGCTGACCGTAACTGCGGCCATCATCACGGCGACTA
>JAJQBR010000058.1 GCA_021203185.1 Clostridiales bacterium
ACAGTTCTCGCTGCAAGGCTGGCTGCGTTTCCGCTCTGTCTTGCAACTTGGATATTATACCACGCTTTTCGAGCCGGTGTCAACCCTCTTTTTAAATTTTTTGTGGAGTAAGTTGTCCAAATCAGGATACCCTTTCCATCAAAAAACTACTCTCAAACTTGGAACTACCCAATCCGTTTGTTAGAGTTTTTTTTTGAGTTTTGACACACTCTTTCGAGTGCCTGGTTAATATAACCATACCGGAACTTTATCGGATTTTGATCCGCTCTCTCAAGCGCCTGGATACTATACCACGGGAACATTTCGCTTGTCAACTGGTTTTTTCGCCTTTTTCGAGGTTTGTGTACACGGAGCCGTGGGTATCACAATTTCGACGCACAAAAAATTTGACTCAATCGTTTATAATCGTCCCACGTTCCAAATTGGGCAGAAGAAACCGTTCCTGGGCGTACTTCCACAGCGTCTCCGACCCCTCCGCCGTCCGCTGATTCCGCTTCAAAATCTGGCTGAGGTGGACGTCATGCTCCACCCACGCCTTGCCATCGCTGGCGGCGTTGAGCATCATGGGCTGGAGGTTGTCCATCGTCCGGGCAAATTTGGCCTCCGGCGTTTCCTGGGCCTCAAACTCCTCCCAGAGCTGGCGCAGCTTCTCCCCCTGGTCTGCCGGAAGCAGTCCAAAAAGCCGCCGGGCCGCCGCTTCCTCCCTGGCCCGCTGGGTCTGCTTGCCCACCTCGTCGTAGGCGTAGGTGTCCCCCGCGTCGATTTCCACGACATCGTGGATCAGCACCATCGTCACCGTTTTCAGCACATCGATTTCCTCATTGGCGTATTCGCTGAGCAAAATCGTCATCAGCGCCAGGTGCCAGGCGTGTTCCGCGTCGTTCTCCTTCCGCTGGCCGTCTGAGAGATAGGTCTGGCGGCCAATGAACTTTTCCTTGTCCGCCTCTAAAATAAAATCAAACTGTTTCTGTAGTCTGTCCATCACAAATCCTCCACTTTGCAAAATCACGCCAGGCAAAACCGCCGCGCTGTTATCAGGTGTTATTATAACACATCCCCTAGCCCCTGACAATGGACGGACACGCCACAGCGGCTGTCATTCGTCAAAAAACAACTGCCAGCAAAAAAGACCGACCAACCCATCCGGATCAGTCGGTCTTTCAAGAATACAATTTACTCCCCTGTGTCGCTCTCCGTCTCCTCCTCCAGGTCGCTGTAGAGGTAATCCCACAGCAAAGCGCGGGTCTCGTCCCAGTCGTTGGGAATCAGCACCTCCATGCCGGTACCCAATGTGGCATTGTAATACATATTATCCGCAGGGATGCGGTAACTGTTCATTTCGCTCTTGCCCATAGTATAGGCAGAGTAGGCGATGCTGATGATTTGGGTGTTGTTCATGTCCGTGGTAATGTTGTCCGCCACGCTGTCATAAACCTTGAGCAGTTTCAGCCAACTGGCGTCTTTCAAGTCCTCATAGATAATCTCCAGCACCCGCCGCTGGCGCTCCGTCCGTTCAAAGTCGGCGTTGCCCACCTTCCGGGTGCGGCAATACCACAGGGCTTCTTCCCCAGTCAGGTGATTGACCCCCTCCACCAGGGTGTCCTGCTTCAGCTTGCCGTTGATATACTCGGCCTCCGCCGCCGTCAGTTCCACATCGATGCCGCCCAGCGTCTCGATAATGTCCTCAAAGCCCTCGAAGTCCACCTCCACGTTGTAGTCGATAACAATGGCAAAGTTTTCCTCTATAGTCGCATCCAGCAGATCGAACCCGCCGTACTGATAGGCGGCGTTGAGCCGGTTGTTGCTGTAGCCGGGAATTTGCACGTACAGGTCTCGCATCAGGGAAACCATCGTGATTTGCTCCGTGTTTTTGTTGATGCTGAGAATAATCATGGTGTCGGAGCGTTCCCGCTCACCGGTACGGGTGTCCTGCCCCACCAGCAGTACGTTCACCACGCCATCCACACTGGTAGCGACGCCCGCTTCGCCCCGGTCCACGGCCTCGATCTGGGTGATGTCGGTACTCTCATCCGCATAATCGCTGGAAAACACCCGGCTGATGGCGCCCAGCTTCACCTGAATGAAGATGAACAGCCCTCCGGCAATCAACAACAGCACCACCAGTACGATCAGCAGAACCTTGAGAACACGGTTGGCAGAGTTGGTATTCTTTCGTTTGGCAGACATAGACGATCCCTCACTTATATTTCTATCTGACTATCCCTTTGAATCAGCCGCGTTGTGATAAGCTATTAGCCGTTAGCTGTTAGCTGTTAGTTAGGTGCTGCCAGTTTAAAACAAACAGCTAAAAAGGAAGCTGAGAGCGAAACCACCCGTTTATAAAGTCATACAAACGGTAAACGTAGCAAGTAATGCCAAGAACCACGAAGCTAATGGCTAAAAGCTAAGAGCTAATAGCTAAAATGATTATAAGGATGAGCAAAAGGGATAACCAGATATTTCTATTCCGACATCTCTGCGGAGCTGTCCGCATCTGTCCCGCTGTCCTCGCCGTAGAGATAGTTCCACAGCGCCTGCTGGTTGGCCTCCCAGTCGTCGATGACCAGCGGGTCGGCAACGTCGCCCACCGAGTCCTCGCTGTGCCAGGTGCCGTCTATCGGCAGCCGGTAGCTGTTGAGCTGGTTTTGCCCCATGCTGTAAGCGGAAAACGCGATGTTCAAAATCTGAGTGTTGGTCATGTCCGTGGTGACATTGTCCGCCACGCTGTCGTAGACCTGGAGCAGCTTCAGCCAGCTGGCGCTCTTTAAATCCTCGTAAATGATTTCCAGCACTTCCCGCTGGCGCTCCGTCCGCTCGAAGTCGGCGTTGCCCACCTTTCGGGTTCGGGCGTACCAGAGGGCCTCCTCTCCCGTCAGGTGGTTGACCCCTTCCGTCAGGGTGTCCTGCTTGAGCTTTCCGTTGATATAGTCGGCCTCTTCCTGGTACATCTCCACGTCGATGCCCCCCAGCGTGTCCACGATATCCTTAAAGCCTTCAAAGCCCACCTCTATATTGTAGTCCATAACCACGCCAAAATTGACAGCGATGGTCTCGTCCAGCAGGTCGAAACCGCCCAACAGATAAGCGGCGTTGAGCTTGTTGTTCGCGTAGCCGGGAATCTGCACATAGATGTCCCGCATCAGGGAGACTATGGAGATCTGGTTTGTGTTCCGGTTGATGCTGAGGATAATCATGGTATCGGAATTGCTGCGCTCATCGGTGCGGCTGTCCTGCCCCACCAGCAGCACGTTTACCACGCCGTCCACGCTGGTGGCAATGCCCGCCTCGGCCCACTCCGTAGGTTCCCAGCTGCTGTAGGCGCTGGCGCTGGAGTCCGCATCGTCAGTCGCACCCGTTGTGACGCGCTGAATGGCCCCCAGCTTCACCTGGACAAAGACATACAGCGCCCCCGCAAGCAGCGCCAGCACCAGCAGAATGACCAGCAGCACTCGAAGGATCAATTTGGTTTTGTTGGAAGGAACGTTTGGAATTGACATAAAAAGGCACCCCTGCCTCCCGGATTGACCTGAATAACGTCAGCCGGGAAATGAACTATAGATCAGCCAAGCTCCTTTGCGGCAAACGCCAGCGCGGAGGCAATGACCTTATCCATATCATAGTATTTATACTCACCAAGACGGCCGCCAAAGAGGACGGTTTTGTCCTCCACAGCCTTTGCCGCGTATCGCTGGTAGAGGCGGGTGTTGGCCTCGTCGTTGACGGCGTAGTAAGGCTCGTCCCCCGGCTCCCACGCGGCGGGATACTCCTTGGTGACGACGGTCTTGGGCTGGGCGCCAAACTCAAAGTGTTTGTGTTCGATGATGCGGGTGTAGGGTGTCTCCCGGTCGGTATAGTTGACCACGGCGTTGCCCTGATAGTTCTCCTCGTCCAGCACCTGGGTCTCGAAGCGGAGGCTGCGGTACTGGAGAGGACCATAGCAAAAGTCAAAATACTGGTCGATGGGACCGGTGTAAATCACCTTTTCCGCCAGGGGCCGCAATTCCTCCCGGTTGGCCAGGTAGTCGCAGTTCAGCCGGACAGGGATGCCCTCCAGCAGCTTTTCAAACATGGGGGTATAGCCCCCCACGGGGATGCCCTGATAACGGTCGTTGAAGTAGTTGTTGTTATAGGTGAAGCGAACGGGCAGCCGCTTGATGATAAAGGCGGGCAGCTCGGCGCAGCTCCTGCCCCACTGTTTTTCCGTGTAACCCTTCACCAGCTTCTCGTAAATGTCTCGCCCCACCAGAGAAACGGCCTGCTCTTCCAGGTTCCGGGGCTGGGCAGGCGCTCCACGCCGCTGCTCGTCGATGATGGCCTTCGCCTGAGCGGGCGTCGCCACCCCCCACAGCCGGGAGAAGGTGTTCATATTGAAGGGCATATTGTAAATTTCGCCGTGGTAGTTGGCGATAGGTTCGTTGACATAGTTGTTGAACTCCGCCAGCGCGTTCACATAGTCCCAAACCGCCCGGTCGGAGGTGTGGAAGATATGCGCCCCGTAGCGGTGAACGGCGATTCCCTCTACCTGCCGGGTGTAGCAGTTGCCGCCGATGTGGTTCCGCTTGTCGATAACCAGGCAGGTTTTTCCCCGTTTTTTCGCTTCGCAGGCAAAAACCGCGCCAAAAAATCCAGAACCTACCACTAAATAATCGTATTTCAAAACAATTCACCTTTTTGCAAAGCATATGACACGTAAATTCAATATATTATATCCTTTTTCCTGTTTTTCGTCAATCCGTTTTCGGCAAATTACAGAATTTGCGTGAAAAAGTATCACACTCCATTCCATCGCCCGCCGCGTCGGACAATGGACGAAAAAACAGGGATAAAGCCGCAAACTGTGGGGGCGTCCCACAGCCTGTGGCTTTTCCCTGTCACGGGTGCGGCTTACACGCCGCTGTCTTTCGCGTGCCGCTTGGCGTAGTTGAAGGAGGACGGGTGGTTCCTGCCCCAGAACACATAGAGGATAATGGAAATCACGGTGGCGGTGGACTGGATGAGGAACATATTGTGATACCCCACCCCCGCAATCAGAAACCCGGCCAGAGCGCCGCCGCCGCCAATGCCGATGTCATAGGCGCAGAGAAAGGTGGAGTTGGCGCTTCCCCGTCGCTCCGGCGGCGCGATATGGATGGCCATGGACTGCAATACCGGCTCGATGCCGCCGAAGGCGTACCCGGCGAACACCGCCGCCAGGAGGAAGGTCACCGTATTGGGGGCGAAGGCCAGCAGCATATAGGCGATGAACATACTAATATTGCAGGTGTAGACAAAGATCCCCTCGCCCAGCCGATCCGCCTGCTTGCCGATGGTCAACCTGGTCACCACCAGCATCACGGCGGTGATGGCGAAAAACAGGCCGCCGCTGGGGAGATTGTACTTGATGGCGTATTCAGAGAGGAAGTTCTCCAGCGCGCCCCAGGTCATAAAGGTCACCAGGCAAATGACGCTGGCGGGAATGGCCGTTTTCTCCAGCAGGTCGCCCACCCGGAAGGGCTGCCTTTCCACTGCCAGATTCTCTTTGATGTGCATATTCGCCAGGAGGATCAGCGCCAGCAGGATGAAGAAGCTGGCCACCGCAAACAGCAGCTGGAAGCTGATATTCATCAGGGTCAGTCCCAGGGCGGGAGCGCAGGCCGTCCCCAGGGCGGTGGCCATACCAAAGTAGCCCATGCCCTCCGCGAACCGGTCCTCCGGCAGAGAGTCGCTGGCTACCGTGGCTGTGGTGGTGTTGGCCACCGCCAGGGCCACGCCGTGTACCATGCGGCAGGTCACTGTCAGCGCCACCGCCACCACCACGGCCAGGCCCAGACCCAGCAGCGCAATGGAGCAGATGTACCCGATGGGCATCAGCAGCATCCCCACCAGGCCAATGACCAGGAACAGCCTTCTCCGGCCCTGGTTCAGCAGATAGCCGAATCCCATTCGGAACAGCACTGAGACCACCGACCACGCCAGGATGACGGCCCCGGCAAAGCCCTCGTTCTGGCCCAGCTCCTGCTCCAAAAACAGGGGAAAGGTGGCCAGAATCATAATGTGATTCATAAACACTAGAAAATTGATGACGATAATGAACACAAAGTCTTTTGTCCACAGCTTGCTTGCTTTCTTTTCCATAGATATCTTCCTTTCTTAGCATTATGATTACAAAAAAAGCGCAGGTCCGGTCTGCCCGGACTTGCGCTTTCGCTGCTCGACGTGTGTGTATTGAAGCATAGATAAATTTTTTTGTCAAGAGGGAATTGCCGAAATCGAGGAAATCAAGTAATTTTCGTGCTATTGGAAATTAGCAGCTAAGGAAGTTCTGATTAGAAAGAGGTTCCTCAGGGCAAAAGGCACTGGAAGTCGTCGGTGAAAACTGGTACAATAGAAAAAAACGAGAGAGGAGCTGCCATTATGTCAAACGACAACGAAAAAACCAACCGGCAGGACCCCGCCATGACCGAGCAGACAAACTGGAAGCCGGATCGGAA
>JAJQBR010000066.1 GCA_021203185.1 Clostridiales bacterium
GGTTCAGCGGGTGGCTCATGACGCCGGGCAGCATGATGAGGTCGGTGTCCGCCTGGAACCGGGTGGTCATGGCCCAGATGACGTCGTTCAGGTCAAAGGGATCCACGTCCTCGTCCACAAGGAACACATACTTCAACTCCGCAAAGGCGCTGAACGCCAACAGAGCGGCCTGACGCTGACGGCCTTCGTCGCTGGCCAGGTTCTTCTTGAACTGGAGGATGGCGATGAACTTGCCGCCGCCGGAGGAGCAGCAATAGACGTTCTTGACCATGCCGGGCATAGCGCGCTCGACCATGAACAGGATGCTGGCCTCGGTGGGGATGCCGGCCATGGAGACGTGCTCCTCGGACGGGCCGATGCAGCTCTGCATGATGGGGTTCTTACGGGTGGTGACGGCCTTGACCTTGATGACGGGCAGGGCGGGGTTGGCGGGTCCGTTGTAGCCGGGGAACTCAGGCATGGCCTTGCCGGTGTTGGAGTTCACATCCTCACGGATGCGGCGGCCGGGCAGGATCTCGCCCTCGATGACGTACTCAGCGTTGGCGATGGCCTTGCCGTTGACGGTCAGGCACTTGGTCAACTGCACAGGCTCCTTGCGGATGGCGCCGGCGGCCTGCAGCTCGTCATAGCCCAGAGGAGTCGTTGGCGGCTCGAAGCAGGAGGCGATTTCGATGGCGGGATCTACGCCGATGGAGATGGAGATGGGCAGCGGCTCGTTGCGGGCCTCGGCCTCGTTGAAGAACGCGCCGATGTGACGGCCGCCGGGCATGATGTAGATGGAGATCTCATCCTCGCTCTGGAGGCACATACGGTGGATGGTGACGTCGGTGATGCCGGTCTCAGGGCTGGCGGCATAGACCATGCCCATGGTGATGTAGGGGCCGGCGTCCTCCTCGGTGTTGGTGGGGGCGGGGACCAGCTTGCGCACGTCAAAGCCGGGGTCGGTGGCCAGATGGACCACTTCCTGGCACTTGGCCTGCTCATTGGGGATGGTGACAGGCGGGATGGGGTTGTTGACGCTGTCCTTCAGCAGGAAGCCCAGCTGATCGGGGGGACAGTCCAGCAGAGCGCCCACGCGCTTACGGCTGGCCAGCAGACCGGTGACGACTTTCGCGCCGGGATGACCCTTGACGTTGTTGAAAATCATCGCGGGACCCTCACGGGTGGGGCGCTCCACGGTGCCGCCGGCGCCCACATAGCGGTATACGCCGGAAATCTCCGCGACGGGATCGGCTTCGACGTCGGTCTCCACCAACTGACCCGGCAGGGTTTTCAGCAGCTCCAGAGCGGAACGCAGATCGTTGACCTTAGACATAATGAAATCCTCCTTTATGTTGTTTCGTCTTTTTGCCCAAAGAATTTGGCCTTGTATCCATTGTATTTTAAAACAATTCGACAAGCAATTCCGTTTTTCCCCAAAACCGATTCCCAAAGGGAATCCTTGTCTGAGAAAACCTGGGCACAGCCCTCAACTGTGCTGCGAGAAGCAAGCTCCTAAACCTCCTTCGCAAATTTGCACAGTTTTTGACTGCTCGTATACCAACAATTTTAGTGGAAAAGTCTATTTTATAAATGACATTTTTCCACTATAATTATGTCAAATATCCCGTATTTGTTGTTTTTGCGCGTTTTATTTGGGAAATGGAGGAATTTTATGGACAGAGCTGCCTTCCGTCAGGCGATTTTTCCCCTGACCGAGCGGGAACAGGAGCTGAAACGCCGGATGGAGCAGGAGGGCAGCGCCCTGTGCGAGGACACCTTCCTGAGCAAAAAGGGGCAGCACGGCGCCTATCGCTCCACCAACGCGTTGATGGTGGCGCAGAACCAAAAAAACATCCTGTGGCTCCAGTCCCGGCTGGGGGAGTGCCTGCGGCTCATCATCCACACCCGGTTCACCCGGCTGCCCGTACACGCCGCCGAGTTCATCAGCGTCAACTACGTCTACTCCGGCCACCTGACCCTGCGCCTGCCGGACAAGGAGTTTGTGCTGCACGAAGGGCAGTTCTACCTGATGAACGCCGAAGTGACCCACTCCTTTGAAATCGCGGGGGAGGAGGACATCATTCTGGGCCTCCAGCTGGAGCGGGAATTTCTCAGCCGGGAGCTGCTCTATGACCTGGCGGGGAACGGCCCGGTTGCCTCCTTCCTGACCCGGACGCTGATGAGCGCCAAGTCCGGCTTCTCCTACATTGTAGCCGACTACAACCAGGACGACAAGATGAAGTGCCTGTTTGAGGATCTGTTCTGCGAGTTTCTGGACCCCTCTCCCTGCCGGGACAAGCTGGTGGAGAACTATATCCAGACCTTTTTTATCCTGCTGATGCGCTGTCCCGACAGCCATATCGTCTCCTCCAGCCGGACGGATATGCAGGCCATTTTGAAGTACATCCAAACCCACTGCGCCAGCTGTAATCTGGAGCAGCTGGCCCAGGAGTTCCACTACAACGCCAAGTATCTCAGCGCCCTCATCAAAAAGCGGACGGGCTACACCTTTGGGGATCTGGTGACCTCTGCCCGGCTGGAGCAGACCTGCCACTATCTCCGCCATTCCGATCTGTCGGTGCAGGAGATCGCCTCTCTGTGCGGCTACACCAATCTGCACTTTTTCTACACCAAGTTCCGCCAGCAGTTCGGCATGACTCCCACGGAATACCGGGCCAAAGACGCAGACATCCACACCACCGGGGATCTGTCGCTGTTTGAGTTCGTCCCGGCAGAAAGAAGCGCAATATGAAGTTCACGCAGATTTTGCCCGGGCAGGAGGCCGCCATCGAGCAGCTCTCCGCCCTGGCCACGCCAATCGTCAAGGAGCATTTCGACCCCATCATCGGCCCCGCCCAGAACGACTATATGATCGAGAAGTTCCAGTCCGTCCCCGCCCTGCGGGAACAGCTGGCCCAGGGGTATCAGTATTATTTCGTGGAGGGCGACGGTGGGGAGCAGCTGGGCTTTCTGGCCTTCTATCCCCGGGGGAACGAGCTGTACCTGAGCAAGTTCTACCTGAAAAAAGAGCAGCGGGGGAGAGGCTACGCCAGAGAAATGCTGGCCTTTGTGGTGGGCAAGGCCAGGGAGGGCGGTCTCTCCGCCGTCACGCTGAACGTCAATCGCCACAACGACGCGATTTATGTCTATGAAATCATGGGCTTCGTGAAAACCGGCCAGGTCAAAAACGACATCGGCGGCGGCTTTTATATGGACGACTTCGTGTATTCCCTCCCCGTGGAGGGGTAAACGCAACAGCCCCCACGGGGATACGCCTTTTTGCGCGCCCCTGTGGGGGCTGTTTTAACTGCACATTGTCATTCTTCCCAAAACAACTCATCCAGCGTCTTGTCCAGCGCCTTACAGATGGCGATGCACAGCCGGATGGTGGGGTTATAGGAGCCTTTTTCGATGCCGTTGATGGTCTGGCGGGAGACGCCCACGAGGTCCGCCAGGGCCTGCTGGGACAAATCCTTAGCTGCCCTGGCCGCTTTCAGGCGCAGGTTTTTCATTCCTCGTCCTCCGTCTGGCCCCGGCGCAGCAGCGTTCGGACGCCAAACGCGACCAGTATGACGGCCAGCAGCGCCGCAGTGAACACATTTGCCACAGGCAGGTCATCAAAGGTAGGAGAGTAGGCGGCGATACCCACCAGTTGGATGACCAGCAGCACGGAGCTGGAGATGACCCACTTTTTGGGGTCGTCGTTCAGGCCGATGTAGGCGTCCAGCATAATGCAGCTGACCAGGAACACCGTCAGCGCCAGGAACAGCCCCACAAAGGACAGCACGTACAGCGGCGGGTTCCAGATGTCCAGCAGCTGGAACAGGGCCAGATAGCCCACCACCGTCCAAAAGGCGTTGCGGTAGGCCACGCCCCGGGCGGCCTGCTGCCGCTCATCGTAGTCGCCGCCGACCTCCAGGCTGAACCTGCCTTTTGTGATGCGATTGCTGAGTGCGGCCACGGCCAGAAGCACCACGATTCCAGCCAGCGCGCCGAAAAATACCAAATCGTACATGGTTGTCGTCCTCCTTGACAAAATACGGTATTGCGGAAGGGGAAAGGGTCGCTTCTTAGGATGGGTATAGTATAGCGCACACCCGCCATTTTGTCAAGTATATACGACATATTATTTTTGTGAGATTACAGTTTGTCGGTTATAAAGGCTTTGGAAAGGTTCCGCCAGCCGTCCCGCCGCTTTTCGCCCTGACCGCGAAAAACCCGCCCGAACCCAGCTGAAACCAGTTGGATTTGGGCGGGTTTTGTTTATCCTTGTTAGGAGGCTTACTCGATGCCGTCCAGGGCCTGGGCCAGGTCAGCGATGAGGTCGTCCTTGTCCTCCAGGCCGCAGGACATCCGCACCAGCTCGGCGGGAACGCCGGCGGCTTTCAGCTGCTCGTCGTTCATCTGGCGGTGGGTGGAGGTGGCCGGGTTCAGGCAACAGGTCCGGGCGTCAGCCACGTGGGTCTCAATGGCGGCCAGCTTCAGCCCCTTCATGAAGGTGCTGGCGGCCTCTCGTCCTCCCTTCAGGCCGAAGGACACCACACCGCAGCCGCCGTTGGGCAGGTACTTCTGGGCCAGCTCGTGGTAGGGGTCGCCGGGCAGGTCGGAGTAGATGACATAGGCCACCTTGGGGTGGTTCTGGAGGAACTGAGCTACGGCCCGTCCGTTTTCCACATGGCGGGCCATGCGGACGTGGAGGGACTCCAGCCCCAGGTTCAGCAGGAAGGCGTTCTGGGGGGACTGGATGCTGCCGAAGTCCCGCATGAGCTGGGCGGTACATTTGGTGATGAAAGCGCCGCCCTGGCCGAACTTCTCGGCGTAGGTGATGCCATGATAGGACTCATCCGGGGTGCAGAGGCCGGGGAACTTTTCCGCGTGGGCCATCCAGTCAAAGTTGCCGGAGTCCACAATGGCGCCGCCCACGGCGGCCCCGTGACCGTCCATATATTTGGTGGTGGAGTGGGTGACGATGTCCGCGCCCCACTCGATGGGGCGGCAGTTCACCGGGGTGGGGAAGGTGTTGTCCACAATGAGGGGAACCCCGTGGGCGTGGGCGGCCCTGGCGAACTTCTCGATGTCCAGCACCGTTAAAGCGGGGTTGGCGATGGTCTCACCAAATACGGCGCGGGTATTGTCTTGGAAGGCAGCGTTCAATTCTTCCTCCGTGCAGTCGGGGGAGACGAAGGTGGTGGTGATGCCCATTTTCGCCATGGTGACGGAAATCAGGTTAAAGGTGCCGCCGTAGATGGAGGAGGAGGCCACGATATGACTGCCGCACTCGCAGATGTTGAACAGGGCGAAAAAGTTGGCCGCCTGACCGGAGGAGGTCAACATACCGGCGGTGCCGCCCTCCAGGTCGGCGATTTTGGCCGCCACATAGTCGTTGGTGGGGTTTTGCAGCCGGGTGTAGAAGTAACCGGAGGCCTCCAGGTCGAAGAGCCTGCCCATGTCCTCGCTGGTGTCGTACTTAAAAGTGGTAGACTGGATGATGGGGATCTGGCGGGGTTCGCCGTTGCCGGGGGTGTAACCGGACTGAACGCATTTGGTGTTGATCTTGTAATTGCTCATGGCACTAACCTTCCTTTTTGGTAGGATAAACTACCTTTTTTTTAGAACGATGTACCACAAAGAGTATAACATTTTTCCGGGGCGGATGTCAATGTACGGCGGCAGGGCAACCACAATTAAATGAGGGAACCTCAATTAAACGGCCTCGGATGGCTGGGTGGGCAGGTTTTGCGCATCTTTCCGTCCTGCGTCATTGCAAATTGCTCATTGCAAATTGCACATTGAACTCACGGCTGACTGCTGCCGTCCCACCACAGCACCTGGTCGTGTTCCAGGCTCCGGGGGACGTCGATAATGCGCTGGTTGGCGCTGCCCCGGAACCGGAGGTTCAAATCCTTCTGGTCCAGGATAAATTCTCCGTCCACCAGCACGTCCAGGAGGCTGAGCATTTCCTTGGTGACCGCCCAATCCCCCACTTGGCCGGTGAGCATATCCATTTCGTAGTTGTAGCCGGAGTAGCACCACACAGTTTTGTCCGGGAACTGTTCCCGGAACCGGCGCAGCAGGGGCAGCAGCGCCTTCTGGTTGGCCGGTTCAAAGGGTTCTCCTCCCAGCAGGGACAACCCCCGGATATAGGGTTTGTCACAGGCGTCCAAAATCTCCTGCTCGGTTTCGGCGGTGTAGGGCTGACCGTAGTGGAAATCCCAGGTCTCCGGGTTGAAGCAGCCCTCGCAGTGGTGGGTGCAGCCGGACACAAAGAGGGAGACCCGCACACCGGGGCCGTTGGCGATGTCGTGGGTTTTGATGGCGGCGTAGTTCATGGCGGTCTCCCCTTTTTCAATGAGCAATTTGCGATGAGCGATAAAATTTTACCGTGTTCCTGTAGGGGCGGCCCGTGGCCGCCCGCAGATTTCGCATTCTTTTTCCAGGCGGCCACGGGCCGCCCCTACAATATGT
>JAJQBR010000115.1 GCA_021203185.1 Clostridiales bacterium
GTTACCGCCCCGCTGCCCGGCACCGTCGTGTCCATGAAGGTCAGCGCCGGTCAGTCCATCAAGAGCGGCGACATCGTGGCCATCATTGAGGCCATGAAGATGGAAAACGAAGTTCTCACTCCCAGAGACGGCACCGTCGCGCAGGTCGTTGCCGGACAGGGTACCGCTGTCAAGACTGGTGATCCGCTGGTGATCCTGTCCTAAGGAGGAACCAATATGGAATTTATCGGTAGAATTTTTTCAAATTTGGCAGCGCAGACTGGCTTTGCCAATATGTTTGCCGATGGCCTTGTCGCCGGGCTGAAGATTATCGTCATGCTGTGTATCTCCTGCCTGCTGCTGTACATGGGCATCGCCAAAAAGTATGAGCCGCTGCTGCTGGTGGGCATCGCCTTCGGTATGCTGCTGACCAACCTGCCCGGTTCCGGTATCTACCACGCGGAGCTGTGGTACGCCGGCGCGGGCGCCAACATCAACTTCGGAGAAGTCCTCCACGAGGGCGGCTTCCTGGACATCCTCTATCTGGGCGTCAAGCTGGGCATTTACCCCTCTATCATCTTTATGGGCGTGGGCGCCATGACCGACTTCGGCCCCATGATGGCCAACCCCAAGAGCATGATCCTGGGTGCTGCCGCCCAGTTCGGCGTGTACGCCGCTCTGCTGATGGCCATTGCCCTGGGCTTCTCCGGCCCTGAGGCCGCCTCCATCGGCATCATCGGCGGCGCTGACGGTCCTACTGCCATCTGGCTGACCAGCCAGCTGGCTCCCGACCTGCTGGGTCCCATCGCCGTGGCCGCGTACTCATACATGGCGCTGATCCCATTGATTCAGCCGCCGTTTATGAAACTGCTGGTATCCAAGGAACGCCGCTCCATCAAGATGGAGCAGCTGCGTCCCGTGTCCCAGACCGAGAAGATTGTCTTCCCCATCATGGTCACCATCGTCTGCTGCCTGATTCTCCCCTCCGTGGCGGCGCTGCTGGGCTGCTTGATGCTGGGCAACCTGTGGGCCAACTGCGGCGTGTGCGACCGTCTGTCTGACACCGTCCAGAACGCTCTGATGAACATCATCACCATCTTCCTGGGCATCTCCGTTGGCGCTACCGCCACCGCTGAGCAGTTCCTGTCCACCAAGACGGTCCTGATCATCGTGCTGGGCCTGCTGGCCTTCTGCTTCGCCACCTGCGGCGGTCTGCTGGTGGGTCAGATTATGTGTACCCTCACCGGTGGCAAGATCAACCCCATCATCGGCTCCGCCGGCGTGTCCGCCGTGCCGATGGCGGCTCGTGTTGCTCAGGTCCAGGGCCAGAAGGACAACCCCTCCAACTTCCTGCTGATGCATGCCATGGGCCCCAACGTGTCCGGCGTCATCGGTTCCGCCGTGGCTGCTGGCTTCCTGCTGGCTGTGTTCGGCTGATAACCGCATAAACAACCTTCGGGGCTGTGCCGTTGGGCGCAGCCCCATTTTACACAGTACTGCACGCTGCGACAGACCGGGAGTGGTTTTAGTGTGGAAGGACATTCACAAGGAAGGCGACATCGGCTCAGAAGGCGGAATTGTTTTGCTGGACGAGGAGTATAAAGACCAATGCAGAATAACACTGGAGAGATGTCGAACCTATTACGCCATCACCTGCGGTGTGTATGGGAGCATGGTTCATACTGTTTTCTGTGACGAGAAAGAGTATCAGCTCACATATGAGCGGATGAAACTGGATTTGCAGAATTTTATGGATACGGACACAACCTGGGACGAAGAACTGGAGTTCTATGACGCCTTTTCAGAGAAATATTAGAGACTTTCACGCCGAAGAAGGATATCGTCGGACGAAAAACGCCGAAAAACCGCCCAAAATCCCCCATGCAACCGCCGGTTGACAAACTGCAAGGCCGGAATGGTTGCGCCGCAACCGCTGTTTTTCGTACAATGGAGCCACCAAACCAAGGAGGCGTTTCGATATGAACATTGCAGACAGGATTCAGCAGCTACGGAAGGCGAAGGGGATCTCCCAGGAGGAGCTGGCGGACCGGGTGGGCGTTTCCCGCCAGGCGGTCAGCAAGTGGGAGAGTGAGCAGAGCGTCCCCGACCTGAACAAAATCATCCTGCTCAGCGACTACTTCGGCGTGACCACGGATTATCTGCTCAAGGGCATTGAGCCGCTGCCAGAGCAGCCGATGAAAGGAAAGCCCGACGCCCACATTTTCACCGCAGTGGGTACGGCTTTTAACTTCATCGGGCTGGTGACCGCCGTCGGCATTTGGCTGACCTATTACACAGAGTTGTCCGTGATGGTGGGCTTCATCCTCATGGCAATGGGCTGCGCGGTGTTCGCCATTGGCCAGTTTCTGGGGGAGAACGCCAGGAGCGCGGCCAGATGGTTTTGGCTGATCAACGTGTGGCTGCTGGCGCTAATGCCCATCTCCTGTGTGTTTAATGTGCTGTCTGGATGGTATCTGGCGCCTATCCCGGACCTGCGTGGCTACTTTGAAGTCGATGCTCTGTGTTGGCTGTGCTACGGGGTTTTGTGCGTGATTGCAGACCGCTGGCTCTGGAAAAAGCTGCCCACAGAGGAAAAATAGAGCGGCAAAGGCCGCTCTATCCCATAAAATCAACCCAAAACGGAGGTATCACCATGAACACAAACAAATTTCTGGCCCTTGCCTGGTTCGTCACCGGCGTGGCGGACATCCTGGCGGCCATTTCCTGGCTGATGGACGGCAAAAAATCCCTGGGCGCACAGTGGCTGTGCATTGGCGCCATGAACCTGTGCCTGGGCTGTCTCAACCTGGGGAAGTCCCGGAAGAGCCGAGGCGGAGAGGTAACAGTGGAAGAATGACGCATCACGCCAACAGCCAGTACAACTCTAACAGCCCATACAGCACCGGCTGGTGCAGCAGATAGACCACCAGCGAGTGCCGCCCCAGCCAGCTCAGGCCGGGAACGCCCCGGCCCAGCAGAGGCAGCTCCTTCCAACGGCTCCACCACAGCCGATGGGCGAAATACCCCACGCAGAACAGGAAAAACCAGGGCAGCAGGGGGAAGTAGTCGGCGGAGTAGAACCCCGCCGGGGGAAAGCCGAAGAAGGCGGTGGCAAGGTTTTGGTAGAGGATGCGGGGCAGCGCCAGCGTCCCCAGTCCGGGGAGGCCCACTGTTCCGCTGGCGATGCTGCGGGTCAGGGCGAAGAGCAGGGCGCTGAGCGCCAATCCCGCCGCCGGGTGGAGCTTCCGCAGCAGCGGCTCCAGCGCCGTCAGCAGCAGCCCCGCCGCCCCCAGCAGGGAGAGCACGCCCCACCAAATCAGGGCGGTAGGCTCCACCAGCGCCGTCACCGCCGTCACCAGCAGGCCGCAGGCGAACACCACGACGCCATGGCGGACCGGGTGGCGGCTCATGCTCCAGCAGAAGCCGGAGAGCAGGATAAACGTCCAGCAAATGCCCTGCTGCCAGTAAAAGGCTCCGCTTTCGTTGTACCAGCCGGGGGTGAACCCCGCCAGGTAAATGAGGTCCCAAAGGCCGTGAAAGGCAATCATGTTCACCAGGGCGAAGCCCCGGAGCGTGTCCAGCAGGGCATAGCGCGGGCGGCTCATTGATTCGGTGGTCATAAAATCTCTCCTTCCAGCGCGCTGCCCCGAACGCCGGTGACGCGCACCTTCCGCAGGACGTTGTGCAACGCTTCGCCCGGTGCGTAGACCTCCACATAGTTGGGGGTGTGACCCCGCCACAGGCCCTCCGCCTCCTCCTCAAAGAGGACTTCCAGCGTCTCGCCCACCCAAAGATTCAGATAGGCCCGCTCCATCTCCGCCGCCACGTCTGCGGCCTGGTGGCAGCGGGCTTCTTTCACGGCGTTGGGCAGCTGACCGGGCAGCTTGTCCGCCACAGTGCCGGGCCGCCGGGAGTAGGGGAAAATGTGCATGGCGGAGAACTGCGCCTGCCGCAGAAAATCCAGCGTCCGGGCAAATTCTTCCTCTGTCTCGCCGGGGAAGCCGCAAATCAGGTCGGTGGTGATGGCAGGCCGGTCAAAAGACTGCCGCAGCAGGCGGCAGGACTCCAGGAACCGGGTGGTGTCGTACCGCCGACGCATCCGCGCCAGCGTCTCGTCGCACCCGGACTGGAGGGACAGGTGGAAGTGAGGACACAGGTTGGGCAGCGCCGACCCCCGGCGGCAGAAGTCCTCCGTCACCGTCCTCGGCTCCAGGCTCCCCAGCCGCACCCGCAGACCGGGCGCGGCGGTACAGACCGCCTCCACCAGGTCGATGAGGGTCTGGCCGGTTTTCAAATCCCTGCCCCAGCTGGAAATTTCAATGCCGGTGAGTACCAACTCCTGATACCCCGCCTGGGCCAGCCCTCTGGCCTGCTCCGCCGCTCCCTGGAGGGAGACGGACCGCACCGGCCCCCTCGTATAGGGGATGATGCAATAGGTGCAGAAGTTGGCGCAGCCGTCCTCCACCTTGAGCATAGCCCGGGTGCGCCCCGGCAGACCCCCGGCGGGCAGCGTCTCGAAGGGGTCCTTCCGGCGCAGGGCGTCGTCTACCGCCACGGATGGCTCCCGCGTCAGGGCGCACCGCTCCACCTGGTTCAGAAACTCCACACGCTGTCCGGTGCCGGAAATGACATCCACCCCCAGGGCCTGCACGTCCTGGGGGCTGGCCTGGGCGTAGCAGCCGCAGACCCCCACCACCGCCAGAGGGTGGTCCCGGCGGGTGCGGCGGATGATGTTGCGGCACTTTTTGTCGCTGACGGCAGTGACGGAGCAGGTGTTGACGAGGTACACATCGGCTTCCCCATCGAAGGGGACCAGCGTGTGGCCCCGCCCGGTGAGGAGGGTCTCCATGGCCTGAGTTTCGTATTGGTTGACTTTGCAGCCGAGGGTGTAGATAGCAAAACGCATAAAGAGAACCGGCTTTCTACTGCTTGCATTTGGAGCGTGAGCAGGATATAATGACAGCAGGGACAGCCCACGTGTGGGCCGTCCGGCTGCGTATGTGCAGGAACGCAGCAGTATTATACCGGATTTCTCACATCTTGTACAGTCTTTTTCCCCGGACAACCGGGAAATCAATGCTGAACGGTGAAACAAAACGTTGCTTTTGTAGGGGCGGCCCTTGGCCGCCCGGTAAACCATCCTCTTGCCCAGGGCGGCCACGGGCCGCCCCTACAGGCGGAAGGTCAAAGCAGCTCCTGCGTAGCCTGCTCAGCACAAATGAGCTTCCCGTTTGAATCTCTGACGGAAAAGAACACTTGCACTGGAGGTCTGCAACATGAAACTCTATCAAGTCACTTTAAATTCCATCGACAGCGTGAAAAAGTTCGTGGACGTTACCACGGTGCTGCGCTGCGACATCGACGTGCTCTCCGGCCGCTATGTGGTGGACGGCAAGAGCATTATGGCCCTCTTTTCCATCGACCTGAACCGGCCTGTCACCGTCCGCGTCCACGACGACGAGGAGGGCGAACTGTTCCAAAAGAACTTAGAGGCGTTCCTGACCGTAGAAGAGGCCCGGGAGGACGCGGAAGAAGCCTGACCGGGCAACGACAGAGAAAAGGAGAGCGCTTTATGCACGCAATCGTTACCGTTATCGGCAAGGACCGGGTGGGCATCATCGCCGACGTGTGCGCCCTGCTGTCCCAGCAGAAGGTCAACGTGCTGGACATCAGCCAGACCGTCATGCAGGAATACTTCACCATGATTATGATGGTGGATGTCACCGACGCGGAGCTGCCCTTCGCCGAGCTGGTGAAGCTGCTGGAGGAGGAGGGCAAAAGCCTGAACCTGACCATCCGCGCCCAGCGGGAGGACATCTTCAACGCCATGCACCGCATCTGACGGGGGTGGACAGATGCTCAGCAGAAACGAAATTTTACAGACCATCGACATGATCGACCAGCAGCATCTGGACATCCGCACCATCACCATGGGCATTTCGCTGCTCAGCTGCTGCGACCCGGACCCGGAGGCGGCCTGCCACAAAATCTACGACAAAATCTGCCGCACAGCGGAGAATCTCGTTAAGACCGGCGAGCAAATCGAGCGGGAGTTCGGCATCCCCATCGTCAACAAGCGCATTTCCGTCACCCCCATGGCGCTGGTGGCTGCCGCCAGCGAGACCAGCGACTACGTTCCCTTCGCCAAGGCCCTGGACCGGGCCGCCAAGACCTGCGGCGTCAACTTCATCGGCGGTTACTCCGCTCTGGTGCAGAAGGGCATGACCGCCGCCGACCGCAAGCTCATCGCCTCCATCCCGGAGGCCCTGGCGGAGACCGACTTCGTCTGCTCCTCCGTCAACGTGGGTTCCACCCGGGCGGGCATCAACATGGACGCGGTACGGCTGATGGGCGAGACGGTGAAAAAAACCGCCCTGCGCACCGCAGACCGGGACGGCTTCGGCTGCGCCAAGCTGGTGGTGTTCTGCAACGCCGTGGAGGAC
>JAJQBR010000036.1 GCA_021203185.1 Clostridiales bacterium
GCTGACCATCGCCCGCATCCGGGAGATGGCGGGAGGCGACTATCCCGTTATCCGCATCATGCCCAACACCCCCGCCTCCATCGGGGAGGGGATGATTCTCTACGCCGCCGAGGGCGTGACTGAGGAGGAGCGGGATCGCTTTTTATACAACATGGCGGCGGCGGGACGCTTTGACGCCCTGCCGGAGAGCCTCATCGACGCAGGAAGCGCTGTCTCCGGTTGTGGCCCGGCCTTTGTCTATCCCTTTATCGAGGCGTTGGCCGATGGCGCGGTGGCCTGCGGCCTGCCCCGGGACAAGGCACAGGAGTACGCCGCCCAGACCCTGGTGGGGGCGGCGAAGCTGGTGCTGGAGAGCGGCCAGCACCCCGGCGCGCTGAAAGACGCCGTCTGTTCCCCCGGCGGCTCCACCATCGCGGGGGTTCGCGCGCTGGAACAGAGAGGGTTCCGCAGCGCCGCCACGGAAGCGGTCGTCGCCGCCTACGAAAAGACGAAAGCGCTGGGGAAACAGTAAGGAAAATACGGAAGGAATTTGACAAAATGAGAATCGTTGTCAAGGTCGGCACATCGACCATCGCCCACTCCACCGGGCGGCTGAACATTCGCCATATTGAGGAGCTATGCAAGGTCCTCAGCGACCTGAAAAATGCCGGACATCAGGTGATTTTGGTGTCCTCCGGCGCAATCGGGATGGGAGTGGGCAAGCTGTCCCTGACCAGCCGCCCCCAGGATATGTCCACCAAGCAGGCCGCCGCAGCCGTGGGCCAGTGTGAGCTGATGTACATTTACGACAAGCTCTTTACCGAATACAACCATGTGGTGGCGCAGATTTTGCTGACCGGTTCCGATTTGGACCACGAGAACCGGCGCACCAACTTCCAAAACACCCTGTCCCGTCTGCTGGAGCTGGAAACGTTGCCCATCGTCAACGAGAACGACACCGTGGCAACGGAGGAAATATCCCTGGGAGACAACGACACCCTGGCGGCAATCGTGGCAAAGTGCGCCAGCGCCGACCTGCTGGTGCTGCTCAGCGACATTGACGGGCTTTACACTGCCGACCCCCGGCGGGACTCCTCCGCCCGGCTGCTGCCCTTTGTCACCTACCTGTCGCCGGAAATTTATGCCCTGGCAGGGGAGAAGGGCAGCGACCTGGCCACCGGCGGCATGACCACCAAGCTCAACGCGGCGAAAACCGCCATGGAGAACGGCTTTGATATGGTCATCTCCAACGGCAGCCGCCCCTCCGACCTCTACGACATCGTGGCGGGCAAACCAGTGGGTACCCGATTTATCGGGAAAACCGCCATTGTCTGAATAGAAAAGCATACAAATCCAAAAAGGCTGACCACCCAATCACAGGTGGTCAGCCTTGTTTTCTGTTATTGCTTACGGTCTGCCGCGCCCGGCGGGGCGGCTTGACAACCGCCGCCGCCGCAGGCGTGGGGACAACCGGCGCATCCGCCGCCGCAGGAGCGTTTTCCCTGCCGATGGTCACGGACCATCCCGCGGAGGATGGCCGCGACGATGGCAAGAAGGATCAGTCCCACGACGATGGTCCCCGCGTTGGCGGTAAGCCATGCGATCATTGCACATTCCTCCTAATCAATGGTTTGTTGGAAACAGGTTCTCAGACGTTGGCCTTGCTGCCGAGCTTCTCCCCGGTCTTGGCGGGGCGGAACAGCAGGTAGAAGAACAGCACCACGACTGCGATGGCGACCACCGTGAAGATTCCAAAGCCCTGTCCGGTGATGAGACGGCCCAACTGGTTCACCACCAGCGCCACCAGATAGGCGAAGCCGCACTGATAGCCAATGGCGATCCAGAACCACCTGGTGTTGTTCATCTCCCGCCTGATGGCGCCCATGGCGGCGAAGCAGGGAGCGCACAGCAGATTAAAGGCCAGGAACGCATAGCCGCTGACGGCGGTGAACGCCGCGCCCATATTCTGGTAGACGGTGCCGTCTCCGGCGTTGTAGAGGATGCCCAGGGTGCCAACGATGTTCTCTTTTGCCACCAGGCCGGTGATGGAGGCCACGGCAGCCTGCCAGTTGCCCCAGCCCAGGGGGATGAACAGCCAGGCAATTGCCTTGCCGATGGTAGCCAGGATGCTATAGTCGATCTGATCCTCCTCCAGCATGGTGAACGCGCCGTCGATGAAGCCGAAGTAGGTGGTGAACCACACCAGGATGGTGGACAGCAGGATGATGGTGCCGGCCTTCTTAATGAAGCTCCAGCCGCGTTCCCACATACTCCGCAGCACGTTGCCCACGGTGGGCATATGATAGGGAGGCAGCTCCATGACGAAGGGGGCGGGGTCGCCGATAAACAGCTTGGTCTTTTTCAGGATAATGCCGGAGCAGATGATGGCGGCAATGCCCAGGAAGTAAGCGGAGGGGGCCACCCAGGGTGCGCCGCCGAAGATGGCGCCCGCCACCATGGCGATGAAGGGCAGCTTCGCGCCGCAGGGGATAAAGGTGGTGGTCATAATGGTCATTCTGCGGTCCCGCTCGTTTTCGATGGTACGGGAGGCCATGATACCGGGCACACCGCAGCCGGTGCCGATGAGGATGGGGATGAAGGACTTACCGGACAGGCCGAACCGCCGGAACACCCGGTCCATGATGAAAGCGATACGGGCCATGTAGCCGCAGGCTTCCAGGAAGGCCAGGAAGATGAACAGCACCAGCATCTGAGGCACGAAGCCCAGCACCGCGCCGCAGCCGGCCACAATGCCGTCCAGAACCAGACCCTCCAGCCAGGGAGCCACATTGGCGGACTCCAGCAGGTCGCCCAGCAGGACGGGGATACCGGGGACCCAAATGCCATAGTTGGCGGGGTCAGGCTCGGCGTAGCCGTAGGCGGCGTAAACCTCCGCAGCGGCGGCCAGATCCTCGCCGGTGGCGGTCTCCTCCTCGGTGGCAAGGGTCTCCTCGTCCTCCACCAGATAAGTGATCTCGTCCGCTGCGGTGTACTGAGCGGCGAACTCGGTCAGAGCGGCAGCGGCAGCGGCCTCGTCGAAGTCCTCAGCCTCGGCGTCCAGGGCCTCCTCCACGGCGGCGGTGTCCACGCCGCTTTCGCTGGCGTACTCAATGAAGGCGTTGACCACGTTGCTGGCATCGGTGAACTCGTCGGCGGCGTCGCAATAGGCGCTGTCGCCGATCCAGGCGAAGTGCCAGCCGTCGCCAAACACGCCGTCGTTGGCCCAGTCGGTGGCCCATGCGCCTACGCTGGTAACGGAGACGTAGTAGACCAGGAACATGACCAGCGCGAAGATGGGCAGAGCCAAAATCCGGTTGGTGACGACCTTGTCGATTTTGTCGGAGGTGCTGAGCTTTTCCTTGTTGCTCTTTTTCAGGCTGTCGTCGATGATGGAGCCGATGTAATTGTACCGCTCGGCGGTGATGATGGACTCCGCGTCGTCGTCCAGCTCCTCCTCGCAGGACTGGATGTCCTTCTCGATGTGAGCCAGGTTTGCCTCGGAGACGCCCAGCTTCTCGATGACCTTTTCGTCCCGCTCAAAGAGCTTGATGGCGAACCACCGCTGCTGTTCGGCGGGCAGGTTGTGGAGCAGCAGCTCCTCGATGTGGGCCAGGGCGTGTTCCACGCTGCCGCTGAACCGGTGCTTGGGTTCCGTCTTGACGCCAGACTCCGCCACCTTGACGGCGGCTTCGGCGGCCTCCATAACGTTGGTACCCTTCAGGGCGGAAATCTCAACCACCTGCACACCCAGGTCTTTCGCCAGGCGCTGGCTGTTGATGGTGTCGCCGGATTTCTCCACCATGTCCATCATGTTGACGGCCACCACCACAGGGATGCCCAGCTCCACCAGCTGGGTAGTCAAATACAGGTTCCGCTCCAAGTTGGTGCCGTCGATGATGTTCAAAATGGCGTCGGGCCGCTCGTCGATCAGGTAGTTCCGGGCCACGACCTCCTCCAGCGTATAGGGAGAAAGGGAATAGATACCAGGCAAGTCCATGATACCCACGTCCTTATGGCCTTTCAGGGTGCCTTCCTTCTTCTCCACGGTAACGCCGGGCCAGTTGCCCACGAACTGGTTGGAACCGGTCAGCGCGTTAAACAGTGTGGTCTTGCCGCTGTTGGGGTTGCCGGCAAGGGCAATTTTAATACTCATTTTGCTGTCCCTCTTTTCATAATGAAATGCGATGTTGAGACTGCGTTAGCACATCCTAACTCACAGGCAGGATGGCCGCCGCTTTGACATATTTCGCGGCCCCCGGCCGCTCCTGCTAGGTTGGTCTGCTCACTGGACCTGAATCATCTCCGCGTCCTCTTTCCGCAGGGAAAGCTCATAGCCCCGGACGGTGATTTCCACCGGATCTCCCAGCGGGGCCACCTTGCGGACGTAAATCTCCACGCCCTTGGTGATGCCCATGTCCATAATGCGGCGCTTCACCGCGCCGGTTCCGGTGATTTTGGTCACTTTCAGGGTTTCCCCTACCTTAGCCTCTTTCATGGTTTTCATTGTGTTCATCCCCCTAAACAATAATTTTCATCGCCATTTCCCGGCTGATGGCCACCCGGGACTCCTTGATTTTGACGATCAGGTTGCCCCCGATTTCGGAGACCACGGTGACCAGCGCGCCGGGGACAAACCCCAGATTCTCCAGAAACTGTCTGGTCTCCGCCTTTCCGCCAACGCGCCGGATGAGCTTTTCCTGGCCCGGCTCTGCCATTGTCAACGGCATAAGCGATTCATCTCCTTGTCTCTTTTGTCGCTGTCGGGTTTTGAGTGCTTCTCCAACGGGAAAAGGGACGTTAGGCTTGCCTAACTTCCACTCCACAGGATATGTTAGCATTAACTAACGTTAATGTCAACCGCCTTTTTTCCATTTTACAAACTCTGTCCAAAATCACAAGGAACCCCGCCTTTGCATCGTTCTTTTTTGGACGCTTGTACACGCCGTTTTTTGCCCCAAAGGGCAAATTTCCTCTTGACAATCCCTTTGAGTTAGTGTATGCTAACTCTCGTCAGGGGCGTTGCAAGGGTTCCTCTCTCCCCATCCTCTGGCGGAACGCTTCTTCTTTGTTCCTGCGCTGCGGCCTTTTTGCCGATAAACCGCCGCAGCCCATCCCTGGGGGACCGGAACCTCCTCATATGCCGGTTCCCCAACAATTACCGCTGCAAAACGCGGTTTCTTTTCTCCCTTTTGGTTATCCTATGCTAACCGAGGTTTACCTGATTCGGTCTAACTTGGCAAGGAAAGGATGATGCGCGATGTCTGAACAATTCAAGTGGTGCCTGTATCTGCACTGTTCCCCCACCCTCCGCCGGGTGAAGCCCTCGAATATTTTCACCCTGCACAAGGAAAAATATCCAAACTGGCAGCAGGATCTGACAGAGTGTCGGAACACCCTGCGCTGCCACGGATACGATATGGTGCTTTTGCAGGAAAACGACCGCTTTCTGGTGGTGATGGTCTACCACCCGGACGCGCTGCGGCAGTGTCTGAGCCAGACGGAGCTGCGGAGCTACCTCCAGAGCATGGGCTATCAGGAGGCGCTGCCGCTGGAGGCCAAGCTGACCCTGTTGGGCCAGCGGTTCCAGCAGGATCGCTTCCCCCACGAAATCGGACTGTTCCTGGGCTATCCCCTGGACGATGTGACGGGATTCATCGCCAACAAGGGGGAAAACTGCAAGTACACCGGGGAGTGGAAGGTCTACGGCGATGTAAACCGGGCCAAACAGATCTTCCGGGCTTACCAGGACAGCCGCAGCAGCGTTATTGCCCAGGCCAGCCACGGCATGGAGCTGGACGACATCCTCCGTGCCTGCTGAAATAAGCTGTTAGCCATTAGCTGTTAGCCGTTAGCCAGGTACTACTGACGGAAAGCGAGGCGCGTAAAACGAAAAGTGAAAATAGCCGTTCGTAAAGCGCGACCAGCGACAAGTCAGGTACTAAAAGCTAAGAGCTAATAGCTAAAAGCTAAATAAAAAATCGAGGTGTATTTATTATGAAAGCAGCCGTTATTTACTGGTCCATGACCGGCAACACAGAGGCAATGGCCCAGGCCGTCCAGAAGGGCCTGACCGACGCCGGGGTGGACGCCGACCTGCTCCAGGTCAGCGAGACCGACACCGCCTCCGCTCTGGGCTACGACCTGCTGGCCCTGGGCTGCCCCGCCATGGGCAGCGAGCAGCTGGAGGAGAGCGAGTTCGAGCCGTTCTTCTCCGAACTGGAAGGCAGTCTCAGCGGACGCAAAATCGCCCTCTTTGGCAGCTACGCCTGGGCCGAAGGCCAGTGGATGCTGGACTGGGCCGAGCGGGCCGAGGGCGCAGGTGCGATTCTGGCCACCGGACAGGGCCTGGCCGTCTTTGAGACCCCCGACGACGAGGGTGTCGCCCAGTGCGAGGCTCTGGGCAAAGCCCTGGCTGCTCTGTGAGGTT
>JAJQBR010000031.1 GCA_021203185.1 Clostridiales bacterium
GTTTGCCGCTGGGGTAATATGGCTCTATGATGCTGACCCACTCATCCCACGGGATAATCTCATCCATAATCTCCAGAAATTCTTCCCGCTTCGTTTTCTTCTTTCTCATGCTGTATTCAATGTCGGTGAAGGTTTGCTGGTCTTTCATGGTAAAAATCCTCCGGTATCCTTTGATAGTTCTTTTCTATTATAGCATATTTCGGGGAATGCGTGAGATTTAATCAGAGTTTCCCTAACCGTACCACGAAAAACGAATTTGCTGCCTATCTGCTCTTTGTCCACAGCGCCCCAGGGCTACGGATAACAACAGATGATACACCGCCCGGCTGGTTTTGTTTTATGCCATTACAGCAAAGAAAATATATTGCGAATCAGTCTTACTCTGCCACAGGTCATAATCTGTCCGTTGCTGCTGCGTCAGGCAATCCGGCCTGAACACTGTCACTACGATAGTTTCATTTCTCTCTGTAGCTTTCTTGCTTCGAGGCAAAGGACTTGAGGAGATTGATGTTCAATACATCACAAATTTATATGGCACCGTTTTTGTAAGTGATTGCATTGCAGGAAAATTGTGATACAATAATAGCAGGCAAACAATATTCTTTCTCTGAGAAAGGCAGGGCCTGATTATGAACAACGATGAACGCTCTCCCTTTGACGGTATGCCCTTTTGGGGACAGGACCTCACCCATATTTCAGCGGACCTGTTTCAGTCTGTCGCTTACCCGGAGCAGTATCCCGCAGACATCCAAGTTCATCGGGAACATCCGGCGCTGAATTTCCCCGTCCACTGGCATCCCGGACCGGAGGTGATTTACTCTCGGAACAGGGAATTGACAATCATGATCGATGGCAAAAAATACCTGCTGATTCCTGGCGATTTTATCCTCATCAGCAGCTACTCCCTCCACGCGACCTTTTCCAAGGTCGGTGAAGAACGGCAGGATGTCATGTCGATCTCCTTTCAACTGCCCAAACTGGAGTCGATGATGCCCAACATCGGTGAACTTGTTATCTCACGAGATGCTCCGAGTGCAACAGAGGAAGCAAAGACCAGGATGAGGCAACTATGTGAGCAAATCCGCAGCCAGCAGGACATCGTTGACGGCGGTGACATCCGCTTTTTTATCACTAACCAGCTTCTTTATATGATGCTGCAGCTGATGTACTCCGCGTTTCTGATGGGAGAACAGAAGGGCCGCCGCGAGCAACGCAGCGCCCGCCGACGGCTAACAGAGGTGTTGGCCTACCTGGACGACCATTTTCAGGAGCCATTGACCACACAGAGCATGGCGGATCAGTTCGGATACACCAGGGAATATTTCTGTCGCCTGTTTAAAAACTATTCCAATCAGACCTTTAAGCAATACCTGACACAGCTCCGGCTGACAGAGGCAGTAAAGCTGCTGGAGGGTTCTTCAGCGCCTGTTGGCCAAATCGGTATAGACTGTGGCTTCCCGGACGAAAAAAGTTTTTTTGCCGCATTTAAGCGGGCCTATGGCTTGACGCCTGCTCAGTACCGCGCCCAGAAAGGGAATTCTGTTTTTCTCTGATTTTGATGCACTTTGAAAAAGCTACAAAACGGAAGTCCTTCTTCACAAAATGGATGACTTGACTTTTGACTCTGTTGTACAATTTGACCAGAGAGGTACAAGAGACGTAGAATTTACACCACGTCTGCCAGCGTACCAAGCAATTTTATGAAAGGGAGTTTCTAACATGAGTCAAACATCCGACAATGAGACCAGGAACAGCGTTCAGGCTGTTCCGCTCAGTGAAAAAGTCTCCTACGCCATCGCCTCCGGCGGCGGCAACATCGTCACCCAGGTGCTGGGTACCTTCCTGACTGGCTATCTGACCGACAGCGTCGGCCTGGCGGCGGCTGCCGTCGGTACCATGATGCTGGTGGCGCGAGTGGTCGATGCAGTCAGTGACATCACCATGGGCGCCATCGTGGATAAAACCAACACAAGATGGGGCAAGGCGCGGCCCTGGCTGCTGGTCAGTGCCCCGCTGATTTGCGTCGCCCTGATTCTGACCTTCAGCGTTCCCACTGGCTGGGAGGCGTCCGCCAAGCTGGTTTATGCCTACATCTCCTACATCTTCCTGAACTGTATTTGTTACACCGCTTTCATGGTGCCCCATACCGCCATGCTTTCCCGTGTCTCTGTGGACGGCAATGAGCGGCAGACAATGGCATCCATGAACCAAATCGTCAACCAAATCGGCGGCCTGGCCGTCACCACCTTCATGGCTGCGCTGGTTGCCTTGGTCGGCTGGCAGATGACTGCTGTGATTTACGGTGTCGTCACCGCGATTTGTATCCTGATCGGCTTCTTTGGCACCCGTGAGCACGTGGACGTGTCCACAGAATCCGACAAACCCAAGGCGGAGACCGTTCCCGTTAAGGTAGCCCTGCCTGCCATGCTCAAAAACAAGTATTTCTATCTGGAAACCGCGCTGTTCATTCTAATTCTGGCGCAGACCGCCGGCGCCGGCTCCATGACCTATTACTATTGCAATGTTGTGCTGGGCAACTTGGGCATTCTCGCCTTTATTTCCGCCTGCGGCATCGTTCCCACCATGATCATCAATCTGTTTATTCCTTCCCTGGCGAAACGCTATGGCCGACGGAAGTGCCTGCTGGCAGCCAGCGTTTGCTCCATCATTGGTTTCCTGATGGTTTCCGTGACCACCTCTTTGGCTGTGGTCTGTATCGGCTTTGTTATCAAAGCCTTTGCCGGCGGCGTCTTCTTTGGCTGCGGCTTTGCTATGGCCTCTGATGTCGTGGACTATGGAGAGTGGAAAACCGGCATCCGCTCTGAGGGCCTGATCAACAGCTGCGTCAGCTTTGGCCAGAAGGTGGGGCTTGGCCTTGGCCCTGCCATCGCCACTTGGATTCTGGCTGCCGGCGGATACGATGGTCTGGCAGAGACGCAGTCCGCTTCCGCGATCTTCTCCATTAAGTTCGCATTTGGGTGGCTTGGCGTGATTATCGCTGTCCTGCTGCTCATCGTCGTATTCTTTATGGACATCGACAAATATAAAGATCAGGTCGATGAGGCCATGCGGCAGAAACATCTGGCCGGATAACATACCTGCGCTTTCCCCTTTTTCAACAGCGAGGGCGCTGCGCTGCAGACGCAGTGCAGCGCCCTCTATTTTTTAACAAACAGGAGGGTTTTTATGATTCATTTTCGGACTGAAAAAGTAACCGACCGCATCACCCGGATCTACGCTGTCTGCACAGAACTTTGCTATCTGGTGGAAGGCGACGACCGGGCCGCGCTGATCGACACTGGCAGCGGTCTTGGAAGCCTCCGAGCGGTTGTGAACCAGCTGACAGATAAGCCGCTCATCGTACTGCTGACCCACGGCCACACAGACCACGCCATGGGCAGCGGAGAGTTTACCGACTGTGATGTATACCTGAACCGTGAGGATGAATATGTCTACGGTCCTCACGGCGACACGGCCTTCCGCCACGATGGTATGAAGCTGGCGGAGGAGGGCGTCACGGTCACAGAGGAGGATTACATCCCGACTGCCCCCTTCTCCCTGTACAAAGACATGAAGGATGGCGACCGCTTTGACCTGGGCGGGGAGACCATCGAGATTTATTCTCTGCCCGGCCACACGAAGGGTTCCGTGGTCATGCTGATGAAAAACGCCCGCATCCTGCTGCTGGGAGACGCCTGCAACGCCTTCACCTTCCTGTATGACGCCTATTCCCTTTCCGTCACCCACTACGAGGAGAACCTGAAACGGGTCAAAGCGGAGCTGGACGGGAAGTATGACCGTATCCTCGCCTCCCATGGCAACGGTGAGTTGCCCTTGGATATCCTGGACGGCTGCATTCAGGTCTGCGAGGACATCAAGGCCGGGCGGACAGACGATTTGCCCATGGAATTCCGGGGCGACAAGGGTTTGATCGCCAAGGCGCCGGGGCCGAACGGTCAGAAGGATGGCAGATCCGGCAACATTGTCTATTCCAAAGAACAGATTTGGCAGGACGGAAGTCTCTGCTGACAGGGGGGAATGCAGTATGTCACAGGCGAGCGATTTGGTTCGCACTAATTTTGCCGCTGGGGATGACATCCGTGACGCAGGATTGACCACCCCGAAGGAGATCCAGAGGTTCGACTCCATTCCCTATGGGCCGGATACACATTGGCAGGTACTGGATGTTTACCGCCCCAGAGAGGCAGAGGGTCGCGCGCTTCCGGTAATTGTCAGCGTTCACGGCGGCGGCTGGGTCTATGGCGATAAGGAACGCTATCAGTACTATTGTATGGACCTGGCGCTGCGGGGCTTTGCCGTGATCAACTTCACCTACCGGCTGGCCCCGGAGTTCCAATTTCCAAGCTCTTTGGAAGACACCAACCTGGTGTTTGCCTGGGTACTCAACCATGGTGCGGAGTACGGGCTTGACATGAAACACGTCTTTGCCGTGGGAGACTCCGCCGGCGGTCACTGTCTGGGACTGTACGCCGGATTTTGCACCGATCCCACTTATGCCCACCGGTTTGCCTTCCAACCTCCGGAAGGTTTTGCCCCTACCGCTATCGCACTGAACTGTGGGGCCTACCGCATCTCCCTAGCTCCAGGCGAAAGCGATGAGCTGACCCAGGCCCTGATGTCGGACCTCCTCCCGGAAAAGGGAACGCCGGAGGAACTGGAGACGATTTCTGTTTTAAACCGGGTCAATCCCCATTTTCCGCCCACTTTCTTCATGACCTGTACTGGAGATTTTCTGACCAGTCAGGCTCCCTTGCTCCAGGAAAAGCTGCTGGACAACGCCGTACCGTTTCTGTTCCGTTTTTATGGGAACGCAGCGCGGGAGCCGCTGGGCCATGTGTTCCACTGCAACATCCGTTCCGCAGATGCAAAGCTGTGCAACGATGAGGAGTGCGCCTTTTTCCGGCAATTTTTATGAACAAGACAGGTGAACAGTATGAACATGAAAAAGAGAACCTTTACCGGTACCACCACCCCCACAGAGCAGCCTTACGAGATGTCCCACCGCGCCGTCGCCCGCCGTGCGGCGGCGGAGAGCATCGTACTGTTGAAAAATGAGGGCGGGCTGCTGCCCCTCACTGTTGATACTCCTATCGCCCTCTACGGCGCAGGGGCCGGGTGTACCATCAAGGGCGGCACCGGCTCCGGCGACGTGAATGAGCGCTACAGCGTCACTATCGCCCAGGGCCTGAAAAACGCCGGATATCTCGTCACCACTGAGGACTGGATCGCCGCCTATGACGACCAGTACCGGAAGGCGCGGGAAACCTGGCGGGACGAGATTTGGGCCGCATGGGACGCCGTAGGAGGCGATCTGGTCAATCAATTTGTGCTCTACGCGGAGCGGCCCTTTATGATGCCCTCCGGCGGAGGCGAAATCACCAAAACCCAGGCGGACGTGGCCCTCTACGTCCTCAGCCGGGTGGCCGGTGAGGGCGCGGACCGCTTTGCGGCTCAGGGCGATTATTACCTGTCGGAGACAGAGCAGGAACAGATTGCTGAAATCTGCGCCCTCTACCCCAGAGTGGTGCTGGTGCTGAACACCGGCGGCCAGGTGGATTTGTCCATGCTGGACGAATATCCCAACATCGCCGCAGTCCTACAAATCTCTCAGCTGGGGTGTGAGGGCGGCAACGCCTTTGCCGACGTGCTCTCCGGCAAGGTCGCGCCCAGCGGCAAGCTCACCTCCACCTGGGCCATTCGGTATGAGGATTATCCCAATTCCGCCACTTTCTCCCACAACAACGGCAACGTGGAGCAGGAGTTTTACCACGAGGGCATCTATGTGGGTTACCGCTACTTCGACGCCTTCCAGGTACCGGTGCGCTACGGCTTCGGCTTCGGCCTGAGTTATACGGAGTTCTCCATCACCCCCGCCGCCCTGACCGTACGGACCGACAAGCCCGGCCAGCCGACGCTGTGCCTGGCGGTGACGGTGCAGAATACCGGCAAAACTTGCGCCGGAAAGGAGACCGTTCAGGTCTACGTCTCCTGTCCCCAGGGCAAGCTGGAGAAGGAGTACCGCCGACTGGCCGCCTTCGGCAAGACCAAGCTGTTGGCCCCCGGCGAGAGCCAGCGGCTGGAGCTGACGTTCCCGGCCTACGCCCTGGCCTCTTACGATGAGCAGACCCCCGGCTGGCTGCTGGAGCGGGGCCTCTACGGGATTTTTGTGGGCAGCAGCCT
>JAJQBR010000052.1:0-11850 GCA_021203185.1 Clostridiales bacterium
CCTGAACCATCCGATAGGCAGAGAAATCCAGTTCCGTATGGATCGCCAGATGGAACTGATTCGTCAGCGCCGCAGCGCACGCAGCGACAGAGAGCCGGGTGATATCCGATGATGAACAGAACAGCGTTTGAGGACTCGCTGCTGCAGCCGCTGCAATTTTGGAACACGAAAAGCAAGACGGAAGTCACCGCCTTGCTGGGAGAGGAAACTGCGCGGATGGTCAACTATGAGCAGCGAAACCCCCATCACTGTTATGATTTGTTCCTGCATACGCTGTACACGGTTCAATTTATTGATGACAGCGCCCCCGCCGCGCTGCGCATAGCCGCCTTTTTTCACGACATTGGCAAGCCATACGTGGCGCACGAAAAACAAGGCCGACTGGTTTTTTACGGCCATGCGAAAAAATCGGCGGAGATCGCAAGGCCGCTCCTTTCTCGCCTTGGCTATGAGCAATTGTACGTTGATTCTATCTGCTTTTATATCAGCCACCACGATGATTTTATTTCCTGGGTTCTGCCGACGGAACCATACGACCGTAAAAATCCCTATCTGATTGAAATCACCGCAAAGAATGTTGCCGCTCACATCGAGAAAACTGCTGTGGAAAACAGGTCGCTGCCAGATGTAAAATCCTATGAACTGTGGTTCAATTTGCTCCTGCTGTGCCAGGCGGACGCGTCTGCGCAGGCAGAGTATGTCTATCGGGACGGCGTCGTCATTGATTCGAGAGAGCATAAGATAAGGAAAGTAAAGGCAATTCAATCCACGCTGCAAGAGATTTTCTGACAGGCAAAACCCGCTCGACTGCACAGAAAACAGAATAACCGTTTGCTGACGCCAGCGCAGAACTTCAGCCCCCTGGAGTTTTTGCGCTGGCGTTTTGTGTGATTTCACTTTTTTTTCGGATTGAAATTTGCGGCAAATTCCGGTGATGCTTTATAATACCATCAGAAACCAAAAGGAACCCACAGCAGTGAGACCTGTGAACCTTGAAAAGTGAATATATCCACCAACTTCTTTTCCTGTAGGAATCCGCAAGGATTCTTTGGGAACGATACAACGAGCCTGGTGCATGGGGCTTAGAGTGCATGAACAGCAACTGCGTGCGGCTGAATACGCGCAGGGCGACGCCAACGTGTTACCTCAACCAACAGAAATCACCTACAGATATAAAACAACTTATTATAAAAGGAGCGTTTCATTATGAAGGAAAGAATTTATTCCAAACCCATTGCAAATGCGATCAAGGACTTTCTTACGGAGGATGATTGGCGCTTTTCCTTTGACGAACAGCGCGGCATGATTAGATTTAACCTTTCCATAAAGGGCAAAATCAAGAAGATCAACTATTTCATCGACGTAACTAAGGATGAATTTACCACCTATGCCGTTTCCCCGCTTGGCGCGGACGAAAATGACAAGGAAATGATGGCGGCCATGGCCGAATTTGTCTGCCGGGCGAATTACGGTTTGTCCAATGGCAACTTTGAGCTTGATATGCGGGATGGCGAGATTCGCTATAAGTGCTTCGTCGACTGCGAAGGGCTGCTCCCCACCCGCGAAATGATTCGGAACAGCATTTACTGTCCCGCAGCAATGTTCGAGCGCTACAGCGCCGGCATTGTCGATGTCATTTTCAAGCAGGCCACCGCCAAGGAGGCGGTTGACCGGTGCGAGGATCCAGCAGAGTCCGGCCTCCGCTCCCTTCTGAGCGATATGGTGGACGATGAGGATGGGGGAGAATTCGGCGACCTGCTCGCCCGTTTGGCGGAACGCTTAGGTATCTCCGAAGGCGAAGGAGAGGAAGCGGAGGAGGAAGCGGACGCGGAGGAACCCACGCAGATCAAGACTGACCTGTTCGGAACGGAAGGAGAGGATGATTGATGTACGCAATCGCAAAAAGCAGCAGCGGTATCACGCTCATTCCCATCGAAAGCCGCCTTCTCGCTGAGCGAAAGGTCTTTCTGAAGGGAGAGATCACAGCAGACTCCGCCGGGGAATTCATGCAGGAGGTCATGTACCTGGTCAACGAGGACGCCGGGAAACCCATCGATATCTACATCAATTCTCCGGGCGGCTCGGTGAACGATGCGGGATTGATGCTCTATGACTTCATAAAAGGGCTGAAAACGGAGGTCAACCTTCACTGCGTCGGAATGGCAGCTTCCATGGCTGCCATTCTGATGGCGAGCGGTCCCAAAGGGCATCGCTACATATTGCCCCACGGCGGAATGATGATTCATGAACCGTTAATTGCCGGGGGCGTGGGCGGAAGCGCCACGTCCATTTGGCAGACAGCGGAAAATATCATGGAGAAAAAGCGGGTTATTGTCGAGCTGCTTTCCGCAGATACGGGCAAATCCAGGGAGGAAGTCGAGGAAGCCATCTCATTCGACAACTTTATGAATGCGGAGGAGGCAATCGCCTTTGGCCTCTGCGATCACATCGAGACATCCATTGCGTGATAGGAGGAAAATCGATGGACAGAGTAATCTACGGTGAAAATTGCGTCTACAGTACGGATTGTAATCAAACGGGGCTGAATAACAACGGTATGATCGCTGCCGCCAGTGGAGCGGGCAAAACTCTGTCGTTCACCGAGGCGAACCTGTTGGAGTATGTCCGCAGCTGTACCCGCAGCTTGATATGCACAGTCACAAAAAGGCGAATCATCGACAAATACACACCCCTGCTGACACAGAGAGGATATGACGTTCAGATTCTGGATTGTGTTCACCCCGACAGGGGAACCGTCGGATATGACCCCCTCCGACATATCAGCAGCTATCAGGACATCACCTTCCTTGCGGAATCGATCGTCAAAGCGGACCAAAAGCGGGAGCAATCGAACGCAGACCCCTATTGGGATAATGCGGCTGATTCCCTGCTCTCTGCGGAGATCGGCTTTACGCTGATGACCAAAAAAAATGCGACCTTCAGCGATGTGTTAAATATGCACGACCACCTGGAATTCGAGGAACGCGGCAGTCAAATCTTCACCTCCTATGACCGGAAGTTTGAATATGTGGCTAAGAACGCGCCGGATTGCTTTGCCGTATCCTGCTGGAAATCGTTTCGACAGCTGCCCATCAAGACGGCCAGCTGCGTGTTTGGAACTTTAAACACCGTGATTGACAAAATCTTTACCCCCGACCTGCGCGAAATGATGGCGATGGAACGTCAGGTGGATTTTGAAAAGCTCGGCAGCAGAAAGACCGTTTTGTTTGTATGCACCAGCCCTGTAAATCCTGCGCTTCACTGCTTCGTGAACCTGTTCTACGCGCAGATGTTCAAGGAGTTGTTTGAATTTGCCGAGGAGCGGCCGGACGGTATGCTGCCGGTTCCCGTCCATGTCATTGCCGACGACTTTGCAACCGGATGCAAGGTTCCCAATTTTGCGGAGTACATCAGCATTTTCCGGGAGAAGCGGATTTCCGTAACCCTTCTCATTCAGTCGGAATCCCAGTTGGAATCCATATACGGCTATCACGACGCGGTAACCATCATCAACAACTGCGATACCTATGTTTACATGGGAGGCATGGATGTTAAGACGGCCCAGAACATCAGCTTGCGGCTGAACGCACCCCTTGACGAGGTGCTGTATATGCCGGTGGGCCAGGAGATTGTCTTCCGGCGCGGACAGCGCCCGGTCGTCACGCAGAGATACAACATCCTTGCGGATCCGATGTATCAGGAGGTCACAAGGCAGTTCGAGCAGCGCATAAAAGGTCAGGTCAGGTAACCGCGTTTTTTCCCACTTTTGTTTCCGATATCGGTTCGCGTAAAGCAATAAAATACAGTATACTTTCATTACAGGAAAAACCTAACCGTCGTATGGGAGGATCGATCATGAAAGAAAAAGTTATTGTTCGCACCAATATGCAGGGAGCCGGTACCGGGGCAGCCAAAGACTGTGACTGGAAGCTGGAGTTCTATCTGGTCACAGGGGGCAAAACCTTCTACCTGTTTACCCAGGACTACACCAAGGGCGTTTACGAGTTCTTTAGAAACGGGAGGTCTGTGAACGAACTTCGGCAGTTCAGGAAGTGGCGGAGGAATCCTCGGTTGGATAAAACCATCGAGAAAATTCCTCTCTACAGAGCCTATATCATGCGCGAAGTTGCGTAAGGAGGCGTATTACAGAATGATTGAGAACCTTTTTGGCCTGGAGAAAAAGCTGCAGGCGGCACAAATTTATAATTTTTGACAGGAGGGATACCATGACTGCAAGCGAAAGACGCCAGGAATTTCTTAAAAACCTGCGCGTCGGAATGGAACCAAGCTGCGAAAAGGAAACGCGGGGGCGCGCAAAGCCCAGAGCTTCCGATTCAAATGCGGCAGAGACGGATGTCGATCTTCATAAAGAACTGGAAAGAAAATTTGACGAGCTATTCAGCAAGTTGTGCAGCGAGAATAACGATGAATAAGCGAAGCAGCAATTGAAGCGCTTTTTTGCAAAAATAGCCAGTATGGTTTTCCCGCTTTCGGGCAAAGTAAATCAGGCGGCGCCGCACATGGTACGTGCGGCCCGCCAAAAGGCGTACATTTCGTGCGCGGAAAGGGAGGAGAAACCATGCTTGACAAAATTGCACTGACCCTGGCCATCATCGGCGGCATCAACTGGGGCAGCATCGGCCTGTTCCGGTTCGACGTGGTGGCCTGGCTCTGCGGCGGCAGCGGCAGCGTGTTCAGCCGCCTGCTCTACACGCTGGTGGGGCTAGGTGCGCTATGGTGCATTTCGCTGCTGTTCCGGGATCAGGACGCCGCAGAAGGGGAGACTTCCCGGGCGTAAAACCCAAATCAGACAACTCCCGGCTGTGTGCCGCACCGCGCACAGCCGGGAGCTGCATTGTCCATATAGAGATTAAACAAGAAATCCGGTGCGCACGAAAAATTGCGAATGTTGCGCAGACAGCCAGACAAAGCGGTCCCTTTATCGTTGGACTTTCCACAGATTTTGCCCGAAAAAGACAAACTTCTCCCAAAGTCTCCCCAAAGGGGATGGTCTTTTTCTGCCAAATCTGCTATTCTTTTGGCAGCATCCAAAGCAAAGAAGGAGAGGAAAATCATGGAGCAGACGAAAACCGGGGCCTTTCTCCGCCAGCGGCGGAAGGAATTGAACCTGACCCAGGAGCAGCTGGCCGGGCAGCTGGGGGTTTCCAACAAGACCATCTCCAAATGGGAAAATGGCTGGACGATGCCCGATTACCGCATCGTCCCCGCCCTGTGCCAGGCGCTGGACATCTCCGTGGCGGAACTGATCCAGGGCCGGGAGGACGAGAAAAAGGACGCGCCGCTGTCGGAGGAACAGGCGCTGGAACTGGTGGAGCGCATCAGCGGCCTGGAGAAGGCAGTTCGGCGGCTGCGCAACGCCCTGCGGCTGGTGGGCGTGGCGGTGCTTCTGTGGGGCGTGAGCCGCATTGCGCTGGGTGCGGCGAACATCGCAATAGCCTACGCCAGCGGCATCTATGGCGCGGACGCGCTGGCAATGGTGGTTTCCGGCTCCGCTCGCCAAATCGCCCGCGGCGCAGTCTGGCTGATTGGCGGCGGACTGATTTTTCTGGTGGCCCACGCCATGTCCAGCCCCGGTGCAAAGTCGGACAAAAGGACATAAAAGATGCCCTCCGATGCAAAAAACGCATCAGAGGGCATTTTCATTGTCAAAAAGGACTTTTATCCCGTCAGTCAGTTCACCGTGTATTGCAGCGGTTTCCCCTCCGCCAGGGCGCGCATATTGTCCCACACCAGCCTGTGGCCCTTCTGGAAGGTCTGGACGGTGACGCCGCCCACGTGGGGGGTCAGCGTGACCTTATACTTATACTCCTCCGGCAGGGTCAGCAGGGGGTTGTCCGCAGGCACCGGCTCCGGGGAGAGGACATCCGCTCCCAGCGCCCCCAGCCGCCCCTCGATGAGGGCGGCGCGAACCGCCTCCTGGTCGATAATCTCGCCCCGGGCGGTGTTGATGAGGATGGCGGTGGGCTTCATCAAAGCCAAAGTGTGGTTGTTGATGAGGTGGGTGGTCTCCGGCGTGACGGGACAGTGGAGGCTGACGATGTCGCAGGTGGACAGCAGCTCCGCCTGGGGCAGATAGCGGACGTGCAACTCCGCCTCCTGCTCTGGGGGAAGCTGGTGGCGGTTATAGTAGCAAACCTCCGCGCCAAAGGCGTGGAGCAGCCGGGCGGTCTGGCGGCCAATGGCCCCCAGGCCGATGATGCCCACCCGCTGAGAACTGAGTTCGTTCAGCCCGTCCAGAATAAACTGGGTCTTGGCCTGAATCTGTTTGCCCGCGTAGAGTAGAGTCTCTCCCTCCCGGAAGCGGCGGAGGGTGGCCAGTATCAGCAAAATGGTCTGCTCGGCCACAGCGGTGTCGTTGATGGCGACACAGTGGCAGACGGCCACGCCGTGGGCGGCGGCGGCCTGGGTGTCGATGGAGTTGTAGGCCACGCCCTCGGAGTGAATGAGCTTCAGCTTTGGCATGGCGGCAATGACGGCGGCGCTGACCGGTTGAATGGCGTCCACAAAGAGAGCGTCATAGTCGGTTCCGAAGGACAGAATGTCCTCGTCGGTGGGCTGCGTCCCGGCAAAGACCAGCTCGAAATCGGCGGGCAGGGTGGTGAGGTCATAGAACCGGCGGACCCGGCTCTCGTTGGTGAGAATAAGAATTTTCATGGCAGCTCCTGTGAAAGTGAATTTTTAATATTGGTTATCCCGTCAAGCTGACCTAACAGCAAGCACGATCCAAGCTAACGGCTAACAGCTAAGAGCTAACAGCTCAAATTGCACATTGCTAATTGCTAATTGCAAATTGTTCAATACCGGTACGTCCGCAGCCCCCGGTTCACCCGGTCAAAAATCTGGTCCGCTTTGGGCTGGTAGCTGCTCAGCAGAATATCCGCCTCCAGGTTCAGCTGGTTGGCCCTATTTCGATCCTGCATGGCTTTGGTGTTAATGAACACGTTCAGGCTGGCGGCTTGCAGCGCCGCCTTGCAGAACGCGGCGGCGCACCCCGCGTCGGATACTGCCATAACGCTGCCCTTTTCAGCGTATTCTTCAATCAAATCCAGCGCGTCGCAGCAGCGCATCATAATGCGCATGGGGACGGCGCAGGCATCCTCCAGCGCCGCCTCCATCACCTGCTCCTTGTGGGCGGCCTCCTCCGGGGTCCCTTTGGGCAGGCCGTAAGCTTTGGAGAGGGGGGCAAACGCCTCCGCATCCGCCGTAACCAGCGCCTCTAGCTCCCGGCGAAGGGCCTCCGCCCTTGCGTTGAGCCGCTGGATGTCCTCCTCTACGGCGGCGTATTTCTTTTTGCCGGTGGTCAAGCTGCCCACCATATTGCCCAGAGCCACGCCCACGGCCCCCACCAGAGCGGCCGCGCCGCCGCCGCCGGGGACCGGTGCTTTCCCAGCCAGTTCCTCCAGGAACCGGCTGCAAGATTTTTCTGTCATCTGTTCCATGTGTAAACCTCCTTCTCTGTGACGACCCCATCCAGCCGCAGGTCGTGGGATTCCACGGCGGCCCGCTCCACCTGCTGGCACTGGAAGGCCACGCCCAGCTTCACAGCCCGGACGCACCGGGCCAGATAGCGGTCATAGTAGCCCTTGCCCATGCCCACCCGGCGGCAGGCCGGGTCGAAAGCGGTGCAGGGGACTAACACCAAGTCCAACTTCTCCGGCGGCAGCACCAGCGAACGCTCCAGCACCGGAGCGCGGATGCCGTAGGCTCCGGTTTCCCAGCCCTCTGGCCCCCGGGGATCCGCCGCCGCCATCTGCCACTCCGGCAGACACACCGGCCAGGCCAGCCGTTTACCCTCCGCCGCCGGGAGCAGCGGCGACAAATCCGCCTCCGCCCGGAACGCCGCGTAGAGCAGCACTGTCTCCGCCCGTTGAAAAGCCTCCAGTCCGGCGATTTTTTCGCAAATGCGGCGGCTGTATTCCTCCCGCTGCCAGGTGGTCAGGGCGGTACGGGCCTGAATCCCCTGCTTCCGCTGGGCCTGTTTTTCCGATAAAACCATTTGTGCGTCCAATGGGACCGTTCCTCTCGCGTCAAATTCACATTTATTCTAACAGTAATCCGGAAAAATGCAAGCCGTTTGTCACATCTTCTCCTTGAGAAAGCGGCGGAAATCTGGTATATTACTGGGAGTACGTGTACAAACTGTCTTTTTGGAGGGAACAATTATGTATCAGGAAATGCAGGACTCCATCGGGCTGATTCAGTCCGTTGACCCGGAAGTCGCCCAGGCCATGGGCCGAGAGCTGAACCGTCAACGGGAAAACATCGAGCTGATCGCCAGCGAAAACATCGTCTCTCCCGCTGTGATGGCGGCTATGGGCAGCGTCCTCACCAATAAATACGCCGAGGGTCTCCCCGGCAAACGCTACTACGGCGGCTGTATGTATGTGGATCAGGTGGAGAACATTGCCATCGAACGGGCCTGCAAGCTCTTCGGTGCGAAATACGCCAACGTCCAGCCCCACTCCGGCGCGCAGGCCAACCTGGCGGTGTATTTTGCCCTGCTGGACCTGGGCGACACTGTCATGGGTATGGATTTGTCCCAGGGCGGCCATCTGACCCACGGTTCCCCGGTGAATATGTCCGGCAAAAACTACAACTTCGTCTCCTACGGTGTGGACGACAACGGCTTCATCGACTACGGCGAGGTGGCCAAAGCCGTAAAGAAGGTGCGGCCCAAGCTGGTCGTGGCGGGCGCGTCCGCCTATCCCCGCTCCATCGACTTTGAGAAGCTGGCGGAGATCGCCCACGGCTACGGCGCTTACCTGATGGTGGACATGGCCCACATCGCCGGTCTGGTGGCGGGCGGCGCCCACCAGAACCCCGTCCCCTACGCCGACGTGGTCACCACCACCACCCACAAGACCCTGCGCGGTCCCCGGGGCGGCCTGATTCTGACCAACAACGAGTATTTGGCAAAGCGCATCAATTCCGCCGTGTTCCCCGGCACCCAGGGCGGCCCGCTGGAGCATATCATCGCCGCCAAAGCGGTGTGCTTCGGAGAGGCGCTGCAGCCTTCGTTCAAGGAGTACGCCCACAAAATCGTGGAGAACGCTCAGGCGCTGGCCGAGGGCCTGACCGCCCGTGGGGTCAAGCTGGTCTCCGGCGGCACCGACAACCACCTGCTGCTGGTGGATCTGAAGGAAGAGGACGTGACCGGCAAGGAACTGGAGGCCCGGCTGGACAGCGTCCATATCACCGCCAACAAGAACACCGTCCCCGGCGAGAAGCGCAGCCCCTTCGTCACCTCCGGCGTCCGGCTGGGTACCCCTGCCGCCACCACCCGGGGTATGGGTGTGACCGAGATGAAGATCATCGCCGACTGCATCGCAGACTGCATCTACTGCTATGAGGAGAAGAAGGACGACATCTCCCAGCGCGTCCTGGCTCTGACGAAGCAGTTCCCGCTGTATGAGTAAGCCACGGTTTTCCCGTAAATGACAAAACAGCACCCGGATTCAGGTTTTTTGCCTGTTTCCGGGTGCTTTCTGCGCCTTTATATCCGATTTTCGTTGCCCCAGACACAGAGCTGATCCAGCACGTTCATCAGCGAGCGACCCCGCTCCGTGAGAGAATACTCCACCTTGGGCGGAATTTGGGGGTACTCCCGACGGCGAATGAGACCGTCGGCCTCCAACTCTTTCAGGTTCTGGCTCAAGGTCTTGTCCGCCACGTTTTTCAGATACCGCCGCATTTGGTTGAACCGCACCGGCTCGTACTCCATCAGGCAGTACAGAATAACGGGCTTGTACTTGCCGGAAATCAGCGACAGGGTGTAGCTGTAGCCGGTTTCGGCGAAGTTGGCGGTCTCGATGTTCTTCTGTTCCATGCTTGCCTCCCGGTAAGTACCTTACAAAAATGTGGGTACTTGCACTTTTCCTGATACTATGATAGCATAGGCGCAGACAAAACACAAGGAGGTCTTTTCTATGAAAAAGGACATCAAAACCACCGAAGCCATCTTTCCCATGCCGGTGCTGATGATTGCCACCTACAACGAGGACGGCAGCGTCAACGTGATGAACGCCGCCTGGGGTACCATGCGGACCCGGAACCAAATCATCCTCAAGCTGACGGAGACCCACAAGACGGTGCAGAACATCAAGGCCCGGAACGCCTTCACCGTCAGCATTGCCGACGCCGCCCATGTAACAGAGGCGGATTACTTCGGCGTGGTGTCCGGCAGCAACACGCCGGACAAGTTCGTCAAAAGCGGTCTGACCGCTCAGAAGTCCAGCCGTGTGGACGCGCCGGTCATCAACGAGTTCCCCCTGTGCATGGAGTGCGAGTTCATCGAATACCAGTCCGACGAATACGGCTGCGGGGTCATCGGCAAGGTGGTCAACACGTTGGCCGACGTATCCGTGCTGGACGGAGACAAGGTGGACATCGAAAAGGTGGCCGCCATCGCCTTTGACCCCTACACCCACGGGTATTATAAGGTCACCCAGCGGGTGGGGGAGGCGTTTAAAGACGGGCTGAAATTAAAGTAATCGGACGGGAAACCCCTCCACCATGCTTCGCATGGTCCCCGCGGCGCAAGCCGCAACGGAGGGGTTTCTAGCACACGGCTAATAAACAGCATATCCATAAATTTCGCAAAACAGCACCCGGACAGGAATCAAACCTGCCTCCGGGTGCTGTTTTTGCCTTATTCCAGCGTCAACGTCAGGGTGTTCTTCCCCTCCGGCATCTCATCTGCGGTGAAGGCGCTGATGTTGCACATACAGTAGACGTACTGCCCCTGGGTGACCTCAAAGCTGCCGTCCCCCTCCAGAACGCTGTCGCAGGCCTGTGACAGGTAGCGGGCAGCGTCGTCAAACGGCTCGTCCAGCACGTAGAACGTCCAAACCACTTCCTCCGCGTCGCAGTCCACATCGGCGGGAGAGAAGCCCTCTGCGGTGACGCTGACCGCCTGATAGGTTCCCGACTGGGAGGCCCGGAAGGAGAACGCGCCGCTGTCGTAGGCTTCGGCGGCGTCGATGGTCGCGGCGCTGGTGTCGGCCTGTTCCTCCTCATCGGCCGCAAAGCCAATGACCAACGTGCTGGCCCCGGAAACCGCCTGGTTCTGGGTGGCATTGCTGTAGGAGCAGACGCAGTAGACGTACTGGCCCGCCGCCAGCTCAATGGTGCCGTCGCCGGTCAGGGCCGGAACCTCGCCCTCCTCGATTTCCTCCACCTCCTCGTCAAAGAGGTAGATGCTCCAGGTGATGTCCTCGTAGCCCTCGGCGTTGGTGGTGGTGAAGGTGTAGGTCCCCGCCCCATC
Source organism: Clostridiales bacterium (assembly GCA_021203185.1). Taxonomy (GTDB): domain Bacteria; phylum Bacillota; class Clostridia; order Oscillospirales; family Oscillospiraceae; genus Onthomonas. The sequence goes on from JAJQBR010000052.1 coordinate 11,285, forward strand.
GGCGACGAAGGAATAGGGCCAGTCGTAGGCGTCGAAGGCGTCCAGCACCAGGTAGGCCCCCTGAGTGTCCACCTCCGGCGCGTCCACCTCAAGCACCGCGTCCGTGTCGTCCTCGGCATCTTCCACGCTGGTATCCTCGATGCTGGTATCTTCGATAATGATTTCAACCTCTGCGCTTTCTTCGGCGCTGTCGTCCGCGCCGCCGCAGGCGGTCAGCGACAGGGCCAGCGCTGCACAGAGCAGCAAAACAGTCCATTTTCTCATGGTGAACCATCCTCCTTATGGGGTGATATCCTTATCCTATCACATTTTGACCGGAAAGCAAGGGGAAGATTTTAGGGATCGGAAAGTCAATTTTACTTTTTGCGGTTTCCCCCTTGACAACGGGCGGCATATGAGGTATTCTTTGTTTGAACATATGAACAAACATTCATATGAATTGAGATTTTAGAAAGCGGGTGTCCCCCATGAGCGAAAAAATAAATGACCCTGTGTTGACCCCCGATGAGGTCCCTGACGGTGTGCAGGAGCAGGAACACCATCACCACCACGAGGATGAGTGCGGC
>JAJQBR010000052.1:11950-34688 GCA_021203185.1 Clostridiales bacterium
CACCACCACGAGGATGAGTGCGGCTGCGGCCACGAGCATCACCACCACGACCACGAGCCGGTGGAGCCGGTCCACCATGCGGAACACCTAAAGGGCAAAACCGCCATTTATCTGGTGGAAAATCTGGACTGCGCCAACTGTGCCGCCAAGCTGGAGCGCAAGCTCAACGACGTGGCCGGGGTGGAGGACGTGACCATCACCTACGCTACTCGGCAAATGCGGGTCACAGCTCCCGACCCGGAGGCGCTGCTGGGGGCCATTCAGGCGGTCATTGACCGCACCGAGCCGGGCGTGGTGCTGCGGCCCCTGGAGGGCCGTCCCCGCGCCTCCCAGTCGGAGCCGGAGGAGGAGGGCCACGACCTGGTGGAGATCATCATCGGGGCGGCGGCGCTGCTGGCGGCGCTGCTGACCCACCACCTGCTGCCGGAAAACTATTTCTGGGTAACGCTGCTGTGTGCCCTGGCGGGGTATCTGCTGGTGGGGCGGAACGTGCTGCTGACCGCCGGGAAAAACCTGGCCCACGGCAAGGTTTTTGACGAAAACTTCCTGATGTCCATCGCCACCATCGGGGCCTTCGCCATCGGCGAGTACCCGGAGGCGCTGGGGGTCATGCTGTTCTACCGGGTGGGCGAGTTCTTCGAGGACAGGGCGGTGGCCCAGTCCCGCAGCAACATCATGGACGCGCTGGACCTGCGGCCAGAGGTAGTCACGCTGCTCCACGACGGGGTGGAGACCGTCCTCCCTGCGGAGGAGGCCCGTGTGGGTGATTTGGTGCAGGTGCGTCCCGGCGATCGCATCCCTCTGGACGGCGTTGTTGTTCAGGGGGAGAGCCAGGTGGACACCTCCGCCGTCACCGGCGAACCGGTACCCGTCTCCGTCCATTCCGGCGACAAGGTGGTCTCCGGCTGCGTCAACAACACCGGCCTCCTGACTGTCCGGGTGGAGGCGGTGCTGGCGGAATCCATGGTCAGCCGTATTCTGGACAGCGTAGAGAACGCCGCCGCTGCCAAACCCCAAATTGACCGGTTCATCACCCGCTTTTCACGGGTATACACCCCTGTGGTGGTGGCCGCCGCCCTGATCGTGGCGGTGATCCCCTCCCTCGTCACCGGCGACTGGCTCTATTGGGTCAAGACCGCCTGCACCTTCCTGGTCATCTCCTGCCCCTGTGCCCTGGTGCTGTCGGTGCCGCTGGCCTTCTTCGCGGGCATCGGCGCGGCCTCGAAAGAGCAAATTCTCTTTAAAGGCGGCAACGCGATGGAGGCCCTGGCGAAGGTCAAGGCAGTGGTGCTGGATAAGACCGGCACCATCACCCAGGGGAATTTTGTGGTGCAATCCCTGAAACCGGCCCCCGGCGTAGAGGCAAGCGAGCTGCTGGCCGCTGCCGCCGCCTGTGAACTGCACTCCACCCACCCCATCGCCCACTCCATCCGGGCCGCCGCCCAGGGGTCGGGGCTGGAGGTGGCAGCACTGGAAGATGTTCACGAGGTCGCGGGCAAGGGCATCGCCGCCGCCGGGTTCCTGTGCGGCAGCCGGACGCTGCTGGAGGAGGCGGGCGTGGCCCTGCCAGAGCTGGAACCTGCCCCCGGCTGCACTCAGGTGCTGACCGCAAAGGACGGGGCCTATTGGGGCCGTATCCTCATCTCCGACACCGTCAAGCCCAACGCGAAAAAGGCCCTCTCCCAGCTCCACCAGCTGGGGCTGACCTCAGTAATGCTCACCGGCGACGGGGAGGAAAGCGCCCAGGCCGTGGCGAATCTGGTGGGCATCCATCAGGTTCGCGCCAAACTGCTGCCCCAGGAGAAGCTCTCCGCTCTGGAGGAGGTGCGCAGCGCCTCCGGCGGCGTCCTCTTTGTGGGGGACGGCATCAACGATGCGCCGGTGCTGGCGGGGGCCGACGTGGGGGCCGCCATGGGCAGCGGCGCAGATGCCGCCATCGAAGCCGCCGACCTGGTCTTTATGACCGGCGAACTGACCGCTATTCCCAAAGCCGTGCGTCTGGCCCGGCGCAGCACCGCCATCTCCCGGCAGAATGTGGTCTTTGCCCTGGCGGTCAAGGCGCTGGTGCTGGTGCTGGGTCTGCTGGGCTTTGCCAATATGTGGCTGGCCGTCTTTGCGGACACCGGTGTGGCAATGATCTGCATTGCAAATTCGATTCGCATTTTGTACCAGAAGAATTAAGCTGTTAGTGATTAGCCGTTAGCTATTAGCTGCGTTCTGCGTCTCTGAACGTATTTCCCCACCTGTGGCGTGGCTGCGGGTGGGGATTGTCTTTGGATATTCCTTTGAATCGGCCTTGTCAGTGATTCCAGCGGAAACCATTGATGCGGCTGGCATAAAAGAAAACAGGAAGTGTCAGCCACCAGCCACTAACAGCTAAAAGCTAACAGCCAACAGCTCAATTTATCCCTGCCGGGGGGTTGCGCTGCCTTGCGTTTTTCCGCTATAATAGAAACGGTAAATTTTGAACCTAAATAGGAGGTACATACTATGGCTTGCTTTTTAGTTCCTGCGGCGGAGGCCGCTGTCGTCACCATCGCCGCCCACAGCCTGGAGCTGGCCGAGCAGAAAAAGGCCCAGCGCCTGACCCTCTCCGGCAATCACACCACTCTGGTGGAGGAGAACCCCCTGCCCTGGAGCCGGAAGCTCAAGTGGCTGACTTATCTGCTCTGGGGCGGCGTGTTGCTGCTGGCCTTTGAACACGTCTGGCACGGAGAGGTGACCCCCTGGTTCCCGTTCCTGACGGCGGCGTCCAACCCGGCGGACATGGCCGAAATGCTCTACGAGATGTCCACAGTAGGCGTCACCATGGCGGTCATCGTCACCGCTGTCTGGGGGGTGCTGGTGGCCTGCGCCACGGTGTTGCTCAAGCGTTCTGACCTCGCAGAGTCGGCCCGGTAAACCCTATGACCTTGCTCATCACCGTCTTTGCGGCGGTTTTCGCCACGGTCAAGTGGTACGGTCAGACGGACAGCCGCTGGAACCTGGCCCCGCTGTGCTTCCTGTTCTGGGGCGCGTCGCTGATGTGGCTGGTCGATGCCATTTTCGAGTACATGGAGCTGGGGGCCGATTACTTCGCCCCCGCCCTGGCGGACATGGTCAACGATGCCTATCTGGGTCTCTCCGTGGTGGCGCTGGCGCTGGTGGTCTGGCTGGTCATTCTGCTGGTGAAGGATCCCCAGGGAACCGTCCGCGCCGCACTGCGGAAAGGGAAAGGATAGCTGTTAGCTTTTAGCTCTTAGCTGTTAGTGGCTTGCGCGCACATTCCCCGCTTCCCCGAAAAACCGCTGAAAACTGCAAAAAAACGACAAAAAAGGAACCTCTGGCACCGCGCCAGGGGTTCCTTTGCGTCTTGAACAACTTTACCGACAGTTCTTATGTGCCTGCTCCAACACGGTGGACACCTCAATACTCTGGACGGCCATCTGCTCGAAGATGTTTTTGTCCCCGCTGTCGATAGCGTCCCGGAAGGCAGCCATCTCGTAGCACAGGCGCTTGTCGTTGTCCTGAAGCTGGAAGGGCTGAGAGCGCCCCGCCGTGTCCAGTGAACACTGCCCGAAGGTGTTCAGCGGGCCGTCTACCCGCAGAGTGGCGGCGCTGCCCTGGAGCAGGAAGCTGCTGCCCCGGGCGCAGTTTTTGGCGCAGAAAATTTCCACCTTCAGGTCAGGGTACTCCAGCGTCAGCATCCCGGACACATCCACTCCATTTTTGCCCCGAATGGGGAAGTAGGTGACGCCGTGGGGACGGCCCAGCATCCACACCACCGCGTGGACGGCGTAAACCCCCAGGTCGTTCAGCGCGCCTCCCTCCATGGCCGGGTCAAAGGCGTTGATGTGTTCCCCCCGCAGGTAGGCGCTGTACCGGCTGGAACGCTGGGTGTAGCTGCACACTACATTTTTCACCTGGCCCACCTCCTGCACCAGCTCGGCGCAGCGGAGGAAGTTGGGCATATACAGGGTGGAGACGGCCTCGAACACAAAAACTCCTCTGGCGCGGGCGGCCTGAAACACCTCTTTGGCCTGGGCTGCGGTGGTGGCCAGGGGCTTTTCGCAGATAACGTGCTTCCCCGCCGCGATGGCCTGGAGGGCCTGGTCCGCGTGGAGGCTGTTGGGGGAGGCCAGATAGACGGTGTTAATCTCGCTGTGCTGGGACATCTCATCCAGAGAACTGAACGCCAGGGGGATGCGGTGGTTTTGGGCAAAATGGGTGGCCTTCTCCTGGCTGCGGGAGCAGACGGCGGCACACTCCACGCCCTCCACCTGGGCGATGGCACGGAGCATCTGCTCGGTGATCGCGCCGGTTCCAACGGTTCCTATTTTTAACATGGCAGTTACCTCGATGATGCTTTCGCCCGGTTGCTTTCGGGCGTCTTTTCTATATTATTATAGTATAATCGAAGCTGCGGCAAATTTCCAGCCCCCCGGCAGAAAAACCTGACGAATTGGCAGAAAAAAAGCGTTTCCCGGATTTAGGGGAAAACCCGCAGCTCCGCCTCCAACGGCTCCGCCGTCTGGATGCACACCCCTAGGTGACACCCCTCCGCCTGGAAAGGGATCAACGCCGCCCGATAGCCCGGTTTGTCCAGCGTTACCGGGTTTAAGGTGAAAACAGTGGCGTTGAGAGGCGTTCGCAAACCGTCGCCGGTGCATTTGCAATAGGCTTCTTTTAGGCACCACAGGTCGTAAAAGGCGGTCTGCCGCTCCCCTTCGGGCAAATCCTCCAGCAACACCTGCTCCGCCGGGGCGAACCTCCGCATCAAGTTCCGGCGCAGGGGCCGCTCCTCCTGGATGTCCACCCCCACCGGGGCGGCGCACAGGGCGCACACCGCCCATGGGCCGCTGTGGGACAGGTTAAAGCCAAGTTTCGGTGCGTCCGCCAGCAGGGGTTTGTCCTGCCAGCCGTAGTCCAGCCGGGGCGGGAGGGAGAGTTCCGTGCAATGCTCCGCCAGCAGCTGCCCCAGCAGCCACCGGCCCGCCACAGACCGCTTCTGATCCTCCGCCCGGCGGCGGGAAAGCCGCTCCGCCTCTCCGGGGGAGAGCAAGGAGAGATTCCGCTCCAGGGCGAACCGCTCTCCGTCCACCCGGACAGCGGCCAGGTGGACTCTCACCACAGCCGCCCGTAGGTGCCGGTGATCTCCCGCAGCCGCCCGGCCACCTCGTCGTTCAGAGCCCCCAGCCGCACCCGCCAGCTCCAGTTGTGCGGTCCCATGGTGCCGGGAGCGTTCATGCGGGCATCGCCGCCCAGCCCCAGCACGTCCTGGAGGGAGGCCATAGCCAACCGGGAGACGCTCTCCCAGGCGCAGGCCACCGCCGTCCAGCCGATGGCGTCGCCGTAGTGCATCCGGGTGTAGCGGTTGCAGAAGTTCCGCTGGGCCTCGTCCGCGATGTCGGTGTACCACTGGACAAAGGTGGCGGTGTCATGGGTGCTGGTGTACATGACGGATTCCGGCACACAGTTGTGGGGCAGGAAGTCCGAGGAACCCCAGATGTCACTGAAGGCGTCGCACAGCACCCGCATTCCCGGCAGACCGGAACCGACGATGAAGTTGTGGGCGGCCTCATCAATGTCCCCCAGATCCTCCGCGATGAACTGGGCCTCCGGAACCTGTTTTTGGACAGCGTCCAACAGAGCCTGTCCCGGTCCCTGCCGCCAGCGGCCCTCCAGGGCCGATTCCGCCCCGGCGGGAATCTCCCAGTAGGAGTGGAACCCCCGGAAGTGGTCAATGCGGACGACATCGTAAAAGGTGTTGGTGTGGCGGATGCGGTCGCACCACCACCGGTAGCCGTCGGCTGCGTGGGCAGGCCAGTTATAGAGAGGGTTGCCCCACAGCTGCCCCACGTCAGAGAACAGGTCGGCTGGGACCCCCGCAACAAAGTCCGCCTTGCCGGTGGCGGGATCCACTTGAAATAACTCCGGGTGGACCCACACATCCACCGAGTCCGGGGAGACGTAGAAGGGGATGTCCCCAATGATGGAGACCCCCCGCCCGTTGGCGTAGGCTTTCAGACTGTTCCACTGCTGGAAAAACAGGTATTGGTTGAACACATAGCCGCCGACTTCCTTCTCCAGCAGCGTCCGGTATTCCTCCAGCGTCTCCGGCTCCCTGCGGAGCAGTTTTTTGTCCGGCCAGGCGGAAAGTTTGGCATCAAAGTGGTCGTGGGCGGCCCGGAACAGGGCGTAATCCGGCAGCCAGTCCCCCTGCTCCCGGGCGAAGGCCCACGCCTCGTCCAGCAGAGACTGGGGGGCGTTGTCGTAGGCTTTTTTCAGCAGGGCGTAGTGGTGCCGTGTGACCCAGTCGTAATCCACCCGATCCGGCGCGTAGTAGCGGCAGCTCTCCAAATCCGCCGCCGTCAGCAGGCCCCGCTCCCGCAGGTCCTCCAGGTCGATGAACAGGGGGTTGCCCGCCGCCGTGGAGGGGGACATATAGGGAGAGGCTCCTTCGCCGGGAGGAACCAGGGGCAGCAGCTGCCAGTAGTGCTGGCCGGCCTTTTGCAAAAAGTCCACAAAGTGGCGGGCCTCCCGCCCCAGGGAGCCGATGCCGTAGTCACCGGGGAGGGAGGAGATGTGGAGCAGGATACCGCTGGAGCGTGGAAACATAATAAATCCGTCCTTTATCGTGAAATCAGGCCGCTGGGCGGCGAAAATCGCAGGCAGCATTTGTTGATACCATTATACGGTTCGCCGGGGAAAAGGTCAAGCGGCAGTTGGACCGGCGGAACCGGAAGATCCGCTCTCCCGGATTAAATGCTCCGCTTTGAACATTTTCCTTGACAGCCTCCCGCCCCGCCGCTATAATAAAATTAGAGTGACACTGAAAGCGCCACGAAGGGGCATACCACCGCGGGTATGATTCTTCGTAGTGCTTTTTTTCATTCTAAACCAGAAAAGGAGAAACCTACTATGAACCATTCCTCTACCAAAAAACTGGCCCTGGCCGCGCTGCTGGCCGCCTGCGCCGTCGTGGGCAGTCTCTTTTCCTTCCCGGTGCTGGGATCCCGGTGCGCGCCGGTGCAGCACATGGTCAACATCATCTGCGCCGTGTTCCTGGGTCCCGCCTACGGCGTGACGGTGGCATTTGTCGCCAGTCTGTTGCGCAATCTGCTGGGGCTGGGCAGCCTGATGGCTTTTCCGGGGTCTATGATCGGCGCGCTGCTTTGTGGTATGATGTACCATAAGACCAAAAACCTCCCCCTGACGCTGGCGGCTGAGGTCGTCGGCACCGGCGTACTGGGCGGGCTGTGTGCCTACCCGGTGGCCATTTTCCTGATGGGCAAGTCCGCCGGGGATATCGCCTTTTACGCCTACATCGTCCCCTTCCTGGTTTCCACTCTGGGCGGCTCCATCATCGCGGGGCTGGTGCTGGCGGCGCTGGAGCGCTCTGGCGCGATGGCCTCTATGCAGGCCATTGTGGAGCGGTGACGGTGGATTACACCCCGCTGACCCGGCTCCGCCAGGAGGCCCCGCTGGTTCACTGCATCTCCAACCTGGTCACGATTCAGGACTGCGCCAACCTGCTGCTGGCGGCAGGCGGACGGCCCATCATGGCCCAGGAACCCCAGGAGATGGCGGAAATCAGCGGACAGTGCGCCGCCACGGTGCTGAACACCGGCACCCCCGACGACAGGAAATACCTGGCCTGCGCACTGGCGGGGCAGACCGCCAACCGCCTGGGCCACCCCGTGGTGCTGGACCCGGTGGGAGTGGGGGCCTCGGCGTACCGGCTGGAGCAGGTTTCCCACCTGCTGGACAAGGTCTCTCCCACCATCCTCCGGGGCAACCTGGGGGAAGTGCAGGCGCTGCTGCGCCTTGCCAGTCAGGAGAGCGGCGTGGACTGCGCCTCCGACGGCGGTCTGGCTCAACGGCAGGACTGCGCCCTCCGGCTGGCGCGGGTGCTGGGCTGTACGGTGTTCCTCTCCGGCGCGGTGGATGTGGTGACCGACGGCCAGCGGCTGGCGCTGCTCTCCGGCGGCTCGGTTCGGATGCGCCAGGTCACCGGTGCGGGCTGTATGCTGTCGGCGCTTCTGGGGGGCTTCGCCGCCGTAACGGAGTCTCCCTATGCCGCCGCCCTGTGCGCCGGGGCCTTCTGGAAGGGCTGCGCCGCCTATGCCGAGAAGCAGGGGCCGGGGATGGGCCGGTTCCACGCCGCCCTGTTCGACGGGGCCAGCCTGCTGGAACCGGAGCAGCTGCCGACGCTGTGCCAGGTGGAAGAATTAACGTGCAATTAGCAATGTGCAATGCTGCAAAGCGCGCCCCTTTTCTTTTGACGCTTGCGCGTGGGCGCGTCAGCGCCCCCTAATCATTCTCATATGGTTGCGTAAAAGGAAGAACCAATTCTTATAACATCCACTTGACCCACAGAAAGGAACTGCCATGAACCCACAGAGAGAAACAGAATTGAAAACCATCCTGGCCCAGCTGGAAGATTTGAACCAGCGGCTGGGTCTGCTCCGGGAGCAGGAGGAGAACGCCAAGATGCTCCTGCCCAAAAAAAGCCCGGAGCGCAGGGCGGCGGACGAGCGCATCGACGCCATGGACGACGCCTATGACAGCGTCACCGACGCCATCCACTCCCTGGAGGAACTGTTCGAGGAGGAATGAACCTCTCCCCTGTCCGACTGTCATTTTTCCTCCGGCTGCTCTGCCAAGCCGGAGGATTTTTTGTGCAAAACTTTTTCTTACATCGGCGGTTTTCCCATGATATAATAACCAGCGTACAAAATCATAACTGCGTGTAGCACACAGGATGTTCGCAAGGCGTATACCCTTCTCCGGTTGCCGGAAGGGGAATACGTCTTTTTTGTTCGGCCTGGGCTGCGCGCCGTTTCCGCAGGAAACAGGAGGAAACTATGCCAAAAACAAAAGCACAGGGAATTATTTTCGGTCTGCTCATGTCCTACGCCATGGCATACGGCATGGAGGTCTATAACGTAGCCATCAAAGAAGGGGCGACGCTGGCCGCCGGTGGCTTGAGCAACATGACCAACATCGTCTTCTGGGACGCCCTTATCGAAGCGTCCTACATGGGCGTTTTCGTGTTTATCGTCTCCAACCTGTACGGCAACCGCTTCGGCGCGGCCTTCGCTGCCAAACACAGCGACCCGGAACGGGATAACCCGTATTTTTGCCAGCTGCTCCGCCAGGGCGGGACGGTGGCGGTCATGTGTCCCTCCATGAGCCTGATCGCCTCGGTGCTGTTCAACGTCTGTCTGGCGGGTGCGCCCGTGGCGCAGCTTCCCGCCATCTGGGTGGGAACGGTGCTCAAAAACTTCCCCATGGCGTTCCTCTGGAATTTCTTCGCCGCAGCCCCTTTTAGTCACTGGCTGTTCGGCAAGCTGTTCCCGGAAAAGTGAATGAACCAGCGAAACCGCGTGATTGGCACTTGCCGGGTCGCGCGGTTTCGTTTTAGAATAGGAAAAAGGAATTTTATTTTCTGGTTATCCTCTTTACTCAGCCATGTGCCAGAATCCCCTCCCAATTGCACATTGCTAATTGCTAATTGTTCCAGCCGGAATCGCGCCGCAACAAATTTTTGCGCAAAACCCTGTAACAAACCCGCCCTCCCCGCGTCTTATAGTTGAAAGGGGTGAGAAAGATGCAAGAACTGGAACAGCTCTACCGCCGGTACTACAAGGACGTATATCTGTACCTGAAAGCCCTGACCGGCGATGCCGCCATAGCCGAGGAGCTGACGGCGGAGACCTTCCTCCGGGCCTGCGCCCACGCGGAGCGGTTCCGGGGCAACTGCGACATCCGCACCTGGCTGTGTCAAATCGCAAAAAACCTGTATTTTTCCCACCACAGGCGGCAAAAGCGCCTGGTTCCCCTGCCGGAACAGTTCGACCCGCCGGACCCCTGCGCCGACATCGAGCAGGACTACGAAAACAAAGAGTCCCTCCAGCGGGTGCGGCGGCACCTGGACGGAATGAAGGAGACTTACCGGCAGGTGTTCACCCTCCGGGTATTCTCGGAGCTGTCCTACGCCCAGATCGCCGCCCTGTTCGGGCGGACGGAGGGCTGGGCGCGGGTGACCTTCCTGCGGGCCAAGCGGAAGCTGCAACAACAGATGGCAAAGGAGGAACAAACATGAACCGCATTACCTGTGATATCATCCGGGATCTGCTCCCCCTTTACGCTGAGGGCGAGGCCAGCGCCGACACCCAGGCCCTGGTGGAGGAGCATCTGGCAGAGTGTCCCGCCTGCGCCGCCCAGTTGGAGGAACTGAAGGCCCCGCTGGCAGTCCCCCCAGAGACCGAGCAGCGTATCATGGCCCGGCTGCGCCGGAAGCGGCGGAACCGAATTATCCGCAACGCCGTTATCGCCGTGATTTTGGTGGTGCTGCTGGTGGTGCTGCCGGCGGTCAGCGTCATGCAGGACACCGCCGTGGAGCTGGACGCTTCGGACATTTTGGTGGAGACTGCCAGCACCGGCCAGACCCGGCTCCAGCTCAGCGACCGGGCCAGGGGCGGCGTCCTCAGCGTTATCTATACCCAGGACGAGGCGGGCAACGCCACGGCGTATGTCTCCCTCCAGAATGGCACCCGGCTGTCCCTGCTGACTTGGCGGTTTTACGGCCTGTTTTACGGCTGGGATTCCTACAGCCGGGACGAGTTGATGGACGTTTGCACCGTCTCCTGGACCCTCACCGACGGCATTCCCACGGAGATGGAGTACGACTACACCTCCTCCTACGGAGCTTTGGACAGCGTGGTGCTCAGCGACGCTTTCACAGCGGTGTACTACCAGCCGGGCATGGAGGCGGAGACCGGGCCGTTTGGCGTTTACCTGACCGGCCTGGCCAATGCAGCCTACGACACAGCCAGATCCGGCGGCCAGTGGACAGAGGAACAGCTGAACGAGATGGTGTATTCCCACTACGACGTGCCGGAGAGCGAAGAACGGACGCTGATTTGGCAAAAGGAAACAGAAAAGTGAACCGAGAGGGCCTGCCAAACCCGGCAGGCCCTTTTTTGTGAAAAAAGCGGAAAGCAGCCGGGCAACATTTGAAAAAAGAAACTCTGTTTTAGCAAATCGCACAATGGAAGCGGCGGCGCGACCTTAAAAGTTTTTTAATTTTTCTTTGATTTTACGTAACGTATGTGTTATACTAAAAACGCGATGCAATACCCGCGTCGTTTGTGTAAAAATTCCCGGTGACGGAGCCCTTTTCTGGTGGGCCACCAGTTGAGCGCGGCTTCTCCCGGCTACATCGTCCGGTTGGGACTTTTGAATAGAGGAAAAGAGGGAGTTACCTTGTATAAATACGTGATTCACGGCGGGAAACCGCTTTTTGGTGAAATCGAAATCAGCGGCGCGAAGAACGCCGCCGTCGCCATCCTCCCCGCCGCCCTGCTGGTGGATGGCGTCTGCCGCATCGAGAACATCCCCCAAATCAGCGACGTAACCCTGAGCCTGGAAATCCTCCGGGAGCTGGGGGCAGGCGTCCGTTCCATCAACAAAAACACAGTCGAAATCGACTGCCGCCATATCCGCAACTTCTGCGTTCCCGACGATTTGTGCCGGAAAATGCGCGCCTCCTATTACCTCATCGGCGCACTGCTGGGCCGGTTTGGCCGGGCGCAGGTTTCCATGCCCGGCGGGTGCAACCTGGGCGTGCGTCCCATCGACCTGCACATCAAGGGATTTGAGGCGCTGGGAGCCAATGTGGATGTTTTGGGCGGCTTTGTTTATGCCAACGCCCAGGAGAGCGGCCTCTCCGGCGCCACTGTCTATATGGATCAGGTCAGCGTTGGCGCAACCATGAACGTCATGATGGCGGCGGTGCTGGCAAAGGGCCTGACCGTCATCGAAAACGCCGCCAAAGAACCCCACGTGGTGGACCTGGCCAACTTCCTGAACTCTATGGGAGCCGACATCATGGGGGCCGGTACGGATGTCATCAAAATCCGCGGTGTGAAAAAGCTCCACGGCGGCGCTTATTCCATCATCCCCGACCAAATCGAGGCCGGCACCTACATGGCCTGCGTCGCCGCCGCCGGGGGCAACGTCCTCATCAAAAACGTCATTCCCAAGCACCTGGACTGCATCACCGCCAAGCTGGTGGAGATGGGTGTGGAGATTCGGGAGGACGGAGACGACATCCGCGTTATTCGCAAGCACGGCCTCAGGCGCACCAACATCAAAACCATGCCCTATCCCGGCTTCCCCACCGATATGCAGCCCCAGATGACCGCCTGCCTGTGCCTGGCCCAGGGGACGAGTATGGTCAACGAGGGCATCTGGGAGAACCGCTACCGTTATGTAGAGGAGTTCAAGCGCATGGGTGCGAAAATCCAGGTGGACGGCAAAATCGCCGTGGTGGAGGGCGTAGACCACCTGACCGGCGCGCCGCTCCAGGCGTGCGATTTGCGGGCCGGGGCCGCTATGGTGGTGGCCGGGCTGGCCGCCGTCGGCACCACCGAGATCGGCTGCATCCACTATATCGAGCGGGGCTACGACGACCTGACCGGCAAGCTCCAGGGTGTGGGAGCGGACATCCGCATTGTGGACGTGCCTGACGAGGACAGCCGCAGCGAGAGCCACGCGGGGTAATTTTATAGCCATTAGCTATTAGCTCTTAGCTTTTAGCCTGGCGGTGCTGAACGAGTGGTTAGTGGCTAGTGGCCGGTGATTAGTAGTACCTGACTAACAGCTAACAGCTAAACTTTTCCGGGGGCGGTTCTATGCCCTGTTTGAACCGCCCCGTTTTCAGATGAATAGTGTCGAAAAAAGCCGCTGTCTCTGGCAGCCGCTTTTTTCATGTTGTTTGATTGTCCCTTTTGCAGTTTCATGACCTGCGATTTGTTGAGTTGAGATACACGGATCGTTTTTTACTTCCAAAAGTGTAGGGGCGGCCCGTGGCCGCCCGCAGGTTTCCCGTTTTTTAGGCGGCCAAGGGCCGCCTCTGCTAAAAGCTAACAGCTAACAACTCATAGAAGAGGTGAGCCTATGTTACTACGGACGCTGGCCAGCGGTTCCAGCGGCAATTCCATCCTGATTCAAAGCGGCGGCGCCGCCGTTCTGGTGGACGCGGGCATTTCCTGCCGCAAAATCACCCAGCGGCTGCGGGACTGCGGACTGACGCCGGGGGACCTGAACGGCATTTTAGTTACCCACGAACACGCCGACCACATCGCGGGGCTGGGAGTGCTGATGAAGCATTGCAACGTTCCCATCTACGCCAGCGGGGGAACCTGCGCCGCCCTGGTGCGGAAATACCCCGTCACCCAGAACCACCTGATGCTGGTCCCCGCCGGAACTTGCTTCGACCTGGACGGGCTGACCGTGACCTCCTTCCCCACCCCCCACGACGCCGCCGACAGCGTGGGCTATCGCGTCTCCGACGGGGAAAGCTCCGCAGCCGTGGCCACTGACTTGGGCCATGTGACGGATTACATACGCAGTATCCTCACCGGGACCGACCTGGTGCTGCTGGAGAGCAACCACGATGTCGATTCTTTGCGCAGCGGCCCCTACCCCTACTATTTGCAGGAACGCATCCTCAGCGACATCGGCCACCTGTGCAACGAGGCCGCCGCAGAGCTGGCGGTGTACCTGGCCCGCCATGGCACCGGGACGCTGGTGCTGGGCCATTTGAGCAAGGAGAACAACACGCCGGAGCTGGCCTATTCCGTGGTGCGGGACACGCTTCAAAAGGAGGGACTTTCTCCCCGGCTGGGGCTGGCCCCCAGGGACGAACTGAGCCAGGCGTATGAGGTTTAATTTGCAAGCTGGTTATCCCCTTAAATCAGCCGTGTCAGCATTTCCAGCGAGAAACCCCTCCGTCACGGCTTACACCGTGCCACCTCGGGGGACCATGCGAAGCATGGTGGAGGGGTTTTCGTCGGAATCCTCGACACGGTTGATTGAAAGGGATAATCGAACAAGAAAGGGAGGCCGCCATGTACGCTATCACCGTCCTCTGTGTGGGCAAGCTAAAGGAAAAATTCTACATCGCCGCCGTGGAGGAGTACCAAAAGCGGCTGCGGGGCCTGTGCCGTCTGGACATCGTGGAGCTGGCGGAGGAGCGGCTGCCGGACGCTCCCTCCCCCGCCCAGATTCAGGCGGCACTGGAGAAGGAGAGCCGCCGCATCCTGGCGAAGGTCCCCGCCAACGCCGCCCTCATCACCCTGTGCGTGGAGGGCAGGCTGTTGAGCAGCGAGGAACTGGCACGGCAAATCAATACCTTCGGCAGCGCCGGACGCTCGTCCCTGTGCTTTGTTATCGGGGGGAGCTGCGGCCTCCACTCCAGCGTGAAGGAGGCCGCTCAACTGCGGCTGTCCATGTCCCCCATGACCTTCCCCCACCATCTGGCGCGGGTGATGGTGCTGGAGCAGGTGTATCGGGCCTTTCAAATCAACGCCGGTACGAAGTACCACAAATGAGCTACATGGAATCGGCATGGCTTTTCGATTTGTAAAAACCGCCAAAAACAAACACTCGATTTTGTTATAAAAGTAGAATCTTCAAAAAGGGGTTGCTTTTTTCGGGAGACGTGATATACTTACAGTAAGGAATTTGAGAAACCGATTATCAGAAGTTTTTCAAGCCCTTTACCAACTGAATCATTCGCTTGGAGTAATGAGCAAGGGACAAGAGGCCCGAAAGGGCCGTTACTTCCCTTGTCTTTTTTTATGATTTTGTAACATTCGAGGTGAAGCATTTCTATGGAGCAGCGATTTTATGACGCGGTGATGGCAAACCCCATCATCGCGGCGGTGAAGGACGACCAGGGGCTGCAAAACTGCCTGCGCCGCCGGGACATCCGGGTGGTGTTCATCCTCTACGGCGACATTTGCAGCATCCCCAACATCGTCGCCGCTGTCCAGAACGCGGGGAAAATCGCCCTGGTTCACGCGGATCTGATTTACGGCCTTGCCACCAAGGAGATCGCCGTGGACTTCCTCCACCAGAACGCCAAGGTGGACGGCATCATTTCCACCCACCAGAACCTCATCGTGCGGGCCAGGGAGCTGCGGATGTACACGGTGCTGCGCATCTTCATTTTGGATTCCATGTCACTGGAAGAGGCGGGCAACATGAGCAGCGTGGGGCCGGACTTTTTGGAAATCCTCCCCGGCGTCATGCCCGACATCATCCGCCGCCTCCACGCCGCCACCAAAATTCCCCTGCTGGCCGGCGGGCTGATCGACAGCAAAAAGGATGCCATCAGCGCCCTGGACGCCGGGGCCACCGCCATCTCCACCACCAACGAGGCCGTTTGGGATATGTAAGTCAATGAGCTGTTAGCTATTAGCTGTTAGCTTGGTACTACCAGTCTAAAGCGAACAGCTAAAAAGGTAGCGTAAAAGGGATAACCGGACCCAATTATTTTGTTTGCAATGTAGTTTGTAATATAAGTAAAACCCAAAAGGAGGAATCGCACACATGGCAAAGTACATCATGGCATTAGACTCTGGCACCACATCCAACCGCTGCATCCTGTTCAACAAAGACGGAGAGATGGTCAGCGTCGCCCAGAAGGAGTTCACCCAGTATTTCCCCCAGCCCGGCTGGGTGGAACATGACGCAACGGAGATCTGGCTGACCCAGTACGCTGTGGCATCCGAGGCTCTGACCAAGGCGGGAGCCACCGCCGCAGACATCGCCGCCATCGGCATCACCAACCAGCGGGAGACCACCATCGTCTGGGACAAGGCCACCGGCGAGCCGATTTGCAACGCCATCGTCTGGCAGGACCGCCGCACCGCAGAGTTCTGCGACACCCTGGTGGAAAAGGGCCTGACCGACGAATACCGGGCAAAGACCGGCCTTATCATCGACCCCTACTTCTCCGCCACCAAAATCCGCTGGATGCTGGAGAACGTCCCCGGCGCACGGGAGAAGGCGGAGGCCGGACAGCTGCTGTTTGGCACCGTGGAGACCTGGCTGATTTGGAAGCTGACCGGCGGCAAGGTCCACGTCACCGACTACTCCAACGCCGCCCGGACCATGCTTTTCAACATCATCGACCTGAAATGGGACGAGGACATCATGGCCGAGCTGGGCATTCCCGCCTGTATGCTCCCGGAGGCGAAGCCCTCCAGCTGCATCTACGGCGAAACCACCGCCGACCTGTTCGGCGAACCCATCCCCATCGCCGCCGCTGCCGGCGACCAGCAGGCCGCCCTGTTCGGTCAGACCTGCTTCAACCCCGGCGAGGCCAAGAACACCTACGGCACCGGCTGCTTCCTGCTGATGAACACCGGTGAGAAACCTGTGTTCTCCAAAAACGGTCTGGTAACCACCATCGCCTGGGGACTGGACGGGAAAGTGCAGTACGCGCTGGAGGGTTCTATCTTTGTGGCTGGTTCCGCCATTCAGTGGCTCCGGGATCAGCTGAAAGTAGTGGACTCCGCCGCCGACTCTGAATACTTCGCCAAAAAAGTGCCAGACACCAACGGCTGCTATGTGGTTCCCGCCTTCACCGGTCTGGGCGCGCCCTATTGGGATCCCTACGCCCGGGGTACCATCGTGGGTCTGACCCGGGGTACCAACCGCTACCACATCATCCGCGCCACCCTGGAGTCTCTGGCCTACCAGACTTATGACGTACTCAAGGCCATGGAGGAGGACTCCGGCATCAAGCTGGCCGCCCTGCGGGTGGACGGCGGCGCTTCCGCCAACGACCTGCTGATGCAGATCCAGGCCGACATCATCCAGGCCCCCGTCAACCGCCCCGCCTGTGTGGAGACCACCGCTCTGGGCGCGGCTTATCTGGCCGGTCTGGCCGTGGGCTATTGGGACAGCAAGGAAGAAGTGACGATGAACTGGACCATTGACAAGGTCTTTGGCCCCAAAATCAAACCTGCGGAGCGGGACAGACGGGTACTGGGCTGGCGGCGCGCCGTGGGTACTACCTTCGGCTGGGCCAAAGAGTGATTCGTTTTCCCTGTTATGCGCAATCAACTTAGGATATTGAATGAGGAGTGAATGAACCGTGTATGACGTAATTATCATTGGCGCCGGTGTCACCGGCAGCGCGGTGGCCCGGTTCCTTTCCCGCTACCAGGTGAACGCCTGCGTTATCGAGCGGGAGGAGGACGTGTGCTGCGGCACCTCCAAGGCCAACAGCGCCATTATCCACGCCGGGTTCGACGCCGCCGCTGGGAGCCTGAAAGCCCGGCTGAACGTTCAGGGCAGCGTGATGATGCCCGCCCTGGCGGAGGAGCTGGACGTACCCTTCCGGCGCAACGGCAGCCTGGTAGTCTGCATGAACGAGGAGGACCGCCCCAAGCTTCAGGCCCTGTATGAAAACGGCCTGAAAAACGGGGTCGAAGGGCTGGAGGTCATCAACGCCCAGCGCCTGCGGGAGATGGAACCCAACATCAACCCCGACGCGGTGGCCGCGCTGTGGGCCCCCACCGGCGGCATCATCTGCCCCTTCCACCTGACCATCGCCCTGGCGGAGAACGCCAACACCAACGGCGTGGAGTTCAAGCTGAGTACCGAGGTCAAAGCCATCTCTCCCCGCAAAGAGGGCGGCTGGGCTGTGCAGACCGACAAGGGCGTGTTCGACGCCAAATGCGTCGTCAACGCCGCCGGTGTGTACGCCGATGTTTTCCACAACATGGTCAGCAGCGAGAAGATTCACATCACTCCCCGCCGGGGCGACTACTGCCTGTTGGACCGCTCCACGGGCGGCTTCGTGACCCACACCATCTTCCAGCTGCCCGGCGCGCTGGGCAAGGGTGTGCTGGTCAGTCCCACTGTCCACGGCAACACCATCGTCGGCCCCACCGCCTTTGACATCGAGGATCGGGAAGGCATCAACACCACCGCCGAGGGCATTGCCGACCTGACCGCCAAGGCCGGAACCACCGTCCCCAACCTGCCCATCCGCCAGGTCATCACCAGCTTCGCCGGGCTGCGCGCCCACGAGGACGGCGATGAGTTTATCGTCGGCGAGGTGGCCGACGCCCCCGGCTTCATCGACTGCGCAGGCATCGAGTCCCCTGGCCTGTCCTCCGCCCCCGCCGTCGGCCTGGAAGTGGCCGAGCTGCTGCGGGATAAGCTGGACTTGCAGGAGAACCCCGACTATGTGGGCAAGCGCAAGGGTATTTTGGACCCCAAGACCCTCTCCAAAGAGGAGCGCACCGCCCTCATCAAGGAGCAGCCCGCCTACGGCCAAATCATCTGCCGTTGCGAGAGCGTCAGCGAGGGGGAGATTTTGGACGCCATCCACCGTCCCCTGGGCGCCAGGAGCCTGGACGGGGTCAAGCGCCGCACCCGCGCCGGGATGGGCCGGTGTCAGTCGGGCTTCTGCAGCCCCCGCGTGCTGGAGATTTTGGCCCGGGAGCTGGGCGTCAGCCAGAGCGACATTACCAAGTGCGGCGGGGCCTCCAAGCTCATTGTCGGCACGGCAAAAGACCGGGTCTAAGGAGGGAGAGCCATGAAAAACTATGACATTGTAATCGTCGGCGGCGGCCCCGCCGGTCTTGCGGCGGCCAACGCAGCCTATGACGCCGGAGCCAGAAGCATCCTCATCCTGGAGCGGGACAAGGAACTGGGCGGCATCCTGAACCAGTGCATCCACAACGGTTTTGGCCTGCACACCTTCAAGGAGGAACTGACCGGGCCGGAGTACGCCCACCGCTTCGCGGAGAAGATTTACAAAAAGCAGATCGAGCACAAGCTCTCCACCATGGTTATGAACATCTCCCCGGAGAAAGTCGTCACCGCCATGAACCGGGAGGACGGCCTGTTTGACATCCAGGCGAAAGCCATCGTGCTGGCCATGGGCTGCCGGGAGCGCAGCCGGGGCGCGCTGAACATCCCCGGCTACCGCCCCGCCGGTATCTACTCCGCCGGTACCGCTCAGCGGCTGGTGAACATCGAAGGCTTTATGCCCGGTCGGGAAGTGGTCATCCTGGGCAGCGGCGACATCGGCCTCATCATGGCCCGCCGTATGACTCTGGAGGGCGCGAAGGTCAAGGTCGTGGCCGAGCTGATGCCCTACTCCGGCGGTTTGAAGCGGAACATCGTCCAGTGCCTCAACGACTTCGACATCCCCCTGAAGCTGAGCCACACCGTGGTGGACATCGAGGGCAAGGAGCGCGTCACCGGCGTGACCATCGCCGAAGTGGACAGCCACAACAAGCCCATTCCCGGCACCGAGGAGCATTACGACTGCGACACCCTGCTGCTCTCCTGCGGCCTGATCCCGGAGAATGAGCTGTCCCGGGACATGGGCGTGGAGCTGAACCGGGTCACCAACGGCCCCACCGTCAACGAGAGCCTGGAGACCTCCATCCCCGGCGTCTTTGCCGCAGGCAATGTACTCCACGTTCACGACCTGGTGGACTTCGTTTCCGAGGAAGCCGCCGCCGCCGGGCGCAGCGCCGCCGCTTACGTAGCGGGCGGCTGCACTGACGGGGCCAGGAACGACATCCCTGTCGCCGTAGAGGGCGGTCCCCGGTACACCGTCCCCTGCACCATCGACCCGGCCAGGGTCGGCGACGAGCTGGTAGTTCGGTTCCGGGTGGGCGGCGTGATGAAGAACCGCTTCGTCAACGTCTATCTGGACGGCGACCGGGTCATCCACCGCAAGCGGCCGGTCATGGCCCCCGGCGAGATGGAGGAAGTCAAGCTGAAGCGGGCCATGTTCGAGGCCCATCCCGATTTGAGCAGCATTTGCATCAAAGTAGAGGAGGCGTGACAGATGGAAGTCAAAAATTTAACCTGCATTGGCTGCCCCATGGGCTGTCCGCTGGAGGTGACGATGAAAAACGGCGAGGTCGTCTCCGTCACCGGCAACACCTGCCCCCGGGGCGCGGCCTACGCCCGGAAAGAGGTCACCAACCCTACCCGTATCGTCACCAGCACGGTCCGCGTGGTGGGCAGCACCACCGGCGCGTCTACCGTCTCCTGTAAGACCGCCAGCGACATCCCCAAGGGCAAAATCTTCGCCTGCGTAAAGGACATCGCCGGGGTGTCGGTGGAGGCCCCCGTCCACATCGGCGACGTGGTCAAGGCTGACGTGGCCGGCACCGGCGTGGATATGATCGCCACCAAGGAAGTTATGTGACAATCTCCCAGCCCCCGACGGTACCCCTGCCGTCGGGGGCTTTTGCGGCCCTCAGCCGCTCATAAACCCGCCCTTTCATGGGTGATTCGCCCCTGCTCCGCCTCCCGACATCTGGTTTTCCGCTGGAACAGGGAATTATTTTGTCAAGTTTGTATATTATGTTATTTTTGTCTGGACAAAAGGCCATGTCTTTTGTATAATATATTTTAGCGAATGTCACTTGCAACTTACCATGAAACTTTTTTCGGAGGTGCCTTTTTTATGTCCTTTATGGAAACGTATGAAAAATGGCTGAACAGCCCCGCTCTCTCCCCGGAGGAGAAAGCCGAGCTGGAGGCTATCAAGGATGATCCCAAAGAGATCGAGTCCCGCTTCTTTGGCCCGCTGGAGTTCGGCACAGCCGGTCTGCGCGGCACCATGTGCGTGGGCCTGCACCAGATGAACCGCCATGTGGTGGGCCATGCCACCCAGGCGTTTGCCGAAGTGGTCAAGGCGGAAGGCCCCGAAGCCTGCGAGAAGGGCGTGTCCATCTCCTGCGACTGCCGCAACCACTCTCAGGAGTTCGCGGAGGAGGCCGCCGCTGTGCTGGCCGCCAACGGCATCAAGGTCAAGCTCTTTGACGAGCTGCGCCCCACCCCGGAGCTGTCCTTCTCCGTCCGGGAGTACGGCTGTCAGGCGGGTATCAACATCACCGCCTCCCACAACCCCAAGGAGTACAACGGCTATAAGGTCTACTGGAGCGACGGCGCTCAGCTGCCTCCCGGCCCCGCCGACGTGGTGGCCGCCAAAATGAAAGAGCTGGATGTCTTTGACGATGTGAAAATCATGGATCTGGACGAGGCCAAAGCTCAGGGTCTGGTCACCATCATCGGCCCGGAGACCGATGAGAAGTTCCTGGCCAACGTCATGGAGCAGGTCATTGACCGGGAGTCCGTGGCCAAGGTGGCGGATGACTTCGGCATCGTCTACACCCCCTTCCACGGCACCGGCCACAAGCTGATTCCAGAAGCGCTGAAGCGGCTGGGCATGAAGAAGGTCTATTGCGTGCCGGAGCAGATGGTCATTGACGGCAACTTCCCCACCGTGGTCTCCCCCAACCCGGAGAACCCGGAGGGCTTCTACCTGGCCGTTGACCTGGCCAAGGAGCATGGCTGCGACCTGATCGTCGGCTCCGACCCGGACGCTGACCGTGTGGGCGTCATGGTAAAGACCTCCTCCGGCGACTACACCGTCCTCACCGGCAACCAGACCGGCATCCTGCTGGAGGACTACGCCATTCAGGCCCGGAAGCGTGCCGGCACCCTGCCCGCCAACGCCTATGCCAACACCACCATCGTCTCCTCCGCCATGGCCACCAAGGTCGCTGAGGCAAACGGCGTCAAATCTGCCCGCACCTTCACCGGCTTCAAGTTCCTGGGTGAGAAGAAGGACAAGCTGGAGCAGTCCGGCGAGGGCCAGGTTATCTTCTCCTTCGAGGAGTCCTGCGGCTATATGTTCGGCGACTACGTCCGAGACAAGGACGCTGTCACCGCCATCGTTATCGTGGTGGAAATGGCCGCCTACTACGCCACTCAGGGCAAGACCTTGTATGACGCCCTGATGGACTGCTACGCCAAGTACGGCTTCTACGGTGAAAAGACCCTGAACCTGGTCATGCCCGGCCTGGACGGTATGGCGAAGATGGCCGACATCATGGCCAAGCTCCACGCCAACCCCATGACCGAAGTGGCCGGCACCAAGGTCCTGGTGGCCAAGGACTACCAGACCGGCACCTCCACCTGCCTGTCCTGCGGCAAGGTGGAAGAGATGGAACTGTCCGGCTCCAACGTGGTGGCCTACGACCTGGAGGACGGCACCACCTTTATCATCCGTCCCTCCGGCACCGAGCCGAAGATTAAGGTCTACATCCTGGCCAACGCTCCCACCAAAGAGGAGTGCGACGCCAAGGTTGCCAAGTACGCGGCCTTTGCCCCCTCCATCAAGGAGCTGTAAGGCGAAGTAACGCGATTTCGCACACAATTTAAGCAAAAAACAGCAGCCCTGAGAGCATCTGGCTCCCAGGGCTGCGTTTTCGTGAGCGATGGTCGGTTTTTTGCAAAATTGCACATTGTTCAATAGGAGCTGATGGGGATGGACCCATCGTCCTCCTGCTTCTCGATGGCCCGGATGGTCAGGGGATAGCTGTACTTGTCGTTGACCTGGACGGTGACGGTGTCCCCCACCCGGCGGCCCAGCAGGGCCTTCCCCACCGGGGAGACATTGCTGATGAGATTGTGTAGCGCGTCCTCCTTGACGGCGGTGACGATTTGGAACACTTCCTCCTCCTCGTCCTCGTCGAACCAGACGGTCACTTTGTCGAACAGCCCCACCTGATCCGGGGCGGAGCGGTCGGTGATGACGCGGGCCGTCTCGATCATCTTCTCCAGGTAGCGGATGCGGCGCTCGTTCTGGTTTTTCTCCTGCTTGGCGGCCTTGTACTCGAAGTTTTCGCTCAAATCGCCAAAGGCGCGGGCGGTTTTCACCTCCTCCAGCAGCTTGGGCCGGAGGGTGATACGGCGGTAGTCCAGTTCCTCCCGCATTTGCCGCAGGTCGTCGGCAGTCAGTTGGTCGTGCATAGGGTTTGGCTCCTTTTTTGAATGGTTTTGGTTGTTCCTTTGAATCAGCCTTTTCGGTAATTTCGGGGAAAACCCCTCCACCATGCTTCGCATGGTCCCC
>JAJQBR010000130.1 GCA_021203185.1 Clostridiales bacterium
TCTTATCTGGTGCTTCAAGTTTGTTTCACGTTGTTTAATTTACAAGGTACACAGTCGTCATTCTTCATCATACCGCTTGCTGCGTCACTCTGAACGACTTATTAATCTTAGCATATCCGCAGCGCTTTGTCAAGCATTTTTTTGTTTTCCAAACAAGATTGCAAGTCCAGCGCTTTGCAGATATGACCGACGACCCTTCTCGCGGACGCGAGCGAATCGCCCGAACGAACGATACTATACCACTCGCGCAAACGAATGTCAACTGTTTTTTCGACGCAAAACGAAAATTTTTTCACTGACGTTTCTCACGGTGATTTTCCCGTTTTACAACACCCCTCTGCATTTTCCGATCAGGACGGCGGCCAGCGGTATCCCATAAAACAGGGCCAAATCTCCCCATAGGAACCACATCTCATAACTTCGCTCCAAGGCAAAAAAGGAACCCGTCACCAGATAAGCCCCCGGCAGCACCAAAAGCAGCAGCGGGGTCATACTCTGCCGCTCCTCACCGCCCACGGCCAGGGCCAACGCCCGGCGCGCGCTCCGCAGCAGCAGCCCCAGCAGCACCACATCGGTGAACACCCACATGGTCACCACCAGCGGCTCCAACCGCTCCACCGCCCCCTCGACGCTCACCTCTTTGGCCAGGCTGAAAAAAGGGATTTGCAGCCGCTGAACGACATCGGGGCCGAACACGCCTAACACCACAAAGCTCAGCGCCGCCAGGGTCAAACATAGCGCCGCCGTCCACCACAGCGCCTGCCACCTGCCGCCCCGTCGATCTGTCACCTGGCCGAAGCAGAACAGCGTCCCCACACCGGTTCCCAGCACGCCCAGCGCGGGAACCGTTGCCTTGGCAACGTCGGGCAGGTTCTGGGTCCACACGGGCCATATATTATATAGATGAATACTGTCGACACCCATGACCAGCACCAGCGCCAGGGTCAACACCACGGCGAAGAAGAAAATCTGCCCCACCCGCGCCAACACAGGCAGCTTTTGTTTGCCCAGCCACCACTCAACGGCTAAAATCGCCAGAAAAAACAGCCCCATCCCGGTGTTGGGATAGATGGTGGAGGTCAGCCGCTCCACACTCAGCCGCAGAGTCAGGCAACTGAGCAACAGCAGCCACAGACCGCAAACCCCGCAGAGGATACGCCCTGCTCGTTGTCCCAGAGCGCGGCATAGCAGTTCCCCCAGCCCCTCATTTTCCGGCAGGCCCCGGCCCAGGTACGCCGCCAGCCAAACCACCGCCAAGACAATCGGCAGCAGAGCCAGCGTCGAAAGCCACGCGCCGGTTCCGGCCCGAGCCGCCAGACCGCCGGGGATCAGCTTTACCAGCGGGGAGAGCAGCGCCACAAACAGCAGCACCAAATATTGGCGCAGGGAAATGGATTTGTCCATAAACAACGCTCCTTTGCGGGTGAATCATTCCAACAGCCACTCCGTCAGCCGCCATTGGGGGTCTCCCCAGAAATACCACACTGCCAGAGCCAGCCCCGCCCCGGCCAGGGTCAGCCAGAGAGACAGTTCCCGCCGCTTGCCCTCCCGCCATAGAGGTGGCAGCTCCTGCCAGGCCAGCAGGCCCCACAGCGCCAAATACAACCACCTCATGCGCTGACCTCCGCCCGGTTCACGTCATAGCTCCGCTCCACCGTGGCCTCCACCTGGGCCGTCAGCGTCAGTTGGGAAAACCATTCCTCCCAGTGTTCCTGTAAAACGCCGCTCCGGGCGGGACACTGCACCCCCAGTCTGCGCCTCAGGTGGAGGAAATCCGCCTGTTCCCTCTGGGAAAACGTCAGCAGTTCCTGTAGCTGTTCCTCCAGTGTCTGAGCGAGGCAACGGTTCAGTTCCTCCTGCACCGACGGTTCATAGGGATCCGCGTCCCCTCGCAGCTCCGCCAAATCCGCAGTGACGGAGACCTGAGCTGTCACGCCCACCAACGTGTCCCCCTCCCACAGCGGCTGCCAGCGGACCTCTGCGTCGGTGAGCCGCAGCCCCACAAGACTCCCATCGGAGAGGTTGGCCTCCACCGCGCCGCTTTTCGCCTGACCGGATAAAATCGCCGCTGCCCGGGACTGTTCCCCACTCAGTTCGCCGCCAAACTGCTCCTCCCGGAACCAGCACATATGGTCACAGGCGAGGGTGGTCTCCCCTTCCTCCTCCTGCAAAGCCGCCACAGGGAGCAGGGCGCAGCCATTGTCCGCCAGGTCGATGAGGAAATCCCGGAGGGTCACCGGCCAGCCCTGGGAGGTCAGCGACAGGTCGCGGGCGACAGATTCCAGCCGCTGGGTGGCGGACTGCGACCCGCTGGCCGTCTCTGTCAGCAGATCCGACGCCCGGCCCTCCGTCACGGCGTAGAGGTCGATGTCCATCCTCATTTCAAAGTCCCGCTCGATAAAATCCAGCAGATAACCGCCCACCCGCTCCGGCAGGTCGGCACTGATGAGACACTGGCTGACGTGTCCGTAGGATACACAGCCGTCCCCATAGGTCTGCATGGTCAGGCAGGCGGAGAACACTGTGGGGGCCTCCCAGCTCAGAATCGTGGGCGGCTGGGCCTCCGCGCCCTCGTCACCAGGCTGCACCTCTCCCGCCGCCGTCACCACCACCCGCGCCTCTTCTCCGGGGTCCAGAGCCAGGGTACGCATCAGTTGGACGTTGGTGATGTCCCGGCTCTCCGGGAGGAAGGTGCTGGAGCAGCCGGTGAGGGTTGCGCAGAAAATTGTTAAAAAGAATGTATAAATCGCCTGTTTCACATTTTTCTCCCCTGATTTGTTGTAGATATTATATCTATCTTTCTCCTTTGCTCAGCCATTCACCAGAAACCCCTCCGCCACCACCTAAAGGCGGCGGCCCTCCTCCCCTGAAAGGGCAGGGAGCGCAGCGGAAGTGCCGCTTGACGGCGGAGGGGGACCATGCGAAGCATGGTGGAGGGGTTTCACGCCGGAATTACTGACAAGGCTGATTCAAAGGGATAACCAGTTAATGATATATCGTTGACGAAAACGTCTCTCACTTCTGCCTTCTCCGGTTCTCCGGCTTCAGCGAAAGCTCCCGCATTTTCACTTCCGGGATGGGCTGGCGGAACACGGCGTGTCCCTCCACCTGCTGCCCCGCATCGGCGGCGAAGGGGGTCAGATAGGCCAGGCCAAAGCTCTCCATCCCCGCCAGGTGACAGACCAGCGCCGCCAGCGCCGTCACCACGCCAAACAGCCCCGCCGCGCTGGCCGCCAGCGCGACCAGAAACCGCCAAATGCGCAGGGCATTGGCTAAGTCCTGATTGGGCAGGGTGAACCCGGCGATGCCCGCCGCCGCCACCACAATGACCACCGCCGGGGAGAGAATCTTCGCATCCACCGCCGCCTGTCCCACCACCAGTCCGCCGATGATGGAGACGGTCTGGCCGATGGTCTTGGGCAGGCGCAGCCCCGCCTCCTGCAAAATCTCAAAGGCCAGCAGGAGCAGCAGCACCTCAAACGGCGTGGCGAAGGGAACGTTTTGCTTGCTGGCGATGATGGACATGGCCAGCTTGGTGGGGATCATCTCAAAGTGGAAGGAGGCCACGGCGATATAAAACCCCGGCAGCAGCAGAGTCGTCAACAGGCAGAGATACCGCAGGGTCAGCAGCGCCCCGCTGATGATCCAGTGGTACATCTGATCCTGGGGCGCCTGCAAAAACTGAGCGATGTTCCCCGGCAGCAGCCCGCCCAGGGGGATGCCCTCGATGAACACCCCCACTCTGCCGTCCAAAATCCCCCGGCAGAACCGGTCGGGCCGCTCGGTGAACACCATCTGCGGGAAGGTTGCCCCCTTGCGCTGGGCCACGTACTCCTCAAAGTCGCCAGTGGAGAGCAGCCCGTCGATGTCCATCTGTTCCAGCCGCCGCCGCACGTCCTCCACCAGCTTCCGGTTGGTCAGCCCCTCCATCCACACGACATCCACCGGCGTCCGGCTCTCCCGGCCCACGGTGAACTCCTGAATTTGGATGTGGGGGGAGCGCAAGTGCCTCCGGAGCAGGCTGGTGTTGGTGCGCAGACTCTCCACAAAGGAGTCTTTGGCCCCTTTCGCGGCCACCTCGTCCTCCGGGGCCTGGACAGAGCGTTTTTCCTCGGTGCCTACGTCGCAGGTCAGCACCCCAGCGGCGCAGAAAACAGCCGCCGACCCCGCCACCAGCTGCTCCGCAATGTCGTCCAATGTGGTCTGCCGCTGAACGTTCAGGTTCCACACGCCGCCCTCCAGCACCTGCCGCAGTTCCTCTATCCCCTCCCGCACCGGCCCGGCGGCCAGCGGGCGGATGACATAGTCGTTGAGCCGTTCGCTTTTCACCATGCCGTCCAGCCAGCACAGCCGAAACTGCTCCCCCGTCCGGGCGGAGACCACGGTGCGAGCGGCAAAGTCGGCGCAGCCAGAGAAAATCTGCTCCACGTTTGCAAAGGTGGGTTCCCCGGAAAATTGCGTCTCCTGCACCGGGTGGTGGGGAGTACTGCCCCGCCGCTGTCCAAAGAATCCCATTTCATCTACTCCCCCTTTGATTTTTCCGCTGCTCGTATGTGTAGGGGCAGCGCTCCGCTGCCCACAGGAACCGCCTACTTGACCCAGACGGCCACAGGGAGGGGACAACGCCATGCAGGAAGCGAAGCGGAAGTTCTGCTTGACGGTAAGGGCCGCCCCTACAGGTGTGTTGTAAAAATTCCTGTTTGCTTTTAACTGGAAGCGCCTGACTAACAGCTAACAACTAATAGCTAACAGCTTATCTGTCCACAGTGTTCCACCACGGGCAGGAAGTATACCAGCGAGATGAAAGGAAATCTCTGCCTTTTGCACTTTTCGGGTTGAAATCCTGCGGCGTGTGAAACGGTTTAATTTCCCTCTTGCGGTCCGAAGGCGGATTTTTTGCCTGTTTCAAGGACATTTTCTCACCTATTTTTTAAATTTGTACGCTTTTATCGGTTGACAAATCCCCCTGTCATGCTAAAATAGGGAAAAGAAAAGTGTGTTTCATAAGGCGGCTCTGTTGGGCCGTTTTCCATGCAGAGGGGAGGGACCCGCCGTGACGCGGGACGAAGCCTTTGAATTTCTGGACCGCACCGCCAGGGGCATCGCGGAGACCTTCGGCAGCAGCTGCGAGACGCTGGTACACGATATGTCCGTCCCCTCCCACCCCATCCTGGCCATCTACAACGGCCAGGTCTCCGGGCGCAAAGTCGGCTCCACCATGGATATTTTGGGCAACCAGTCTGAGCTGGACGAGGAGGCCCTGAAAACCGACTTTGTCAACCTCTACGCCACCACTCCCTCCGGTCAGCAGATCAAAAGCTCCACTTTCCACATGATCGGGGAGGACTACAACCTGGCCCTGGGCATCAACTTCGACTACAGCTCGCTGGTGTTCGCCAACCGGGTGCTGGTGGATCTGATGAGCGCCGACGCGGATTTGAAATCCGCCCTGTGGTCGGGCAGCGACTTCCAGCTCTCCGAGTTGTTCGACGAGTGCCTCTCCGCCGTGGGCAAGCCCGTCCACGCCCTGAACAAACCGGACCGGCTGAAAATCATCGCCCTGCTCCAGCAGAAGAACGCTTTCTCCTTCCAGAAGGCCGTCCCCTACGTGGCTCAGCGGCTGGGCGTCTCCCGCTATACGGTGTACAAATACCTCTCCGAGCTGGAGCGCAGGCGGGAGCAGCCGGAGCCTTAAAATTCTTTTGCAAAACAATCATTTGGGAACTTTCACAGAAAATCCCCCGCAAATTTTGGTAAGGTTGCACCATTGACTTTTTCCGTCATTTCTGCTTATAAGAAAAAATTGCGTAAACTGCCCCAAATGCGCTGATTTTCTGTTGATTTTCTGCCGAAAATAGAATAGAATAAGGGGCGAAGGATATGCCGCACATCGTTCTCCTGGAACCGGAGATCCCCCAGAACACCGGCAACATCGCACGGACCTGCGCCGTCACCGGATGCAGCCTCCACCTCATCCACCCGCTGGGCTTTGAAGTCTCGGAGAAATGGGTGCGCCGGGCGGGGCTGGACTATTGGAACCGGGTCAGCGTCACCGAATACGAAAATTTAGACGATTTCTTCTCCCGCTGCCCGGAGGCGGCGGACGACCTGTGGCTGGCTTCCAGCAAGGCCCCCCAGAGCTATACCGCGCCTCGCTAC
>JAJQBR010000181.1 GCA_021203185.1 Clostridiales bacterium
TTGTACCCTTGTGCGTCCAGGTTTAGCCCCAGTTCCTGGGCTTCGTTATAAAGTTCTTCCACCGTAACGCATCCGGTCACCAGTTTCTCGAAGAACCGGTGGCGGGAAAAAGCCTCGTACTCCTGCATCTCCTGTAGGAGCCGCTCTTTGCCGCTCCGCTGCTCCTCCGCAGCCAACAGCTTGCCCCGCACGTCGGTCAGCGCCTCCGCCACCGTCTCTTTGGTCAGTGGCTTACATAGGTACCGCTCCACGCCGATGTCGATGGCCCGTTGTGCGCACACAAAAT
This sequence comes from Clostridiales bacterium, assembly GCA_021203185.1. GTDB lineage: Bacteria > Bacillota > Clostridia > Oscillospirales > Oscillospiraceae > Onthomonas. The sequence goes on from JAJQBR010000181.1 coordinate 287, forward strand.
TGGCGGCGGCACTGAACAGGACGATTTTGGTCTCCGGGAACTCCCGGCGTACCCGCTGGCTCAGGGCCAGCCCGTCCATAAAAGGCATTTCGATGGCTGTGAACAGCAGATCCGGCGGCTGGCGGCGAATCAGGGGCAGAGCGGCCTCACCGTCGGGAGCGTCGCCGATGCAGGTGAAGCCATACTCCTCCCAGGGGATGGTTTTGCGCAGATTTTCCCGTTCTGCCTCGTCGTTTTCCGCCAGAAACACCTTAAACACACCGTTTCACCTCACAGTCCGCCAATTATTATATCACAGCGGAGAACAGAAAAAAAGCGGGGAAAGGATGTCTGGAAACATTCTTTCTCCGCTTTTTTTGGTTTTAGGGATTGGTGTTTACTTCCTGCGGTCCTTCAGCAGGGCAAAGACGCTTTGCAGCACTATGAAGAAGCACAGCAGCGCGGCAGTGGCGATGTTGGCCCAGGAGGACAACAGCTTGCCGTTGGTCTTGACCAGGCTGGAGATGGTGCCGTTAATCAACACACCGAAGAAGGAACCGATGACGTTGCCCACGCCGCCGGTCAGCAGGGTGCCGCCGATGACGGAGGAGGCGATGGCATCCATTTCAAGGCCGGTGGCCTGGGAGACGGAACCGGCCATGGTGTTCAGGCAGTAGCAGATACCGCCGATGGAACACAGGAAGGAGGACAGGATGTAAGCCTTCATCTTGGTCTGCTTCACGTCCAGGCCCATCATAGCGGCAGACTGTTCGCTGCCGCCCACGGCGTAGAGGCTGCGGCCAAACTTGGTGTAGCGCAGCACCAGGAAGATAACGACCAGAACGACCAGGGCGATAACCACGCCCACCCGGATGTAGGGAACCTGGAGGATGCCCTTCTTGTTGTAGTAGCCGCCGAAGGGGATGTTGATCTTCATGTTGGCCCAGGTGTAAAACAGGCTGTCGGAGGGGACGGAAACCTGGTCGGTGGAAATCACCGCCGTCATGCCCCGGCAGAAGAACATTCCCGCCATGGAGACGATGAAGGGCTGAATTTCCAGATAGCCCACGCAGAAGCCCTGGAACGTGCCGAACACCACGCCGATAACCAGCACCAGCACGCACAGCAGGATGGGGTTCATGCCCCACTCAGACATACCCACGGCCAGCAGCATACAGTCCATGGCGATGAGCGCGCCCACGGAGATGTCGATGCCGCCGGTGAGCATGACGCAGGTCATGCCGCAGGCCACGCACAACAGGCCCGCGTTGGTGATGAGGATGTTCAGGAAATTTTGCAGGTGGGTGAAGCCCTTCCCGGCATAGATGACGCAGCCAATGGCGTACATGGCGATAAACAGGCCGATGGTGATGAGCAGCAGCAGGGTGTTGCCGTTGATTTGTCGGCGTTCCTTCACCGCGTTTTCGGGCTTTTTCATACGCTGGCCGCCTCCTTTCCGCTGGCCTGCTGGCGCTTGGACCGCTGCTTGGCCATAAATTCCTTGAAGGGCGGTGCCTGAATGACCACGATGATGATAACGATGATGCCCTTAAACACAGGGGCCTGGGCGCTGGAAACGCCCATGTTGTACATAGTGGTGGTGATGGCCTGGATGGTGTAGGCGCCGATGATGGAGCCTGCCAGGTTGAACTTGCCGCCGCCCAGGCTGTTGCCGCCCAGCGCCACGGCCAAAATCGCATCCATCTCGTAGTTCAGGCCGATGTTATTGGCGTCGGCGGAGGTGATACGGGAGGAGGCCACCAGACCGGCGATGCCGGCGCACAGACCGCAGATGATGTAGCACAGCAGAATCAGCCGCTGGGAGTTCAGGCCCGCGATGCGGGACGCCTTCCGGTTGATGCCCACGGACTGGACGGAGAGGCCAAAGGCGGTCTTTTGCAGCACCAGGGTCATAATCGCCACGCACACCGCCGCGATGATAATGGGGGTGGGGATGGGACCGATGTAGCCGCCGAAGATGTCATAACCGATGGAGAGGCCGCTGGTGGGAACGCGGATGTAGACAATCAGGTTGTTGCAGAACAGCAAGCCGATTGCCCGAGCCGCAGAATACAAAATCAGCGTGGCAACCATTGGCTGGACGTTCAGATAGGCCACCAGAGTGCCGTTGAACGCGCCGCACAGGCAGCCCATCAGCAGGCAGCCCAGTACGCCCACGATGAGGGGCAGGGCAAAGGACGTGGTGGAGGAGACGCCGTAGCCCGCCAGCAGCATACAGCAGAAGCAGGCGCACAGGCTCATCACCGAGCCGACGGAGATGTCAGTACCGGCGGAGGCGGAGACCACCAGCGTCATGCCGATGGCGAGGATGGCCACCTCGCTGCCGCGATTCAGCACGTCGATGATACGACCGTAGAGCAGGCCGTTCTTGATGGAGATGGTGAAGAAGCTCCAGGGAACCTTGCCCATGGCCACGTCCGCAATGACGTTGATGAGCATGACCAAAATCATGCAGAACACCGGCAGGAACAGCTTCATTTGGGTGATTTTTCTGATTCTGCTCATTCTGATTCACCTCCGCCGGCAATGGCAGCCATAACCCGCTCCTGGGTCAGCTCGCCGTCCAACTCGCCGATTTTCGCGCCGTCCCGCAGCACCGCCAGGCGGTTGCAGGTGCGGAGCATTTCCTCGATTTCGGAGGAGATGAAAATCAGGCTCTTGCCCTCCTGGGCCAGCTGGACGACCAGCTTCTGAATTTCGGTTTTGGTCCCCACGTCGATGCCGCGGGTGGGTTCGTCCAGGATGAGGAACTCCGGGTCGGTGGCCAGCCACCGGGCCAGGATGACCTTCTGCTGGTTGCCGCCGGACAGCTGCTTGATGAGGGTTTCCTTAGAAGCGGTTTTGATTTGCAGGGTCTCGATGTACTCGTCCGCCAGCTTCTCCTGCTCGGCGCGGGAGAGCAGGTGGCCCATGCCCCGCTTGGCCTGGAGCGCCAGGATGATGTTCTCCCGGACGGACAGGTCCGCGATGATGCCCTCGGCCTTCCGGTCGTCGGGCAGCAGACCCATGCCCAGGTTCATGGCGTCGATGGGGGCGTTGATCTTGACCTCCTGCCCCTTGACCTTCAGGGTGCCGGTCTGGGCCTTGTCCGCGCCATAGATGGCGCGGGCCAGCTCGCTGCGGCCGGAACCCAGCAGACCGGTCAGTCCAACCACCTCGCCCTTGCGGATTTCCAGGTCGAAGGGCTTGATGGTACCCTTGTGGCTCAGGCCCTTGGCGTCGATCATCATTTCCGCGTTGGACAGGTCGCTGCCGCCCTCGGGCTTGATGTCGGCCAGGTCGTCGAAGTCCTTGCCCATCATGGCGGCCACCAGCTTGACCCGGGGCAGCTCATCAATGGGGTACTCGCCCACCAGCTGGCCGTTGCGCAGTACGGTGATGCGGTCGCAGACGGCGTAGACCTGCTCCAGGAAGTGGGTGACAAAGACGATGCTGACGCCCTCGTCCCGGAGGCGGCGCATCAGGTTGAACAGCTTTTCCACCTCGTTGTCGTCCAGAGAGGAGGTGGGTTCGTCCAGAATCAGCACCTTGCAGTCCATATCCACGGCGCGGGCGATGGCAATCATCTGCTGCAATGCCAGGGAGTAGTTCTCCAGGTTCTGGGTCACGTCGATATCAAAGTCCAGGTCGGCCATGATGCGCCTGGCCCCCGCCACCATCGCCTTGCGGTCAATGGTGTGGAATTTGGTCAGTGGCTCCCGGCCAATGTAGAGGTTTTCCGCTACGCTCAGGTTGGGGCAGAGGTTGACCTCCTGGTACACGGTGGAGATGCCCTTTTTCTGGGCGTCCAGCGTGGAACGGTTGCGGATGGGTCCGTCGATGCCGTCCAGGTGGATCTCACCGGCTTCAAAGTTGTTGATGCCGGTCAGACATTTGATGAGGGTGGACTTGCCCGCGCCGTTTTCCCCCATCAGCGCGTGGATTTCGCCCTTGTAGAGCGTCAGGTCCACGTCCTGCAATGCCTTGACGCCGGGGAAGGTCATACAGATTCCCCGCATGGTCAAGACGACGTTGTCTTTCATCTGCTTGTCTCCTTTCCTTTTGGTTTTGCTCCTTAGAGAACCTCTGATTAAATAACTCCCGGCGTCTGGACGGCATATTTCGTGCAACTCTTCGTTGTAAAATCTTGAAATCCACAAAGGATTCCTGCGATTTTACGCCTCGATTTGCGCAAAATCTGCTCGCCCAGCCATCCAAGGCCATTTAATCAGAGCTTCCTTAGTTCGGCTGTCGCCGCAGGACGAACCGGCCCCAGCGGGGCTGAACCGTCCTGGAGCGACAGCACAGGGGAGGAGAACCCAAAGAGTTGTTCTCCGGATTGCTCCTCCCCTTTTTTGTCCGTTTAGCCGATTACATTGCAGCAGGCGAAAGCGGTGAGGCTTCCCTCGTGCGGCAATTAATACTGAGCCTCGACGACCTCGTCAGTGACGACGGTGACAGTCTGCTCTTCGCCGTTCACGGTGAAGGTGGAGACGGTGTCGTCATAGGTGAACCAATGCTCTTCCATGTAGACCTCGGTCTCAGGAGTCTCGCCAGCTTCCAGCTGCTCGATAACTTCGGCTACGAAGGGAGCAGCCAGGGGGTTGCACTCGAAGTCGGCGTTGATGAGGCCCTGCTGGACATACTCCAGACCAGCGGTGCAGGCGTCGAAGGAGATGAGGATGACGTCGCCGTCCACGCCATAGCTGACGCCGGCGTTGGTCATGGCGGTCATAGCACCAAAGGCTTCGTTATCGTTCTGGCAGATGACCACGTTGAACTGGCCCTCATAGCTCTTGCAGTAGGACTCCATGACCTCCTGGCCGCCGTCCTGCGTGAAGTCGCCGTCCTGAGAGTCCAGGATGGTCCAGCCATAGGTGTCAGCGATTTCCTGGAAGCCATCGGTACGGCCGATGGTGGCGGAAGCGCCGGTGGTGCCTTCGATGACCAGGATACCGGTGATCTCAATGCCCAAAGTGTCGGTGTAGGCCTTCAGCCACTCGCCGGCGGCCAGACCTTCGGTGGTGAAGTTGGAGCCGACCCAGGCGGCGTACTTGTCGGAGTCGTCGATGGTACGGTCAATGACGATAACGGGGATGCCCGCCTCCTCGCACTCAGTCAGGACGGTGTCCCAGCCGGTGGAGACGATGGGGTCGATGATGATGTAGTCAACTTCCTGCTGGATGAAGTTGCGGACGGCCTCCAGCTGGGTGGCGGAGTCGTTGTCGCAGTCCACGAAGACCAGCTCATAGCCGTTTTCTTCAGTGAACACGTCCTGGCAGGACTGGGTGGAGGCGGTACGCCAGTCGGACTCGTGGCCCACCTGAGCGAAGCCCACGGTGATCAGCTCGCCGTCGGAGGCGGTGCCTTCGGTCTCCTCTGCGATGGAGGCCTCGGCGTCCTCTACGGAGTCCGCAGTGGAGACATCGCCAGTGGTGTCCTCAGTGTCGGTGCTGGAGCTGCTGCCGCAGGCGACCAGAGACAGCGCCATACACAGAGCCAGCAGGAGAGCGAAAAATTTTTTCATGTTCATACATCCTTTCTGTAGGTGGTTTGCCCCGCAAAAAAAGCAGAGCATCTACTTCCTTAACTACTTTATCAAATTTGAACAAAAAAATCAACACTTACCGGCAAACTTTTTATATTTTTATCTGTTGTCACAAGACAAATCTTTTTTCGCCGCCCAAAACAAAAACAATTCCAGCCAATTATTTATAATTTTTTATGATTTTGTTTGTTTTCCTCCTGGATTATACCAATTTCCCCCGTTTCGTCATGGGAAAACAGGACGTTGTTTTCCCAATC
>JAJQBR010000093.1 GCA_021203185.1 Clostridiales bacterium
TTCTACAACACCAAACGCTACCAAAAGCGGCTTAAGTGCATGACTCCTATGGAGTACCATGAGGAGTATCGTGCAGTTGCTGCATAAAAGATGGCCTTCGCCATATGACAAAGACCATCTCAAGCAAATCCTCTTTTGTTTTTTCACTGTCTACTTGACAGGGGGCACTTCAGTGTTGTAGTACCGGGTGATTTTCGTTTTCAGCTCATCGCGGGGAATCCTCGCACCGGTTTCGTACATGCCGATTGCCGAAATGCTGATTCCGAGTGCCTTCGCAACCGTTTCGCGGCTTTTCTCTCCGCGCAGTTCAATCAGCTTCTTTGCAATTTTCTCGCTGTCCACTGTGGCTTCACCTCCTTATTGTGCGTCACGTTTTGTGACTGTCGTTATTGTAGCGCAGTCAAAAGAATTTGCCGACACATTTCGTGACATTTTTTCTTGACACTTTCACAATTTGTGATATGATAGAAGTATCAATCAGATAGAGGTGACAAAATGAAAATATATGCTGCTCGTATTAAACAGCTCCGAATGGAAAGAGGGCTTTCGCAAGACCAGCTTGCAGCCTTGCTCGGAATTTCCAGAAGTGCTGTCGGAATGTATGAAACCGGCAAAAGAGAGCCGGATTTGGAAACGTGTGAAGCAATCGCAGATATTTTTAATATAGACATGGATTACCTGACGGGACGCTCCAACACAGAAAAAATGCACCTCACCATCACAGACACCGACCCCCAACTGGACGAACTGACCCGCAACGCCAAACAGCTCAACGCCCAGGGCCTGCAAAAGCTGGTGGATCTGTCTGATGATTTGGTGGCCTCCGGCAAATATGAGAAAAAGCCGCTGAACGCGGGAAGTAGATAGCACAGTACAGAGGAGGTTCCCATATGAAAACATTTACCATCATTGGCGGCGTCAACGGCGCGGGGAAAAGCTCGCTGACCGGCGTCCTCAAAGGCCAACTGAAAGACCTGGGTATCATCATTGATGTGGATAAAATCGCCGCGACAAAGGCAGGTGGGGACAACCTGAAAGGCGGGCGGATCGCGGTGCGGCGCATCCAGGACTGCCTGGATAAAGGCATCTGCTTCACCCAGGAGACAACGCTCAGCGGCTTTACCACCGCCAAGCGGGCATCTGCCGCCGGATACTATATCCGCCTGTTTTATGTGGGCCTGGACAGCCTGGAGGAGAGCCTCCAGCGCATCGAAAACCGGGTGGCCCACGGCGGTCATGACATCCCCACTGACACGGTCAGGCGACGTTTCTCCTACCGCTGGAGCGCTGTGGCGGACGTGCTGCCCTACTGCGACGAGGCGGTCTTTTATGATAATTATAATGGCTTCGTCGAGGTGGCGGAGTACCGCAACGGGGAACTGCTGCTGAAAGGGGACTATCGCCCGGTCTGGGTGCTGGAGCTGCAAGCATACCTGGCGGAGCAATAAAAAACCTCAGCGCCGGACGGGTTTTCAGCATCCGATGGGCGAGACGATAAGATGGCGTAAAGGGAGGAAGAGAATCACATGGAAAACAAAATGCAGTTCCTGATTTATCGTTCTGCTGAGGAAAATGTTTCTGTCAATGCCGTGGTTGAGGATGAAACGATATGGCTCACACAAAAGTCAATGGGCGAACTGTTCGGCGTGGAAAGTCATACCATTAATTACCATCTAAGAGAAATTTATAAAACGAAGGAATTAGACGAGGCGTCAACTACTCGAAAAATTCGAGCAGTTCAAAAAGAAGGCAATCGCAATGTGGAGCGAGAATTGCAATTTTACAATTTAGACGCCATCATCTCCGTTGGTTATCGTGTCAATTCCCGCAGGGCAACCCAATTCCGCATTTGGGCAACCGGTGTACTGAAAGAATACATGATAAAGGGTTTTGCTCTGGACGATGATCGGCTAAAGCAGGGAAAAGACCTGTTTGGCAAAGATTACTTCCGTGAATTGCTGGAGCGTGTCCGCTCCATCCGTGCCAGTGAGCGCCGCATCTGGCAGCAGGTCACAGATATATTCGCGGAGTGCAGCATAGATTATGACAGAAATTCAGAAATCACGCGCAGCTTTTACGCGATGGTTCAAAACAAATTTCACTATGCCATTACAGGGCAGACGGCGGCGGAAATCGTCTATTCCCGCGCTGACCGCAACAGTGAGCATATGGGGCTGACAACCTGGAAAAACGCGCCGGAGGGTCGGATTTTAAAGTCTGACGTTTCCGTTGCCAAAAACTATCTGGACGAAGGGCAGATCAGGCAGCTTGAGCGGGCGGTCAGTGGTTACTTTGATTACATAGAGGATTTGATTGAACGGGAAAACACTTTTACAATGGAAGAATTTGCGTCCAGTATCAATGAATTTCTGGCTTTCCGCCGCTACGACATTTTGAAGGACAGAGGCCGCATTTCCTCTCGAATGGCCAAAGAAAAAGCCGAAACAGAGTATGTGGAGTTTAACAAAACGCAGCGAATCACTTCAGACTTTGACCGTGAGGTGAAAAAGATGCTGGAGAGCGGCAGTCAGAATTGAGCAGCAGACAGCAAAAAAACCGCCCCGGTGCTACCAACACCGAAGCGGTTCAAGGGGTAGTAAAGTTTTCCGAGGACGTTACTACCCTTTCATTATAATACGCATTTTGCGAAAATGGAAGGAGAAATTTTTATGATCAAGCGAAAAGATGGACTGTGGCAGCAGGCCGTGACGGTCACTGTCCGGGGCCGAAAGACCCGAAAGTATTTTTACGGACACACCAAGGCAGAGGTGAACCGCAAAATCGCCGCCTGGAAGGAGGAGCAGGAGCGGGGGAGGGCCTTCGATGTGGTCTGTGCGGAATGGCAGAAGGAACACTTCCCCCATATTGCCGAGGGGACAAAGGTCTGCTACCGCCCCGCCATTGAGCGAGCGGTCAGCTTCTTTGGCGCCCAGCCGGTGCGGGAGATCGTCCCGCTGGACATTCAGCGGGCGTTGGGCCTGATGGCCCGGCAGGGCTACGCTCACCAGTCGGTCAAAATCTATCTGTCAGTCATCAACCAGGTGCTGAACTACGCGGTTCTCATGGGCGATATAGACGCCAATCCCGCCGCCGTTGTCCAGGTCCCAAAGGGCCTGGAGCGCAACCGCCGGGACGCCCCCACGGAGGAAGAGTTGGAGACAATCCGTAACTCCCTGCACACGGCCCGGTTTGGCCTGTTCGCCTACCTGCTGCTGAACACGGGCCTGCGGCGCGGCGAAGCGCTGGCCTTACAGTGGCGGGACGTTGATTTCAAAGCCTGTATCATCCGGGTGCAAAAGAGCGTCTACTACACGGACAACCAGCCGCACATAAAGGAACCCAAAACGTCCTCCGGCATCCGTTCGGTGATACTCACTGACAGCCTCTATACGGCCCTCTATCCGCTTCGCGGGCCACAGGATGATATCTGTTTGGCGGCGAGAAGCCGCTGTCACAGTGCCGTTTTCGGACGCTGTGGGGGCAATACTGCGAGGACGCCGGGTTGTACGTCGATGCAGTCAAGGACGGCAAGGCAACGAAAATTCCCACGGTCACGCCCCACCAGCTGCGCCATGCCTATGCAACGCTGCTGTTTGAGGCGGGGATCACCGTCAAGGATGCACAGTCCCTGTTGGGCCACAGCAAAGCGGAGGTGACGATGGATGTGTACACCCACGTCCGGGAGCAGCACAGAGACGCTGTGGCCCGGAAGCTGAATCGCATCGTGTAGGGCTACACCATTTTTACACCATCTTCGGCGGCGTTGGGCGGGTTTCGGCGCGGTTCTGCGGCATTGAAGCAGTAACACCGTTTTCAATGGATAAGTTTCAAAATTTAAGATAAATTACAGATAAACAAAGAAAAAGAGCTGAGAACATCACATTCTCAACTCTTTTTGCTGGTCCGAGTGTTGAGATTCGAACTCAAGGCCTCTTGAACCCCATTCAAGCGCGATACCAAACTTCGCCACACCCGGATGTCTGTCATCTCCTGACGACTTGTATATAATAGCACGGCTATCGGAAAAAAGCAAGAGCAAATTTTGAAAAAGAACGAATAAATTTCCGATGGGGAAGGGCGGGAAAACCGACGACTTTGCCAGAACGGATGTTTAGAACTGGAAAAAAGGGAACAGAATAACAGGCGGCGGCGGCAAAGGGCAAATTGCATCCCGCGCCGCCAATTGAAACGACAAGGAGCGGAGGACGATGAACTGCGAATCGGGAACCGGGGCGGGACTGACCAGGTGCGCCCAAAACGCCCTGCGGCGGGCCAGAGACGAGGCCAGAGGGCTGGGACACAACTATGTGGGCAGCGAGCATCTGCTGCTGGGCCTGGCGGGAGAGACAGAAGGGCGAGCCGCCCGGTTTCTCCGCGCCTCCGGGCTGGAGGCGGAGGGGCTGCGGGAGACGGTGGCAAATCTGGTGGGCGTGGGAGCCGTCGGCTGCGCGCCATTGCAGGGGCTGACCCCCCGCTGCCGGAAAATCGTCGAACTGGCCGCCGCCGAGAGCTACCGGATGAAAAGCGGCGGCGTGGGGACGGAACACCTGCTGGTGGGCATCCTTCGGGAAGGGGAAGGCGCCGCAGCCCGTATCCTTAACAGCGGCGGGGTAGAACTGCGAACGCTGTACAGCACCCTCTTTGCCGCCATGGGGGAAAGCGGCGGCGCGGTATTCTGGGAACGCAAAGGCCGGGAGGGGGAACCGGTGCGGGAGTCCAAGCTGCTGGATCAGTTTGCCCGGGACATGACCCGGCTGGCGGAGACCAAACGGCTGGACCCGGTGACGGGCCGGGAGCCGGAACTGAACCGGGTCATTCAAATCCTCTGCCGCAGGACCAAGAACAACCCCGTCCTGCTGGGGGAGCCTGGGGTGGGCAAGACGGCGGTAGCCGTGGGGCTGGCCCAGCGACTGGCCGCCGGGGAAGTGCCGGAGGCCCTGCGGGGCAAACGGCTGCTGTCCATGGATTTGTCGGCTACCGTGGCAGGCACCAAGTACCGGGGCGAGTTCGAGGAGCGGGTCAAGCGGCTCATCCGGGAGGTTCAGCGGGTGGGCAACGTCATCCTCTTTTTGGACGAACTGCACACCATCGTGGGGGCGGGCAGCGCGGAGGGGTCCATCGACGCGGCCAACATCCTCAAACCCGCCCTGTCCCGTGGAGAAATCCAGGTGTTGGGGGCCACCACCCAGGAGGAATACCGCCGCTATATCCGCAAGGACGCTGCCCTGGAGCGCCGGTTCCAGCCGGTAACGGTGGAACCGCCCAGCCGGGAACAGGCGGTGGAGATTTTGCAGAACCTGCGCAGCCGCTACGAAGCCCACCACCGGCTCACCATCGAAGCGGACGCGATTCAGGCGGCGGTGGATCTGAGTATTCGCTACCTGCCCGACCGCTATCTGCCCGACAAGGCGGTGGATCTGATGGACGAGGCGGCGGCGCGGGCCAAAATCGCCGCCGAGCTGCCGCCGGACTCCCTCCGCGCCCTGGAGGACAAGCGGCAGGAGGCGGTCACTGCTTTGGAGAAAGCCATCCGGGGCCAGGACTACGAGAAAGCGGCCCTGTTCCGGGACGCGGAGCAGAGCTATCGCCGCCAGATGGAGGAGGCCCGGCGGGCGTGGTACAAATCTCCCCAGCGGCAGGCGGTGACGGTTCACCGGGAGGACGTGGCCGCGGTGCTGGCCGACTGGACGGGCATTCCCGTGGCCTCCATCACCGAGGACGAGAGCCGCAGACTGTTGGCGCTGGAGGACACCCTCCACCGCCGGGTGGTGGGCCAGCGGCAGGCGGTGGAGGCCGTGGCCCGGTGCATCCGCCGCAGCCGCTCCGGGTTAAAGGAGGAAAACCGCCCCGTCGGCTCCTTCCTGTTCGCGGGACCCTCCGGCGTGGGCAAGACCGAGCTGTGCCGCGCCCTGGCGGAGGCCCTCTTTGGCACCGACGAGGCCCTGCTGCGGCTGGATATGTCGGAGTATATGGAGGCCCAGTCCGCCTCCCGGCTCATCGGGTCCC
>JAJQBR010000054.1 GCA_021203185.1 Clostridiales bacterium
TCAGCAATATTCCCCTTAATGAATGTAAATGCAGGATAACTGGACAGCTGTTTTAATCTGTATTCTTTAATAGACACATCATAGTAATCGTTCACACTATCCAGCCCGATCACCTTCACACCTTCCACTTCGTCCAATAAACGCTGTGAAAGATTTGCTCCAATGAATCCTGCTGCGCCGGTGACTAATATGGTCTTATGCGCTAAACAAACCGTACTCAAGTCTCTTTTTTTCCTCCAATCTGTCATACGCTCCCCCTGCGTACATCATGCGTGTCACAGGGCCTTTTGAGAACTTTTGCGGCTACGTCCGCAACGTCCCGATGGATGTCCTCAATTCTGCGCATTGCTCCCGCCTGGCAGCATTCGATCACATTCCATCCGAACTTCTGCACACAGTACCGCGCCGCCACCTGAGACCGTCTCAGGTAATCCAAATCCTTTTCGTGGATGTCCTTCTTCTCCTTGTGTCCCGCATACCGCCGGTTCATCAACTCCTGACTGACCTCCGGGTCAACGTGCAGATAAACAGTCAGCGCAGGCTCCGGGATGCCCAAAAGCTGGTACTCGTAGGTAAACAGCCACTCCAAATAAGGATCCCACTGCTCTTTCGGCAGCTTGGAACACTGATGCACCGCGTTGGAGGTGGTGTATCGGTCCGCAATCACCGTTCCGCCAGCGTCTAAAAATCGTTTCCAGTCCTTTTTGTAGCTGGCGTAGCGATCCACCGCATAAAAACTGGAGGCCGCGTATGCGTTCACGTCCTCCGGGCGGCCGCCAAACGCGCCGCTCAGGTACATCTTCACCAGCGCTGAGGAATCGCTCTCATAATCGGGAAAGGAGACTTTTTTAACTGGTTGAGGGCCGCCTTGCAGCGCCCGATACAGCAGCTCCGCCTGGGTTGCCTTTCCGCTTCCGTCCAGCCCCTCAATGACGATTAAGTTTCCGCCCACTGTGTTTCCCTCTGTTCTTCCTCTTCCTGCGCTTACAGGAACTTTTTCTCCAGGAAATCTCTCAAGTGCGCGCCGTATGCGCTCTTTCCGTACCGTTCCGCAATGTTTCGCAGCTGCTCCTCGCTGATCCAGCCATACCGGCAGGCAATCTCCTCCGGAATCGACACCTTGATGCCCTGGTTCTTTTCAATCATCTGCACAAACTGGGCTGCCTCCAGCAGGCTGTCCATCGTGCCGCAGTCGAACCAGGCGTAACCCCGTCCGAACACCTCTACCCGCAGCCGGTTCTCGTCCAGATACATTCCATTGAGGGTGGTGATTTCCAGTTCGCCCCGCGCGCTGGGTTTGACCTGGCTGGCCCTTTCGTACACCCCGGCGGGATAAAAATACAGGCCGGTGACAGCGTAATTGCTTTTGGGATGGGCAGGCTTTTCCTCGATGGATAGGGCCTTCCCCTCCTGGTCAAACTCCACGACGCCAAACCGCTCCGGGTCGTTGACATAGTATCCAAACACCGTGGCCTTATCGTGGTTTTCCGCGTTGAGTACGGCCTCTTTCAGCTTCATAACCATGCCGTTGCCGTAGAAAATGTTGTCCCCCAGCACCATAGCGCACGCATCGTTGCCGATGAAGTCCCTCCCGACGAGGAACGCCTGGGCCAGCCCGTCCGGGGACGGCTGAACGGCATATTGCAAATGAACCCCGAACTGACTGCCGTCTCCCAGCAGCCGTTCAAACCTGGGCGCGTCCTCCTCCGTGGAAATCACCAGGATGTCCCGGATTTTGGCCAGCATCAGTGTAGTCAGCGGATAATAAATCATCGGCTTGTCGTACACCGGCAGCATTTGCTTCGATTCGCAAACGGTCAGCGGGTAAAGCCTCGTGCCGGAACCTCCCGCCAGAATAATTCCCTTCATTCAGTCTCTCTCCCCCGCCTCTCTCCGTTTCACGCTGCGCATATTGGCATTTTTCATCTGTCCGCGCATTGCCTTCCTGTTTTCTTTTCAATGCAGAAAATAATTCCACTTGGTATTGCAGAAAAAACGCAGAGAACAACCGCTTTTAAACCTTGCTCCTGCGTTTATCCCAGCATCTACAACCTTTCATAAAGATACGTTGCCCATTTGCTGATTTTGGCGACAGCAGAAACTCAATCGGCGCCACTTTGCGCCTTCCACTCCGCCAGCTCGCCCTCTTTTTCCTGGATCTCCGCCCGAAGATTGCTTTGCTCCTCGTCTGCCGCCGCCTCGATCGCCGCATCCAGCGTTGTGATCGTGACGTTGTCGCTGCTGCGCAGTTCCGCCAACAGAGACAGATAGGTTTCCAGCGTGATCCAGCTTTCCTCATCCGTTGCATCGGCGGCCACCACGCGAGCCAGCAGCGCCGCGCCGGGATAAGCTTTCAGCGTCTCCAACACCGTTTCCGCCTGGGTGTTCTCCGTCAGTCGGATGCCCACAATTTTTTGCAAGTCGCTGCCGCCATCGTCGTCTTCGGCGTCCTCCGCGAAATACCGGATGGCAGTAAAGCCGTCGGCCTCTAAAATCGCCTCATAGTCTGACTGATACTCTCCCTCCCGGAAGCAGTAAACCGTTGGAACCACCCCTGTACGGGTGCGGATATTCTTCATGTACGTTTCCAGGCTGGTCTGCCAGGCCGCCGCATTTTCCGCGTTCGTGCCGGTCAGTTCCAAGGAATCGTCCCCGCCGATGGCATAGCTCCAGCCGTTGTCCATCATGGTGCGGAACTCGTCGGTCATCACCTGGTAGTTATCGCCGGTCAGCAGGCCGTTGGTAAACACGATGGTTCCCGTTTCGCCCTGTTCCGTCAGCGCCGGGTAGATGTCGTCGTAGACCACTTCGCCGGTCTGCTCGAAGCACAGCGCCACGCTGGTCGCGCTGTACTGCTGGTAGAGCTGCTCCAGCTCCTCCTCCAGTGCGGCCACCTGGGTGGCAGCATCGACATAAGACACAATCTCATCCACCTGTTCGTTTTCGTCCGCTGACTGGCTGTCTGTCTCCTGGCTTTCTGTCGCTTCTGTCGTCTCAACGCTGCTCAGTTTGTCCATCATTCTTGGGTAATCGACCAAAAACAGGTAACCAGCCAGAGCCGCCGCCAGCAGACACAGCGCCACCTTTCCAAACAATTTCATCCGCTGTCCCTCTATCCTCTCGCCGCTATAAAAATCTTCTCGTTTTGCCAGAGGATATCCTCTCGCTGCTCCGCCAGCCTTCCTTTTTGCAGCTCCTGCAACGCCGGGCCGAGATTCGGCGGACGGCGGTCCATGTTGTGGCAGTCAGACCCCATCACCTGAATCACGCCGCCTTTCAGCAGCTTTTTGGCCAGTCTGCGGCTGTGAGTATCCAAATACGCTTCTCCGTTCATCTGAATCAGCACGTCCATCTCCAACAGCTTAGACATGGTTTTGCTGTCCTGGATTTTCCAATACCGCTCCACATGGGCGATAATCGGCACGACTCCCTGCACCCGCCGCAGGGCCTGCACGTCCCGCAGAACGCTGGGTTCCCACCGGGAAAAAGGCAGTTCCAGCAGCAGGTAGCGGGACTTCCCCATACACAGCGACGTCAGCCGTTCCTCATAAATCAGGCCGGAGTGATAGGCCACCTCCGCGCCCAGGCACACCTCCGGAAGCGGGTCCTGTACCCGGCTCAGCGCTTCGCACAGCATCTCATAGGAGCGCTGGCGGCGGCTCAAAAACTGCTCCACCGGCTCCCGCGGGTAGTAGTGGGAGGTCGCCATCATTCCGACAGCGCCCTGCTCCCCGCTCAGGCGCAGCATCTGGAGCGATTCGTCCGCGCTGCGGCTCCCGTCGTCCATCTTCGGCAGGATGTGGCTGTGCAGGTCATAATAACTGCACTTATTTTCCATAGCTGCCATAGCTGTAATAGCTCTTGTAATATTTGTTTCCGCCGACTGATGCGTTGGCGTAGATAAACCCAAGCACGTTTGCGTTTGCCAGTTGAAGCTGCGTCATCATGGAGCGAATCGCCCGGTATTGGGACTGCCCGTGCTTAACCACCAGCAGGAACCCGTCCAGATACTTCGCCAAAATCGCCGCATCCGCCACCGTCGTAATCGGCGGCAGGTCAATCAGCACGTAGTCGTACTCTTCGCGGAGGCATACCAGCAGTTCCTGCATCTGCTCCGATTCCAGCAGACGGGTGGGATCCGGCGGGATGGTTCCCGCAGGCAGGACGTGGATTCCAAACCGCTCCTCGTCCCGAATCGCCTCCTCCAGCGTGCTGCTGCCAACCAGCACATCGCTGAGTCCAGGCTGACCCACCAGCCCCAGCTTGGTGGCCACCGTGGGCAGACGCATATCGCAGTCCACCAGCAGAACCCGTTTCCCGATTTGACCGAAGGAGAGCGCCAGGTTGACGGTGTTCATGCTTTTGCCCTCGCTCTGCATGGAACTGGTAATGCCGATGCACCTGGCTTTCCCGCCGGGCAGAGAGAACAGGACGTTGGTGCGCAGCGCCTTATATGCCTCCTGTACGGAAAACGGGCTGCTTTCTGTCAGCAGATAATCGTCTTCGCCGCTGGTCTGACGCTTTTTTTGCCTTCTCCGAAAATTCATTAAATTCATTTGTTTTTCACCAACTTCCCATCGGCACTCGATTTCTTCTCTGCTTTTTGACTATAGCTCCCATAGTGGGAGGTATACTTGTCCGCAGTGGCCAGATCGGGGATTACGCCGATCACTGCGACGCCAAACCGCGTTTCCAGCGTCTCTTCTTCCTTCACTGTGTCGTCCAGCAGTTCCAGCAGAATAATCACGACTGCCGCCAGGAACACGCCAATCATACCGCCAATCACAGCGTTTCTCAGGTAGCTGGGCGCGTAAATATCGTCCGGCAGAACCGGCATATCGATGATCTGCACCGAACTGCCCTCGACGATTTCTGTGACGTAAATCGGCATCATCGCTGCAATGGCCTTCGCCAGCTCCAGGGCGTCCTCCGCCGACTCCATCGTTACGTCAACCTCGATGATCTCCGTGTCTTCCACCACATCCGTTGTGACCCACTCGCTCATCTCTTCATAGGTATAGTCCGCTCCGATTTCCTCTGCCGCCGCCAGCAGCATGGTGCGGCTGGTCAGAATGTGGGTGTATGTATAGACCAGAGACTGTGCCGCAGTCAGGTCGGAGGTGGACACCGTAGTCGTCCCCTCATCGCTGGACTTGTTGTTGACGTAGGCTGTAAAGGTCGCCCGATAAGTGGGCTGGATAAAAGTTTTCGTCCCCAAATAAGCCAGCGAGCAGCCCAGCAATGCCACCAAAAGAAGGATCCACGCCCGATGCCACAACGCCTTCAAAAGTTTTGTTACGTCAATGACGATTGCATCTTCCTCCGCTGCAATCTTCTGTTCCTCAGCCATATATCTTCGACTCCTTTGTCTCTGTCTCGTTCTTTGAGTCATTTCTGTCCCCAAAAGCATCACAGCACGCAGCCACTTCTTCCAAACCGGGAACGTCTGATTTTCGCAGTTGCGCTTATTTGTCCGTGAACAAGTTGTATTATACCATATTCTTTGTGGATTTCAACTGGAAGTTGCAAGAAATTTGATATTTTCGTATGGAATTGACTGTGCAAAAAGACGATTCAAACTATTCCCATATTGTTATTCCGTGCGTCCATCTTTTCCCGCCGCGCTGCCTGTCCCCGCATTATTTCAGGGCGCGGGTTCATATTTTTTTCAAAAACCGTTCCCATTTTCTTCACCATTCGACGGCTGCTTCTGCTATAATAAGGCTTGTCAGGAGGATGCTGCATCGCCTCCTGACACCCCCCTCTCTTTTCTCTAAAAGTCTCAACAACACGGGAACCCTGGTACGCCGTCCGGCTGTACCGGGGTTCCTGTGTTTTGCGGCGGACCATCGCCGCCCTCAACAGGAAATCTCTCTGACCGTTCATTGTGACGACGGCATCTCCTGCCGGGTGGACACAACCGAACTTGCCGCCTGCGGGAAACCGGTGACGGTGGTTCGCAGCTA
>JAJQBR010000011.1:0-21285 GCA_021203185.1 Clostridiales bacterium
TTCCCGCCCTGGACGGCGCGGCCCTTGTGCTGGCAAAAATCCCCGGCGGCGGCACGTTGGTGGCGGTGGACCCCCTGGGGGCCACTGTGGGCAGCCATGTGCTGGTCTGCCAGGGGGAGGCGGCCCAGGCGGTGCTGGGGAACCGGTGTCCCGTGGACGCCGCCGTGACCGGCATCGTGCTGGAATAGCCATCACATACAAACGCACCCGGACATGGGGCATGGAGCCTCTGTCCGGGTGCTTGTCTTTTTTGATGTGAATTTTGAACGATTGAACGCCCGAATCCAGGCAGAAAAGCATGGATTCGGGCGTTTTTTGTGTCAATCATGGAACGCTATAGCTTATCTACATACTGCTTCGCTTCCATCCGCTCCATGGCAGTGGCGGCGCGAATCACCTTCACGGCCTCCACCAGCTTGCCGTCGGCTTTCAGCCGGGCGGCCCGCTCCCGCGTCTCCGGGGAGACGTAGCGGGAGGACAGCTCCGGGTGGCCCGTCTGTCGGCAAAGCTCGTCCAGCTGCTCCTGCTGGCGCTTGCGCTGGGCGTCGCGTTCCGTGTCCTGGTAGGCGTTGCCGATGAGTGCAGCCACAACAACGACAACAAGCAGGATTAGATACAGCATGGAAGGTTCCTCCGGTTATATGGTCAATCATCCCATATATACTTTTTGTTTTTTGTATACGGCCTACATCTTGCAACTGACCACCCCTCTTGCCTCCGCCGTCAAGCGGCACTTCCGCTTCGCTCCCTGCCCTGAAAGGGGAGGTGGCACGGCGTAAGCCGTGACGGAGGGGTTTACCATCGGAGTCGCCGAACAGGCGAATACCTTACAGCACGGCGGCGAGGCGCGCCTCCAAATCAGCCTTCATATCCTCGTAACCAGGCTTACCCAGCAACGCAAACATATTCTTCTTGTAGTCCTCGACGCCGGGCTGTGAGCCCGCGGCCCTTGGGCCAAAACGCGCCAGTGGCGCGTTTTAGGGCGAGGGGGATTATTATTCGCCGAAGGCGAATACCTTACAGCACGGCGGCGAGGCGCGCCTCCAAATCAGCCTTCATATCCTCGTAACCAGGCTTACCCAGCAACGCAAACATATTCTTCTTGTAGTCCTCGACGCCGGGCTGATTGAACGGGTTGACCCCCAGCATATAGGCGGAAATGCCCAGGGACTTCCAGAAGAAGTACACCAGTTCGCCAAAGTTGTGGTCGTTCAGCTCGTCCAGGGTGATGATGATGTTGGGAACGCCGCCGTCCACATGGGCCAGCATGGTGCCGTTCATGGCCTTCTCGTTCATATACTGCATGGTCTTGCCGGAGGCGAAGTTCAGGCCGTCCACGTTGGCGGGGTCGTCGGGCACGGCGATGTCACAGGCGGATTTCTGCACCCACAGCACCGTCTCGAACATGGTGCGGGAGCCGTCCTGGATGAACTGTCCGATGGAGTGCAGGTCGGTGGAGAAGTTGGCGGAGACGGGGAACAGGCCCTTGCCGTCCTTGCCCTCGGACTCGGCCATCAGCTGCTTGTACCACTCGCCGAACTGGGTCAGGGCAGGCTCGTAGTTGGAGAGGATCTCCACGCTCTTGCCCTTCATCAGCATGATGAATCGGGTGGCGGCGTATTTCATGGCGTCGTTGGTGTACAGGTCGGGGTTGTTGTACTTGACGCAGGCGTCCTCGCAGCCCTTCATGACGGCGTCGATGTCCATGCCGCCGGCGGCCATGGGCAGCAGACCCACTGCGGTCAGGCAGGAGAAGCGTCCGCCGGTGGCGTCAGGCACTACGAAAGTCTCGTAGCCCTCGGCCACGGCCAGGCCCCGGAGCGCGCCCTTTTTGGCGTCGGTGGTGGCGTAAATGCGGTCCTTCGCGCCTTCCTTGCCGTACTTTTCCTCCAGCTTGGCCTTGAAGATGCGGAAGGCCACGGCAGGCTCGGTGGTGGTGCCGGACTTGGAGATGACGTTGACGGAGAAATCCCGGTCACCGATGATCTCCATCAGGTAGCTGACATAGGCGGAGCTGATGTTGTTGCCCGCGAAATAGACCTCAACGCCCTCGCCTTTGCCGGCCAGCTGGTTATAGAAGGGGCCTTTGGAGAACTCCAGACCGGCCCGTGCGCCCAGATAGGAGCCGCCGATGCCAATGGCAATCAGCACTTCGGACTGAGCCTGAATCTTCTTGGCGGCGGCTTTAATGCGGGCGAACTCCTCCTTGTCGTACTCGAAGGGCAAATTCAGCCAGCCCAGGAAATCGTTGCCTGCGCCCTCTCTGCTCATCAGGTGCTGGTAGGACGCGTCCACCAGGAATTTGGTCTGCTCCAGCTCGTGGGTACGCAGACCGGCGTTGTTGATATTCAGTGAAATAGCCATGTGTCGATTTTCCTCCTTAGAATAGAACCACGAAAGCACAGAACCCTGCACTCACTATCATACATTGTCATTATACCTAATTTTCGCCGGAGTTTCAATCCTTATTTTTGTAAAATTGGGTATTTCCTTTTGAACTTTACAAAAACTGATTGATGCGTCACGAAAAACTTTGCTTTACACGTTAAACCGGAACAGAATGATATCTCCGTCGGCCACCACGTACTCCTTACCCTCGGAGCGCATGAGGCCCTTTTCCCGCGCCACCTTCTCCGAGCCGCAGGCCACCATGTCGTCGTAGGCGATGACCTCCGCCCGGATGAAGCCCCGCTCAAAGTCGCTGTGAATTTTCCCGGCGGCCTGGGGCGCTTTGGTGCCTTTGGTGATGGTCCAGGCCCGGCACTCGTCCTCGCCGGAGGTCAGGAAGGAAATCAGTCCCAGCAGGGTGTAGCTGGCCTTGATGAGCCGGTTCAGACCGGATTCTGCAATGCCCAGCTCCTCCATGAACATGGCTTGTTCCTCCGGGTCCATCTGGGACAGTTCCTCCTCCAGCTGGGCGCAGACGGGAATGACCTGCGCGCCCTCCTTATCCGCCAGACCCTTGACCTGCTGATAGTAGGGGTTGGCGGCCCAGTCGCCGGAGAAGGCGTCCTCGTCCAGGTTGGCGGCGTAGATGATGGGCTTCAGGCTCAGCAGGTCGCTGGTGGCGATGAGCGCCTGATCCTCCTTGTCGCACTCGTAGGAGCGGACGGAGTTGCCGTCGTTGAGCCAGTCCCGGAGGCCGCTGAACACCTCCGCCTCATGGAGGAACTTTTTGTCCCCCTTGGCGGCTTTTTTGGCCTTGTCGATGCGGCGGTCCACCATCTCCAGGTCGGCCATAATCAGCTCCAGGTCGATGATGCCGATGTCCCGGATGGGGTCGGTATTGCCCTCCACATGAATCACGTTGTCGTCGTCAAAGCAACGCACCACATGGACGATGGCGTCGGTCCCCCGGATGTTGGAGAGGAACTTGTTGCCCAGGCCCTCACCGTGGCTGGCCCCCTTGACCAGTCCGGCGATGTCCACGAACTCAATAACGGCGGGGGTGGTCTTTTTGGGATGGTACAGGGCAGAGAGCCAGTCCAGCCGGGCGTCAGGGACAGCCACCGTCCCCACGTTGGGTTCGATGGTACAGAAGGGGTAGTTGGCGCACTCCGCGCCTGCGTTGGTGATGGCGTTAAACAGGGTGCTTTTGCCCACGTTGGGCAGACCCACGATTCCTAGCTTCATTGTTTGATAACCTCCATGCCCCGGATGGGGAATGTGCAATGAGCAATTAGCAATGTGCAATGATGCGTGATTTTCACGCTTGTTCCGCTTATCAGCGCAAACTGCTAATCGCTGATTATCCGTGTTCGTCTTTTTGCACAGACGTTGGGTGGAAACCCCTCCGTCGCGGCTTGCGCCGCGCCACCTCCCCTTTCAGGGCAGGGAGCGAAGCGGAAGTGCCGCTTGACGGCGGAGGCGAGAGGGGTGGTCAGTTGCAAAATGGCGGTTCTTCGTGAAAAACTTGTACTATGCTGGGCAAAAGTGCTGACGAAACAGCAGGCACTATCCAGGCTAATAGCTAATAGCTAACGGCTCATCATTTCATCGCTTTGCTGTCCACGACTTCCTTCAAAATGGCCTCGAACGCCTCGTAGCTCATGGCGCCCAGATCGCCGTCGGTGCGGTGCCGGGGGGAGACGGTCTGGTTCTCCACATCCTTGTCGCCCACGATGAGCATATAGGGTACCCGCTCGTTCCGGGCCTGGCGAATCTTGTAACCCAGCTTCTCGGAGCGGTGGTCAACCTCCACCCGGTAGCCGCTCTTGTCCAGCTTTGCGGCCACCTGGTCGGCGTAGTCGGAGGCCCGGTCGGTGACGGGCAGCACCTTCACCTGCACCGGGGACAGCCAGGTGGGGAAAGCTCCGGCGAACTGCTCGGTGATGATGCCGATGAACCGCTCGATGGACCCCAGCACCACACGGTGGATCATGACGGGGCGGTGCTTTTCGCCGTCCGGTCCGGTGTACTCCAGCTCGAAGCGCTCCGGCAGCTGCATATCCAGCTGAATGGTGCCGCACTGCCAGGTACGGCCCAGACAGTCGGCCAGGTGGAAGTCCAGCTTGGGGCCGTAGAACGCGCCGTCGCCCTCGTTGATGGAAAACTCCTTGCCCATCTCGGTGACGGCCTGTTTCAGGGTCTCGGTGGCGAAGTCCCAGTCCTTCTCGTCGCCCATGTGGTCCTCTGGCATGGTGGAGACTTCGATCTGATAGGTCAGGCCAAAGACGGAATACACCTCGTCGAACAGCTTGACCACGTTCTTGATTTCGTCCTTCATCTGGTCCCAGGTCATGAAGATGTGGGCGTCGTCCTGGGTGAAGCAGCGCACCCGGAACAGGCCGTGGAGCGCGCCGGACAGCTCGTGGCGGTGGACAAGGCCCAGCTCACCCACCCGCAGGGGCAGATCCCGGTAAGAGTGCGGCTCGGACTTATAGACCAGCATCCCGCCGGGGCAGTTCATGGGCTTGATGGCGTAGTCCTCCCCGTCGATGACGGTGGTGTACATATTTTCCTTATAGTGATCCCAGTGGCCGGAGCGCTCCCACAGGCTGCGGTTCAAAATCATGGGGGTGGAGATCTCCACATAGCCGTAGCGCTTGTGGACTTCCCGCCAGTAGTCGATGAGGGTGTTGCGCAGTACCATGCCCTTGGGCAGGAAGAAGGGGAAGCCGGGGCCTTCGTCCATCAGCATATAGAGACCCAGCTCCTTGCCCAGCTTCCGGTGGTCGCGCTTTTTGGCCTCCTCGATGCGCTGCAAATAGGCGTCCAACTCCGCCTTTTTGGGGTAGGCTACGCCGTAAATGCGCTGAAGTACCTGGCGGTTGGAGTCCCCCCGCCAGTAGGCGGAGTTGCAGGCGGTCAGCTTGATGGCGTTGCCCTTCACCCGTCCGGTGGAGTCCAGGTGGGGACCGGCGCACAGGTCGGTGAACTCGCCCTGTTTGTAGAAGGAAATGACCGCGTCCTCCGGCAGGTCGTTGATAAGTTCGATTTTATAAGGCTCATCGGCCATCAGCGCCAGCGCCTCCGCCCGGGGCAGCTCGAATCGCTCCAGCTTCAGCTTCTCCTTGCAGATTTTGCGCATTTCGCCCTCGATTTCGGTGAGCATTTCGGGGGTGAAGTTGAAGGGGGCGTCGATGTCGTAGTACCAGCCCTCGTCAATGGCGGGGCCGATAGCCAGCTTCACCTCCGGGTGGAGCCGCTTGATGGCCTGGGCCATAATGTGGGAGCAGGTGTGCCAGTAGGTTTTGCGGTACTGCTCGTTTTCAAAGGTAAATTCGTTGCTCATAACAGATTCCTCCTCGATGTTGGGGCGGTGCTTCAAACAAAAATCCCACCCCTGATTGTGATTCAGGGGTGGGATAACTTACGTTTTGGGTTATTCCACGGTTCCACCCTGCTTGCCGCATTGCGGCCGCTCGTGTCCGCTGTAACGGGCGAACCCGTCCGGTTTAATGGGCGCAGGGCCGTTCGCCGGAGACTCGGAGGTGGTTTTCGCCGGGGGCGGGTGAGCGGCTTGCAGCGGGTGCCGCTCTCTCTGGGACGCGCCGTGTCCGGTTTTTGTCCTCGTCATTGCCTGATTGGTTACAAATATAGCACTGAGCGAGGGGATTGTCAAGGAACCGGGAAAAATTCTTTCCGCCGTCGTCTGCGAACGTTTGTCCACAAATCGCTTGACATCATGGGGTTTTGTGGTACACTAGGAGCAGTTCGCCTCGAATCGGGGCGGATTAATTCAAAAAAAGCAAACGGTTTTGCCGTTTGATAGAGGGAATGAGAACATGGCGCAAAAGGGCAATCTGATGACCGTCCGCCGGGACGTGCGGGTGGTGGACGCCACCCTGCGGGACGGCGGCCTGGTCAACGACTTCAAGTTTACCGATGAGTTTGTCAACGCCCTGTACCGGACCAACGTGGCGGCGGGCGTGGACTACATGGAGTTCGGCTACAAAGCCTCTAAAGAGCTGTTCGACGTGAACAAGTTCGGCAAGTGGAAGTTCTGCGACGAGGAGAGCATCCGGGGCATCGTGGGAGAGAACAACTCCGACATGAAAATCGCGGTCATGGCGGACGTGGGTCGCTGCGACTACAAGACCGACATCATCCCCAAATTTGAGAGCGTCATCGACCTGGTGCGAGTGGCCACTTATATCCACCAGATGCCCTCCGCCATCGAGATGATCGAGGACGCCAAGGCCAAGGGCTACGAGGTCACCTGCAACATCATGGCCATCTCCAAGGTGCGGGAGTCCGACCTGGAGCAGGCGCTAGAGATGCTGGGCCAGAGCCATGTGGACGGCGTCTACCTGGTGGACAGCTACGGCAGCCTCTACCCGGAGCAGATCCGCGCCCTGGCGGAGCAGTATGTGGAGTTTGGCGAAAAGTACGGCAAGTTCATCGGCATCCACGCCCACAACAATCAGCAGCTGGCCTTCGCCAACACCATCGAGGCCCTGGCCAACGGCGTCAGCTACCTGGACGCCACCATGAACGGCATGGGCCGGGGCTGCGGCAACTGCTCCATGGAGCTGCTGCTGAGCTTCCTGAAAAACCCCCAGTACAACGTCTATCCGGTGTTCCGGTTCCTGCAAAACGAAATGCTGGCCCTGCGGGAGTCCGGCCTGGTCTGGGGCTACGACATCCCCTATCTGCTAACCGGCAAGCTGAACCAGCACCCCGCCGCCGCCATCGCCGCCATGAAGGAAAAGCGCACCGACTACGCCCAGCTCTATACCGAGCTGCTGGACCACGACTGAACAATTTGCAATTATGGTTATCCCTTTTGCTCAGTCGTGTGCTAGAAACCCCTCCGCCACCGCCTGAAGGCGGCGGCCCTCCTCTGCCGTCAAGCGGCACTTCCGGGGCTTTGCCCCTCCCTGCCCTTTCAGGGGAGGCAAGAGGGGTGGTTGGTTGCCCAGCGGCGTTTCCCCAAGAGAATTACCGCTGAAAGCCGAGCCATTGCACATTGCTAATTGCTGATTGCAAATTAAAAACGACCGCCGCCCCCGATTTTGGGAGGCGGCGGTTGTTTTGCACTTGCTTGACAAATTGGAGGACGCTGCTCACAGCTTTTCCCGCTGGGCGACCATCTTGGTCAGCATTTCCACGGTGCCATCGATGCCAAAGACGGAGCTGTCCAGAATGAACTGATACTGATTCAGGTCGGTCCACCGCTGATCCGTCCGGTAATAGTAGTAGCTGGCGCGCTTCTTGTCGGTGGAGGAGATGAGCTTTTGGGCGGCCTTGGCGTCCAGCCCATAGCGCTCCATGATGCGGTCGATGCGATTCTCAATGGGGGCGGTGATAAACACGCTCAGCAGCGCCGGGTCGTCCCGGAAGAGGTAGTTGGCCCGGCGACCAATGATGACGCAGGACCCCTTCTCCACCTGCTGGCGGAGGTAGCGGACCTCGTACTTGGCCATCTTCTCCTCGAAGGGTTCGGTGCGGGTGTTCATCACCAGGGAGTAGAGCAGGCTGTTGGACGCGCTCTCATCGCTCTCGGACAGGATGGCCTCGCAGACCCCCGTGTTCCGGGCCACGGACTGCAAAATGTCCTTGTCGTAGAAGTTGACGCCCAGCTTTTCGGCCAGCTTTTCGCCGATTTCGTGGCCGCCGCTGCCGAACTGTCTGCCAATGGTAATAATATGCTTCATAAGAGGAACCTCCAATCGTAAACTGCCGCAGGGCGCGGCCACAGGGGTGTATGCCGATATTCTCAGGGTTATCTAATTCTTATTATAGCATATCTGCCCGAATTTGCAACTCTCTTTTGCAAAACATTTGTGAAATATGATAGGGTTTTCCTACACTTTCTTTAGGTCGGGTATCCGTTTTTCAAATTCCAATGAACGGTTCGCCGGTCAGAGAACAGGACCCGGCCTCCCTGTTCCCGCCGGTAAAGCAGAATAACCTCCAGCGTTTCCCCCTCCGTCTCCTCGGCGGCGTAGGTCAGCGACACCTCCCAGGGGTCGAAGGGGTGAGACCTGGCTCGCGCCTCCCGGCGCAACGCTCCGGCCCGGCGCAGCAGGGCCGTTCGGCACCAGCGCTGAAAGCGTTCCTCCCCGTGACGGTACAGCCGGTTCATCCTCGTCTGCACCCGGCCCTCCAGTCGGGATACCTCCGGCAGCACGCAGCGGCACAGCGCCACCGGCTCCCCTTCGCTCAGCAGAACTTTCTCCCAAATGCGGTCCTCAATCAGCAATGGCAATTGCAACGGCGTCAGCCCCTTTCAAAAAGGCGTTTTTCCTATTCTATGCGGGGGCTGACTGTTTGTTACCAGGGGCTGTCCGATTCCCGCAGTCTGGCGGCAATGTCGGACGCGCTGTAAAGCACACGCAAAACCGTCACTTTGCCTTCGTTTACCACATAAAACGCAGAATAGTTGTCGATCAGCAGCTGACGGATGCCCTGCTCCCGCTCTGGCTGAGATTCCAGCAGGCGGCAGCGCTCCGGCAGAACCTCCAGGGATTCGATTTCTCCGGCGATGCGGTCATACTGCTTTATGGCTGTATCCGGCGCATGGAATACGGTGGTAATGTGATTGTAAATCGCTTCCATGTCGCCCAATGCCTGAGTGGTGATTTCTACCTGATACTGCTTCATTTGTGGCCTTCC
The DNA here is from genome assembly GCA_021203185.1 of Clostridiales bacterium. GTDB lineage: Bacteria > Bacillota > Clostridia > Oscillospirales > Oscillospiraceae > Onthomonas. The sequence goes on from JAJQBR010000011.1 coordinate 9,061, forward strand.
CGGAAGTGTGCAAAGGCGGCAGCGGCGTCCTGGGTGCTGCCGTTTTCCATATCCTCAACGCCTGCCTGCAACGCGCCGCGAAGTTCCTCCACAGACATCTGGTCAGCGTTGACAGATGCGGGCGCTTTGGGCAGCGTCACCGCAAAGGGGATGCCGCCGGTCAGGGACACCTGGCGGAGAAACATATCCACCGCAGTCGCCATGGGGATGCCCAGTTGCTTGAGAACATCCTCCGCCTGCTGCTTCACGGTGGGATTCACGCGGAGATTCAAGGTTGCTGTCTTTTCCATGGTATCAACTCCTTACCGCTATTGTAACGCAATTCGCGTTACCTGTCAATCGCCGGTTTGGAGGGAATCGCCTTATCAGCCCCAACCAGGGAAAATGTGATTTTGCTGTTTACTTTCACAATTTACAATGCTAAAATGAGAACTAACAAACCTATAGTGCCGCCCTCTGAGGCGCAAAGAAAGGAACGGCATTGACATGGCAAGGGTAAACGGCAAAAAGGCCAGCATGGGGCTTTACCAGGCGATTTTGCAGCTGAAGGACGAGGACGAGTGCTATCGGTTCTTTCAGGATCTGTGTACCGTCTCCGAGCTGCGGGCGATGGAGCAGCGCTACGATGTGGCGGTGCTGCTGCAAAAGGGCATGATCTACAACGACATTCTCAAGGAGACCGGGGCCAGCAGCGCCACCATCAGCCGGGTCAACCGGGCGCTGCACTACGGTGTGGACGGCTATCAGCAGGTGTTCCGCCGCATCCTGCCCCAGGAGGGCGGCGAGGCCCAAGAGGACGAGCCGTGAGCGGCAACGCCTACGAGGGCCTGGCCCGGTACTACGACGGGCTGACCGCCGACGTAGACTATGCCACTTGGCTGGAGTGGTATCAGGGCTGGTTCCGGGAGAGCCGGGTGCCGGTGCATTTGGTGCTGGATCTGGCCTGCGGCACAGGGACGCTGACCTGTATGCTGGCGGAGCGGGGTTACACCATGATCGGCGCAGACCTGTCCCCGGAGATGCTGGCCGAGGCGCTGGAAAAAGCCCAGGAGGTGGAGGGGGAAGCCCCCATCTTCCTAAATCAGGCTATGGACGAACTGGACCTGTTCGGCACTGTAGACGCCTGCGTCTCCAGTCTGGACAGCATCAATTATATCACCGACCGGGAGACGCTGGCGGAAGCCTTCCGCCGGGTTCACACCTTTTTGATGCCCGGCGGGTACTTCCTCTTTGACATCATCGCTCCCCAATCGCTGAAAGACCTGGACGGCCAATTGTTCGTGGACGAGACAGAGGACGTGTTCTGCCTCTGGCGGGCCGGCTACGATAAGGACAACCGGGTGCTGACCTACGGCATGGATCTATTTGAGCGGGAGGGCAGCCTCTGGCAGCGGGAGCAGGAGGAGCATTGTGAGCGGGCCTGGGAGGTCTCTGAGCTGGAAAAACTGCTGCAAGCGGCGGGCTTTGCCCAGGTGCAGGTGTTCGGCGGTCTGGAGCGGCGGGATCCTACCCCGGAGGACCGGCGGCTGTGCTTTGTCTGCGTCAACGGCGAGGGCGGACAAGTAACAATTAGCAATTAGCAATGTGCAGTTGAGCTATTAGCTGTTAGCTGTTAGCCATTAGCTGGGATAGTGCTTGCTGTTTCGTCAGCATTTTCACCCAACACAGCACAGGGTTTCCACAGAATCACTGACAATGTGGATTTTAAAGCAGAACCAAGACGCAAAAACGCGCTTTTCCGGGACAGGGAATCTTCTGCCTGGAGAGCGCGTTTGCTCGGCGGTTGCGCCGCCGGAAAGGATAACCATATGAAGAAAAAAGCCAAGGAACAGGGCGAAAAAACCAACGTCATGCGGATTTTGGAGCAGCAGGGCATCCCCTACGCCGCCAAAACCTACCCCCACAAGGAGGGCGTGGCCGTGGACGGCATCACCGTGGCCCAGTCGCTGGGCCAGGACCCGGAGACGGTGTTCAAGACGCTGGTGACTCGCGGGGCCAGCGGGACTTATTACGTGTTCGACCTGCCGGTGGCGGAGGAACTGGATCTGAAAAAAGCCGCCCGCGCTGTGGGGGAGAAGAACATCGCCATGCTGCCCCTGGCCCAGCTGCTGCCCCTGACCGGCTACGTCCGGGGCGGCTGCTCCCCGGTGGGGATGAAGAAGCCCTTTTTCACCACCTTCCATGAGACGGCGATTTTATACGACTCCATCGCCGTCTCCGCCGGGAAGATCGGCGTACAGGTGCTGGTGGAGCCAAACGCCCTGTGTCAGGCGGTGGGTGGGCAGTTCGCGGACATCGTGAAAGAATAGCTGTTAGCCATTAGCCGTTAGCTGTTGCCGTCAAGCGGCACTTCCGAAGCTGCGCTTCTCCCTGTAGTCAGGCACTGCCAACCCAAAACGCACAGCTAAAAAACAAAGAACCATCAGGCTAAGAGCTAAAAGCTAATAGCTACCAGCTCATTTACGACATGGATGGGAACAGTGTACTTTTCGCCCTGACCAGTTCCTCGATGAAATAATCCACCTCTGCCTGGGTGGTGGCCCGGTCAAAGGACACCCGAAAGGCCCCGTCCCGCTGGGGCCTGGTCAGGCCCATGGCGGCGTAGACGTGGCTGGGCTTGCCCCGGTGACAGGCGGAACCAGCGGAGATGCACACCCCGTTGTCCCCCAGCACCCGCACCAGCACCTCCGCCTTGTACCCCGGCAGGGTCAGGGCCAGAATGTGGGGGGCCTCCCCCTGGCCGATGGCCTGCACCTCCGGCGCTTTCTCCGCCAGCTGAGACAGGGCGTAGGCTTTCAGGTGGGCCATGTGAGTGCGGTCCGCGTTGAAGGAGGCTTTGCAAATACCCGCCGCCGCAGCGAAAGCGGCGATCTGGGCGGTGGCCTCAGTGCCGGAGCGCAGGCCCCGCTCCTGTCCGCCGCCGGTCAGGCAGGGCGGCAGGTTCAGCCCCGCCCGGATGTACAGCGCCCCCACCCCTTTGGGGGCGTGAACCTTGTGGCCGCTGACGGAGAGCAGGTCTACCCCCAACCCTTTGGGCGTGAAAGGCACCTTCAGGAACCCCTGCACCGCGTCGGTATGGAACAGGATGTTCCGGTCCCGATTTTTGACCAGCACACAGGCGGCTTTCACCGGCAGCACCGTCCCCAATTCGTTGTTCACCAGCATCATGGACACCAGCGCGGTGTCGGACCGCAGGGCGGCGGACAGGTCCGCCAGGTCGATGGAGCCGTTGGCGTTGGGAGACAGGTAAGTGACCTCGTACCCCTCCCGCTCCAACTGCTTGCAGGTTTCCAGCACGGCGGCGTGTTCAATGGCGGTGGTGATGATGTGCTTCCCTTTGCGGCGGTTCCGGGCCACCCCCGCCCGGATGGCCCAGTTGTCGCTCTCCGTCCCGCAGGAGGTGAAGAACAGCTCGTTGGGCTGACAGCCCAGCGCCTGGGCGACTGCGGCCCGGTTCTGGGCCAGCCGCCGGTTGGCGGCGGCGGCGATGGGGTACTGGGAGGACGGGTTGCCGTAGCCCTCCAGCATAACGTTACAGGCGGCCTCTACGGCCTCCTTCAATACGGGAGTTGTGGCGGCGGAATCCAGATATGCGAACATAAAAACACCTGCTTTGTGTAAACTGGTCTGGTTATCAGATTTTATTGTAGTGAACCGGGGACAAAAAGTCAACGATTTTCCCGCGCCGCACAGAGGATTGACGTTTCCTCCCTTTGGTGGTATTCTGTGTTTCGATGATTCGACCATTCTCTCCGGGAAAGGAGCTTTTTCAATGAAACACACTGCCATTCTGGCTCTCTTGCTGGCCCTGCTGCTGGCCCTGACTGCCTGCGGCGGCCACGCGGCAGAGGAAGCAGGCTCTGCGGAAAGCTCCGCCGCCGTCTCCAGCGCGGACTCCGGCCCGGAGGAAAGCGACGCCTCCGTTTCCAGCCAGCCCGTGGAGGAAGAACCCGCCCTGACTGCCGCTGATGTGTACGTCATGGACGCGGGGACAAGTTTGACGGCGGCGCAGCTGGACGAGGTGGACACAAGCGAGCTGTTTTTCTACGAGGAAATTTCCGACCTGGTGTTCGCCCGGATGGAGGGCGTGTCCTTCGGGGCGGACTGCACCACAGCCCGGTCTGACCTGCGGTATGTCCGGGTGCTGCACACCGGCTTCGACGGGGAGACCCACATTGGCGAGTTGGTGGTCAACCGGGCCATCGCGGAGGACATTGTGGAGATTTTCCAGGGTCTTTACGAAGCCTCCTACCCCATCGAGAAGATGCTGCTCATCGACGAGTACGGCGGGGACGACGAACTTTCCATGGAGGACAACAACACCTCCTGCTTCAACTTCCGGGCCGTCTCCGGCACCGACCACCTGTCCCAACACGCCTATGGCCTGGCTATCGATGTGAACCCCCTCTACAACCCCTACATCACCTCCTCCGGCTACGAACCCACCAACGCCGGGGATTACATCGACCGCACCATGGACTTCGATTATAAAATCGACGAGAGCGACCTGTGTTATCAGCTGTTCACCCAGCACGGCTTCACTTGGGGCGGCAGTTGGAACTCCGTCAAGGATTACCAGCACTTCCAGAAGGCGGCGGAGTGACCCGCGGGGTATTTTTTTGAAACGCACCGTATAAAATCACGTTTATATTACATTTTGTTGACACGTCAAATTAAAACAGAAGGGAAAAACGCATATGGCAACCATTTTGAAGGGCGCGCCCGTGGCGGCGGCGCTGAACGAACGCACCCAGGCGCTATGCAAGGAACTAAACGCGAAGGGCATCGTCCCAACGCTGGCCGTGGTCCGGGTGGGGGCGCGGGAGGACGACCTCTCCTACGAGCGAGGGGTGACAAAGCGCTGTCAGGCCCTGGGCGTGGGCGTGAAGCGGTTTGTGCTGGACGCACAAGCCACCCAGCAGAAGCTGCTGGACGTGATCGACCAAATCAACCAGGACAAAGCCATCCACGGCTGTCTGCTGTTCCGGCCCCTGCCACCCCAGATGGACGACCGGCAGGTGCGCGCCGCCCTGGCCCCGGAGAAGGACGTGGACGGCGTCACCGACCTGTCTCTGGCGGGGGTGTTCACCAATACAAACGTGGGCTTCCCTCCCTGCACCGCCCAGGCCTGCGCGGAGATTTTGGACTTTTACGGGGTGGATCTCTCCGGCAAACGGGTGACGGTGGTGGGCCGGAGCCTGGTGGTGGGCAAGCCGGTGGCGATGCTGCTGGACAGGCGCAACGCCACCGTGACCATGTGCAACTCCCGCACCCGGAATTTGCCAAAAATCTGCCAGGAGGCGGATGTCGTCGTGGTGGCGATGGGCAAAATGGACACCATCGGCGGGGACTGCCTGCGGCCCGGCCAGGTGGTGGTGGACGTGGGCATCCACGTGGACGAGAACGGCAAACTCCGGGGCGACGTGTGCTTCGAGCAGGCCGAGCCGGTGGTGGAGGCCATCACGCCGGTGCCCGGCGGGGTGGGGGCTGTGACCACATCCGTGCTGGTGAGTCATGTGGCGCAGGCCGCCGCTTCAATTAGCAATTAGCAATTAGCAATGTGCAATGTGCAATGTGCAATTATGATGATTTCTGGCTATTCTTTTGAATCAGCCGGGTTAATCATTGCAGCGGAAACCCCTCCGCCACCGCCCAAGTGCGGCGGCCCTCCTCCCCTTTCAGGGCAGGGAGCGCAGCGGAAGTGCCGCTTGACGGCGGAGGCAAGAGGGGTGGTCTATTATGAAATAGCAGCGCTTCGAGGGGAGCCAGAAATATCCAATCCAACAGGGGACGCTGCGGCATCCCCCCTCCCGGCCTGTAACCATTTGTCATTCTTTTTTACCATTTTTGTAGTTGTATGATTCAAGATGGTGTGGTACAATCGTTTCAAACAAGAAGGAGGGGATATCCCATGAAACAAAAAACATCGTTGCTGGCTCTGTGCCTGGCGCTGTGCCTGGCCCTGACCGCCTGCGGCGGCACCCAAACCACCCAGAGCGAGGACGAGAGTGGCAGCGCCGCCCCGGACGCCAGCGCCTCTGCCGAGGCGGAACTCACGGAAGAACCCGCTGAAACCTCGGAAGCCGAAGCGGACAGCTCCACCACCGCCGCCTCCGGCGAAGGCGCGGCGATTGCCAGCATCAGTTTGGAGACAGTGGAGGGAGAAACTGCGACCGCTGACGGCGGGACGATGATCATGACCTATTCCTACCAGATCCCCACCGTGACACTGGCCGATGCTGCGGCACAGGCGGCGGTGCAGGAGGATCTGGATGCGGTGGTGGAGACCTTCGTGACCTATGTGCAGGAGGAACTGGAGCCGCTGGCGCAGGAAACCTACCAGACTTATTACGAGGGAACGGACAACGAATTTCCCGGTTTTTCGGACGTGCTGACCATCACCCTGGCCCGGGTGGACGACGCGGTCATCAGCTTGGTCATTGACGAGGTGGGTTACTCCGGCGGCGCGCACGGCTGGGACAACCGCTATTGCCGGAACTATGACGCGCAAACCGGCGAGAGGCTGACCTTTGAGATGTTGGGCGAAAACTTCCGCTCCGCTGCGGAGGAACTGGTGCTGGCAAAGGCCGCTGAGATGCAGGAGGAAGAGACAACCTTCTTCGACAACTACGCCGATTCCATCTCCTTCGTGGTCTGCGACGGCACCGAGACCTACGCGGAGATTTATGCCCGGCTCTACCCTGATGTGTACGGCGAGAACGGCACGGTGGAGGCCCCGGAGGGAAATTTGGAACCCACCTACTACCTGACCCAGGACGGCGTCACCTTCCTGTCCGGCGAGTACGTCATGCAGCCCTATGCGGGCGGCATCGTGGAGATCCCCCTCTCCTATGACGACCTCATCGACGTGATGAACAGCCAGTATATGTTGTAAACAAGCATAAAATAACGCTCAGATGAGGCGGATAAGTCCGCTTTATCTGAGCGTTAATACGTTTTATCTCTGTGCGTTCTGCCTTTATGTTTGTTTTCTGCCCGTCACGAAAGCTCATATTCCATCAGCTGGCAATTCTCCAGCCGAACCCGGAAAAACGCCTCGTTGGGGGTGTCGGCAAACCAGGTGTGCAGAGCGCGGCAGAAGGCCCCGTGGCTGACCAGCAGCGGGGTACGGCCCGGATACCGCTCCGGCAGGGCGCGGAGCAGCGCATAGCCCCGGCTGGCGGCCATAGCCACCGACTCGCCCCCGCCGGGGAACCGGCGGAAGAAGTCCTTCCGGTAGGCCAGATAGTCCGGGTCGAAGCGGTTCACTTCCTCAAACGCGCCGAAGTCCTGCTCGATGAGCAGCGGCTCCACAATCACCTCCGCGCCGATGCGCCGGGCCACGGCCTGAGCGGTCTGTCTGGCTCGCAGCAGCGGCGAGGTCAAAATCAGGTCGATGTCGGTTTGCGCCGCCCGCTCCGCCAGCTCCTCCGCCTGGGCCAGTCCCAATTCGGTCAGAGGCAGGTCGGTGCGCCCACAGACCACGTCCCGCCGGTTCCAGGCGGTCTCGCCGTGGCGGGTCACATAGAGCTTCACAGATTCTCCTTCCAGGCGGCATATTTCGCCTGGACCTCCTTTTGTTTGCCGCAGGACATTCTTCCCTCGGTGCAGTGGCCGCAGGCCACGCAGCTTGGCCCGGCGGCGGCGAAAATGGCCGGGGCCACCGGGTAAACCAGTTGAAACATCTTCTCCGCCAGGGCGCGAATTTCCCACTGGGCGCGGTTGCAGCAGCGCAGCTTGAAAAAGTTCAGCAGGCTCCGGGCGTTCATGGTCATCACCAGCTTGGTCTCGCAGGCGTTGGGCAGCACGAAACGGGCATCCTCGTTGGCCATTTTTTCCGCCTTCTGGTCGGCGGCTTTTTCGTCCAGGCCCTGGGCCAGTAACTCCGCCTTGTGGCGGGCCTGGAGGCTGGCAGCCAGTGCCAGATATTCCTCCCCCTGCTGTTTCATGGCCTCCAGGAACAGCGCTTTGGAGGACGGGTCGGCCTCGATCTCCGGCGGGACGACGAACTGAAAGTCGTCCAGGCGGACATACCGCTGGCTCTGGACGGAAAAGGAGGCGATGCGGTGGCGGGTGATTTGGGCCAGCAGGCTCCGGGAGACCCCCTCCACGGCGAAGGTGAAGGAGACGTGTTCAATGGGGCTTTCGTGGCCCATGGAGGCCAGCATTTTGACAAATTTGGCGTTTTTCTCCGGGGTTTGAGCTTCCAACAGGGCATCCACCCCCACGGCGGAGTAGCACAGCCGGGCGGCGGCGGCCACGACCCGCTCCGGGTCGGGGGTGTGGGCGATGAGCTTGACGTTTTGCATAACGGGCGGTTCCTTCTCTGGTTTTCTAATTATTCTCAGCTTGTAAGGATTGCTCTTAAACTTAAGAGTTTGATTCCGAAAGGCTTGCAATATCTAAGACCCACTGCCTGAAATGGGGACATTTTTCCATAATCACATCCAGTCCCATCTCTTTAGACAGTAATGTACCATTTTTGATTTTCGCGTAATTCGGCATATACTTTTCTAATCTTTTTGACGGCGCCGTGTCTGGAGAATTATTAATATGCTCTGGCGTGGGGAAACTGTCGCATATTTGTTGAATCTTCTCTACAACATCTTCACCAGCAATTATTCTGAACGCATTAGGGCATGAAAACAGAATCCCCTCGAATTCATGCAACATAAAGTGAAATTTGCAATTTTGCAGTCCCAAATCCTTGTTTATGTCTTCTTCAATTTGACGAACCCGCTTAAATATATCAGGTTCATTCAAATGGTCGTTAATACCCGGCGTATCTTCTGGCATGGCATAGTAATCAAACATGGTAGTAATAAGTGCATTTTTATGGCTCTTACATAATTTTATAAGTTCGTGTTTAATCTTTTTAAACTTGCTTACACCACCTTTATATTTTTTCGATGCAGTCCGATTTGTCTCACAAACGATAGGACGAACCCAAATACCAATATGAAAAAAATAGGGATATAAGATTTCGTTGATGAAAGATTCTTCCGTGAATCCTTCACAGTAGATATATACAATTTTCATTTTGAGAGTCTACCTCCCAAGATATTTTTCATCCACAAATCGCCTAAGGAGTAGTCTTCCAACCAAGTGTCCAATTCTTTTTCGTTAAGTCGTTTGAACTCGGATCCACTCTCCCCCCGATTAACAACTACAATCTGTTCTACGTCAAATTCATTCAGCATCTCTACGGATTGTGTAGAAATAATAACCTGTTTTTCTTCTGGTAACTGTCTTACCATTTCAGCGAAAATAGAAATCGCATATGGATGCATACCAAGTTCAGGTTCATCAATAATGATTGTTGTTGGTTGCAATTCTTTGGGCTGTAACAATAACGTAGCAAGGCAAATAAAACGCAACGTACCATCGGACAGCTGTGAAGCGTTAAAAACGTCTTCACAGCCTTTTTGTTGCCATTTAAGAACGATTTGCTCGTTGTTTCTCTCTTGTGGCTCAAGGACGAAGTCCGAGAAATATGGGGCGATTAGCTGAACCGTTCTTACAATTTCTTCGTAGCTTTTAATGTAATTTTGCTTTAGTCGATAGAGGAACGCTGCAAGATTTCCTGCATCGTGCATGAGAACTCTGTTGTTGGAAAGATTGTGCTCCTGCTTCACTTTCGCATTGCGGCTTGTATCGTGAAAATGATAAACCTGCCACTGGTGCTTTGCAAGGATAGGGATTACAAAGTTATCCATTTTATTACCCACACCTGCGTCCCATTTTGATTCAGAAGCGCCTCGAGAAGCTTCGTTTTCGTCTTCACCACGTTTCTGATTTTTACGGATATCACTTTGCGTATCCCACCACCCGTAGTAACCAAAATACTCCTTTTTGAAGATTAACCGGTTGTCATCAGTAGGAATCAACACAAATCCGTAAGAATTCTGCTGATTCCTGAAAAAAAACTCAAAAGCAATTTCATCGGTCGCTTTTCTGCCATCGTAGAATAGTGAACTTACTCCGCTTTGAGCAACTGAAATCTGAAGATTCTTAGACAACACATCCTGTAAAAGTGAAAAAACAGAAATGAAATTTGATTTGCCTGCTCCATTACTGCCAATTAAAACATTTATTTTATTTAATGAAACATCGCACTCTTTGATTGATTTATAACCGGTTACAATAATTCGGTTCAACTGATTTTCGGCTAGAGTCATCTAAACACCTACTTTCACGAGGTTATACGGTTTCAGGTATTTCTATGGTGATTATTCTAACAATCTTTGTATGTTTTGTCAATCCAGATTTAAGTGAGTTTACTCTTGCTCTATTGTCCTCGCGTGATGAGAATGACGGTGTACAAACCCTGCCTGGGATGGTATAATAAACCTGTAAAATTTCAAAAAACGCGCCAAACGGCGCCGGAAAGGAAACTAGCACTATGGCAGACGAACTTGTACGGGTTATTACCACCGACGGGGCGGTGATGGCCGCCGCCGTCTCCGGGCGGGAGATGGTGACCCAGGCCCAGCGCATCCACGGGACCTCCTCTGTGGCGACGGCGGCGCTGGGGCGGACGCTGCTGGCGGCGTCCATGATGGGCAATCAGATGAAGGGGGCGGATAACTCCGTCACTATCCAAATTCGCGGCGGCGGCCCCATCGGGCAGATCACCTGCGTCGCCGGGGCGGACGGATACGTCCGGGGCTGCGTCAGCGACCCCCGGGTGTACCTGCCCCCCAAAGAGAACGGCAAGCTGGATGTGGGCGGGGCCGTGGGTGTCGACGGCAGTCTCACCGTCATCAAGGATCTGGGCATGAAGGAGCCGTATGTGGGTTCCATCCCTCTGGTCAGCGGGGAGATTGCCGAGGACATCACCGCCTACTACGCCGCCAGCGAGCAGACCCCCACCGCCTGCGCCCTGGGGGTGCTGGTGGATTCCCGCGACCAGCGCGTTTACGCTGCGGGCGGTTTTCTGGTGCAACTGCTGCCCGGCGCGGACGACGCGGCCATCGACAAGGTGGAGCGAGGCATTGAAAAGCTGGGCTATGTGACCCGCCACTTCGAGGAGGGGGAGACCCCGCTGGAACTGGTGATGGAGGCTTTGAGCGAGTTCGAGGTGGAGGTGCTGGAGACCGTCCCCGTGGGCTACCGGTGTACGTGCAGCAGGGAGCGGTTTGGCCGGGCGCTGGCGACGCTGGGCCGGGACGAACTGACCGGCATGGCCCAGGAGCAGGGCGGCGCGGAAATCAAGTGCCGCTTCTGCAATCAGGTGTACCGATTCTCCAAAGGGGAACTGGAGGAGATGATTGCCAGCCTGTGAAAAAGTTGGTATAATAGGGAAAATGAGAAAGGAGCTACCATTATGTCAAACGACAACGAAAGAACCAACCAGCAGGACGCCGCCGTAACTCGGCAGGAAAACTGGAAGCCGGAGCGGGAGGCCGACCAAATACAGCGGCTTTTGGCGGAACTGGAAAAGCACAAAGAGGAGACGGCGCGCATGGAGGCGAAATTACAGCGGCTCCTGGAGGCGCGGCAGACGGGGAACGCCGACAGCCCCGTGGCCTACGGCCAGAGGAAACCGGCTCCGGCGCAGAAGAAAAAGCCCACGGCCAGGAAAAATGGGAACGTTTTGAGTTGCGTGGGAAATCATGACAGCGATCTTTCTCTGGATGGCATCACGAAAAAGACGGCGATCAAAGAAATTTGCTTTCTGAACACCCGAGATGATGCGCCCCGGTGTACAGCGGATCTCTCCCAGGCAAAGAACCACAGTGTTGAGTGCTGGACAGAGGAGGATGTGCTGTACATCGCCGGGGACGGCGGCGTGGCCGGCGGGGTATCCTGCGCAAATTTGTTTGATGGATATGAGAATGTGACCGCCATCTGGTTCGACAGGAACTTCGACACCTCCTACGTGAAGAATATGGGCAGTATGTTCCATGGCTGTCACTCCCTGACGGCGTTGGATTTGACCGGTTTTGACACCTCCCACGTGGAGTATATGTCCAGGATGTTTTCTAGCTGCGGTTCCTTGACAGCGCTGGACTTGTCGAGCTGGGACACCTCCAGTGTGACGGATATGTGTGGTATGTTTGAGGGCTGCAATTCCCTGACAACGCTGGATCTGTCCAGCTTCGACACCTCCAACGTGGTGAGTATGGACTGTATGTTTCAAAACTGTCACTCCCTGACCACGCTGAACCTGTCCGGCTGGGATACCTCCCACGTGACGGATATGCATGAGATGTTTTTGGACTG
>JAJQBR010000011.1:21385-33729 GCA_021203185.1 Clostridiales bacterium
TGTCCGGCTGGGATACCTCCCACGTGACGGATATGCATGAGATGTTTTTGGACTGTAAATCACTGATTCGTCTCAACCGCAGCTGGCAGTACTGCTCTCGTGGCAACACCACAGATATGTACAAAGGCACCCGCTGGGGCTAATATGGCTCTAGGATGCTGCCCCACTCATCCCACGGGATAATCTCATCCATAATCCCCAGAAATTCTTCCCGTTTTGTTCTTTCTTATGCTGTATTCAATGTCGGTGAACGTTTGTCTTTCTTTTTCTCTTTGTAATATCTGGGGGATTAAATCAGAGGTTCCCTGACGGTTAAACCGTTCCCAAACCGCCGAACCTGTGTTATACTGAGGGCAGAGACCCACACCACCGGAAGGAAACAGGTATACCATATGAAAAAACAACCGAAGTACAAAATCCTCTTCGTCTGCTGGGGCAACATCTGCCGCTCCCCCATGGCGGAGTTTATCCTCAAGGACATGGTGCGAAAGCGGGGCTTGCAGGACCAGTTCCTTATCGAGTCCGCCGCCCACTCCAGCGAGGAGATCGGCAACCCGGTCTATCCCCCGGCCCGGCGGGCGCTGGCCCGCCACGGCATCTCCTGCGACGGCAAACGGGCGCGGCAAATCACCCGGTCAGACTATGACAAATTCGACTGGATTCTTGGCATGGAACAGGTGAACCTGCGCTATATGCTCCGGCAGTTCGGCGGCGACCCGGACCGCAAAATCCGCCGCCTGCTGGACTTCACGGACTACCCCCGGGACATCGACGACCCCTGGTACACCGGCGAGTTTACCTCCACCTATGCGGACATCGTGGAAGGCTGCGAGGCGCTGCTGCGCTATCTATTGCCGGAGGGGACGACATGAAGCTGGCTGTTGTTTTCCCCGGCATCGGCTATCATGTGGACAAGCCCCTGCTCTACTACAGCAAAAAAATCGCGCAGAGCAAGGGCTATCAGGTGGTGGACGTACCTTACGGCGGGTTCCCCGCAAACGTCAAAGGCTCACGGGAGAAGATGGAAGCCTGTTTTGCCTCCGCCCTGGCTCAGACGGAGGAGCGGCTGAGGGAAGTGGACTTCTCTCAATACGATGAGATTTTGTTCCTCTCCAAGAGCATCGGCACGGCCATTGCCTGCGCCTGCGGCCAGCGATACAAGCTGCGCACCCGCAACGTCTACTTTACGCCGGTGGCCGAAACGTTCCTCTTTCAGGAGCAGCCGGGCATCGTCTTTCACGGTACCAGCGACAGCTGGGCGGATACGGCGGTGATTCAGGCGGAGTGTGAGAAGCGGGGCCTGCCCCTCTATCTGGTCTCCGACGCAGACCACTCTCTGGAGACCGGGGACGTGTTGAGCGATTTGTCCACCCTCCGCCGGGTCATGGAGACGGTGGAGCGGTATATCACCGAACAGGAGGAATCGGAATGACCCACGAGGAGTACCAGGCGGCGGCAGCCTACTGGACCGACAAGGAGCCAAACGCCGCAAAAATGCCCCCGGACCGCCTGTGGGCGGCCATCGAGGGCTATCTGCTGGACAACAACACCTGCGCCCTGGCCACCGGCAGCGGAAGCTTTGTCCGCTGCACCCCCATCGAGTACGCCTGGCGCAACGGGGCGCTGTGGATGTTCTCTGAGGGCGGTCAGAAGTTCGTGGGACTGGAGGCGAATCCGGCGGTCTGCGTTGCGGTTTTCGACAAGTACCAGGGCTTTGGCAAGCTGAAAGGGATGCAGATCACAGGAACTGCGGCGTTGGTGGAACCGTTCTCCCCGGAGTACCTACAGGCGGCCCAGCACAAGGGCATCCCCGTGGAGGCGCTGCGAAGGCTGCCCACCGTCATGCACCTTATTCAGGTGGTTCCCACCCGCATCGACTTTTTGAACTCCAGCTTCAAGGTTGAGGGGTACGACAGCCGCCAGCACTGGGAGGCGCTTCGCTGAGCTGTTAGCTTTTAGCCATTAGTTCTTAGCCAACAACTACAAACGGATAGCAGCTCGTTTTGGCTCCTGGCTGCTCGCTTTTGGCTGGCAGCGCCTAACTAACAGCTAATAGCTAATGGCTAACGGCTTCATCGCTGGCCTGGTACTGCTCCAGCAGGTTTTGCAGGGTAATGCCGTCCAGATAATCGTTGATGACCCGGTTCAGCCCCTGCCAGATGGGGAGCGTGGGACAGACGGCGCTGCGCTCGCAGACCTCCGCGTTCTCGTCCACGCAGGGAACCGGGGAGAGGCCGTTTTCCGTGATGCGGAGAATCTCCCCCACGGTGTACTCCTCCGGGGCGCGGGCCAGGCGGTAGCCCCCCTGGAACCCCCGGCTGGTTTTCAGCACCCCGGACCGGTTGAAGATCAGCACGATCTGTTCCAGATATTTTTTGGAGATGCCCTGCCGCTCCGCCACGTCCCGCAGAGAGACGTAGCCGTCCTCCTGGTGCTGGGCCAGGTCCACCATCATGGAAAGGGCGTAGCGCCCTTTGGTCGAAATTCTCAAACAAAGCCCCCCTTTTTGCCACGCAAATAAACCGCATGGCGGCTTATTCAGCAGACCTTATTATAGCACAAGCCGCCTGGGCTTTCAAGCGTCCCAGGCGGCTGTTTTGGGGTTAGGGAACGATATGGAACGCCCAGCCATCCAAGACCATTTAATCAGAGCTTCCTTCATGCAGGAATTGATAAAGATTGCGTATGCTTACGCTCAAATGCTGAGATTAGATGGTTTATTCTCAAAAACAGTCTTTATGAAACAACCCTGGAGATGGTATTCCAGACCTTGACAAAAATGGGGAATCCCACTACACTGGCGTTATCATACTGTAAGAGTACCGCAAAGAGAGAAAGGTAATTAAAATGGAAAAACGGTGCGTTTTATTCAGCCCCATCGGCATGACAGACCCCATCAAGGAGCATAAAGACGGCCCCCTCCTCCACATTATCCGGTATTATCACCCGGAGGCGGTTACGCTGTTTTTGACCAGTGAAATTATGGAAATTCACCAGCGGGACGACCGCTACCGCCGCACGGCGGACGCGATTCAGCCCGGCATCCAATGGACGGTGCTGGAGCATCCTGAAATCAAACAGGCCCAGCAGTTCGAGATTTATGACGAACCGTTCCGCGCCGCGTTGGAGGACCTGCACAACCGCTACCCGGAACATGAGGTGCTGGTGAACATTTCCTCTGGTACGCCTCAAATGCAGGCCTCGCTGTATCTCCTGTCCGCCACCATGCCTTTTGCCGTCACGCCGGTGCAGGTATCCACTCCCGCAAAAAGCTCCAACTACGGCCCCAGGGGGAAAACGCAGCACTTTACCACGGTGGAGGAAGAACTGTCCAGGCTGAACGAGACTGGAGCGGATACCGTCGGTGATAAACGGGCGGCGCGCCTGCACCTGCACAACCTACAGGCGACTATTCTGAAAAAGAACATTGTCTCCCAGCTGCAAACCTACAACTACCCTGCGGCGGCCTCGCTGATGGAGAGCGCGCCGGAGTTGTTTACCGTAAAGGCCCAGTTTCTGTGTACCGCCGCAAAGCTGCGGCTGTCCCTGCAGACAGAGGACGCCCACCGGACCGCAGAGAGGACACAGCTTCCGGCGCTGTTCTCTCTGCCCGGCCACCGGCTGGAACCGCTTTATGAAAACATCCTGACGCTGGATATCCTGCTGAAACGCGGCGCCTGCGGCGACTACGCCAGAGCCGTCTCCCCAGCCATCACGACGATGATGGAGGCAGTGGCGTTCCGCTGGCTGGGGAAGGGAAAAGATGTGGTTTGCTGCCAGGATCGAGCCGGAATTTATCGGTGGGACCTCAACCGGCTCCGCCAGAACACGCCGGAGCTGCTGGACTACTTCAACCGTCAATTCCACGGCAGCTTCCGGGGCGGGGCGGTCAACGCGGCCGGTCTCCTGAACGTCCTGCGCTACTGCAGGGAGACGGGGTATCCCCAGGCCAACGAGAAGGATTTGCAGGATTTTGAGGACCTGCGGCGGTTTGAGGAGAAGGTGCGCAACTTCGCCGCCCACCAGATCACCGCCATTGACGCGGGAATGATCCGGGCCGCCAGCGGCATGGAGCCGGAGAACGTGCGGGACATCCTCCATCGGCAGTTTGAGCGGCTCTGCGACAAACCGGTTCCCTGGGACGACTACGACCGAATGAACCGGGCGCTCATCGCGGAGCTGGACCGCAAGTGACCCTTTCGGCGGGAACCGTTCGGGACCCTGGGGCGTTTTTCCCCACTGCGGGGCGGTTCCCGCCAAAGTTTTTGGTAGTTTTCCCGAAAAAGCGTTGACGTGGGGCCGCTTATGTGGTATATTTTTCTACGAAGGAGGCAAAACGACAGGTTTCAACCTGAACAAAAGCGGTTCTCTGTGCAGAATTGCTGAAAGAATTTAACCCCGTAAAGGGACGGAAATTCCTAATCTGATGATCTGATTGGACACTTACACATCAATTTTGAAACATTTAATCCCCGTAAGGGGACGGAAACGCCTTTACAAGTGCATCTACTTCCTTCTCAGTTATGAAACAATTTATCCCCGTAAGGGGGCAGCGGAGGCTTTCCTCCGCGCAGCGCAGTTTGCAGCAGGCGCGCCCTCTGGCGTAATTGCAAATTGCAAACTGCCAATTGAACTTAACCCCGTAAGGGGACGGAAATCCAAAAATTGACCTAATTGGGTTTATACTTACACCTCAATTCTGAAACATTTAATCCCCGTAAGGGGACGGAAACAATGTCACCTTCTCAGGCGTCTTATCGTCACCGGAAACAATTTATCCCCGTAAGGGGACAAACCACAACCAACACCATCCAAAATTGCTCATTGCACATTGCTAATTGCAAATTGAAACGGAGGGAACCCATTTGCGAACTGAAACTGCGGAGATCACCCGCACCTGTCTGCTGCGCAGCGCAGGGCTGACCGCGCCGGTATCCTCCGCCGAGAGCGAAATCGTGGCGCTGGCCCAGTGGCTGGCCGCCGGAGGGCAACCGCTCACCGCGCCGCCCCAGCGGCTGCTGCGCCCGGTGTTCACCCACCTGAACGGGGAACACGGCGGCTTTGTGCTGGAGCCGGAGCCGCTGTGCGACATCGCCCAGATGCCGACGCCGGAGGGCCGGACGGTCTACCGTCCCCAGGCGGCGCAAGCCCGGCTGGAGGCGGTAAAGGCGGGGTGCGCCAAACTGCCCCAGAGCGAGGACGGTATATCACCGCTGTTGGGCCTGCTGGAGCAGCAGCTGACCAACCTGCCTGCCCCGCTGGAGGGCAGCGATGACATCTCCCTCTATGACTACTGTAAGCTGACGGCGGCTATCGGCAGCTGTATTGTGGAGCGGGCAAAGCCCGTCACCCAAAAGCAGCTGCGGGAGGATCGCTGTTTTTTGCTTTATTCGGCGGATTTTTCCGGCATCCAGAGCTTTATCTACACCGTACACACCCACGGCGCGCTCCGCGCCCTGCGCAGCCGCTCCTTTGTGCTGGAGCTGCTGATGGAACACTATATGGACGAGCTGCTGACCGCCTGCGGCGTCAGCCGGGCCAACCTGCTCTACAGCGGCGGCGGCCACTGTTACCTGCTGCTGCCCAACACCGAGGCCGCGATAGCCGCCATGAGGGATTGGAACCTGCGGTTCAACGACTGGCTGGCGGAGCAGTTTGGCACCCGCCTGTTCCTGGCCCACGGCTGGACGGAGTGTACCGGGGACGAGCTGTTGAACCGCCCGGCAGAGGACGCGCCCCAAAAGGCCATGTTCCGCCGGGTGTCCGGCGAGGTTTCCCGGCACAAGCTCCACCGCTTCTCCGCCAGGCAGCTGCGCCGCCTGAACAGCGAACCGCCGGGCGGCACAGACCGGGAGTGCAAGGTCTGCGGCCAGGCGAAGGTGGCCTACTGGAACGAAAAGACCGGCGACGGCCGCTGTTACTGGTGCAATTTATTTGAGACGATTTCCCGTGGCCTGCTGCAAGAGACCACATTCTTTTTCTGGGTGGGCGACCTGCCCCCGAAGGAGCGCACATTCTCCCTGCCCTGTTTGGAGGGCGAGACCGGCGTGGCGCTGTGCGACCGCTTTCAGGTGGATGCCCGGCGAAAGGCGGGGCAGGAGGCCCGGCAGCTCTACAGCGTCAATCAATATCGCCCCGACCTTCCCCGCTGTACCATCCTCCACCTGGGGAACTATGTCAGCGCCACCGAGATGGAGAAGCTGGCCGAGGCCAGCGAGGGGATCCCCCGGCTGGGCGTCTGCCGGATGGACGTGGACAACCTGGGCCAGTCCTTTGTGGCCGGGTTTGAGCAGCCCGGCGTGTCGAATCCTGTCGAAAAGAGCCAATATGTCAGCCTGGTGCGGACGGCGGCTTTTTCCCGGCGGATGAGCCTGTTCTTCAAAGGCTATATCAACAGCATCCTCAACGGCACATACGACAAAAAGCCGCCGCTGAATGTGACTGTGGTCTACTCCGGCGGGGACGACGTGTTTCTGGTGGGCGCGTGGAACGACGCCATCGAAGCGGCCAGCCGCATCCGCTCCGCGCTGCGGACTTACACCTGCGGGGCGCTGACCATCAGCGGCGGCGTGGGCCTTTTTCAGGCCAAGTTCCCTATCCGCGTGGCCGCCGCCGAGACAGCCAGGCTGGAGGACGAGGCCAAGGGCCTGCAGCAACCGGAGAAGGACGGCGTCGCCCTCTTTGGAGCGGGGACCGGCCACTGTTACCACTGGGACGCTTTCCTCCAGACCGTCCAGGGCGAAAAGCTGGGCCTGTTGGAGTCGTTTTTCGGCGGCGGGGACGCAGAGCGAGGCAACTCTATGCTCTATAACATCCTCAATTTGCTGCGAGAGGCCCAGGCGGACGCCAGCAAAATGCCGCTGGCCCGTTACGCCTATCTGCTGTCCCGGTTGGCGCCCCCTTACAGTGCGCCGGACAAAAAGAAAAAGGCTTACAAAGCCTTTTCGGAGAAGATGTATCGATGGGGGCTGGAGGAGGAGCAGCGGGGACAGCTGCTCACCGCCATCCAGCTCTATGTGTATCTGCACCGGAAACGGAATCAGCAGCAGAAGGGAGAGATTGCGTGATGGCATGGAATAATAACTATAACAACCGCGACAACCGCAGCGGCGGTGGGTATAACCAGAACCGCGCCCCCCGCAGCGGTTACAACCAGGGCGGCAGAAACGACTACCGGGACGCATCCCAAAAGCCCATCGTCGCAAAGCCGCTGCCCACCGATTATGTGGATGTGGCGGAAAAGGTGATTCAGGTAAATTACCGCCAGATCACCACCAGCAAGCTGCGCAACCTGCTCAGCCAGTTTGTGGATGTCTACAACGAGGAAAACCTCCTCACCGGCGAGCGCTTACAGCCGACCAGCATCAACGCACTGGTTATGGCCCGAATCCGTATGCTCTACGAAGCGGGGCGCGACAGAAATGTAAAGACCTTTATCGAGGGCGCCGACCTGCTGCCTTACTTAAAGGACATCGGCGACAGCCGCGTGAAAATGCTGAATTATTACCACTACCTGGAGGCTCTGGTGGCCTACCACAAATACTATGGCGGAAGGGAGAACTGACGCAATGACCTACGGTAAATTGATGATCCGCTGTGAGATGGAGGTACGCACCGGAATGCACATCGGCGGCAGCAGCGGCTTTTCCGCCATCGGCGCGGTGGACAGCCCCGTGATCCGCGACCCCCGCACCGGCGACCCCATCGTGCCGGGCAGCAGCCTGAAAGGGAAGCTGCGTACCCTGCTGGCCCGGAGCTACAGCTTTGCCGACGGGAAGTTGGAGCGGCTGCCGGACATCGACAGCGACGACGAACGCATCAAGCGTCTGTTTGGCGCGGCCAAGCCGAAAGTGATTCCCTCCAGGCTCCAGTTCGCGGACGCCTTTGTCTCCAACAAGGCGGAGATGCAAAACGTGGGCCTGACGGAGGTCAAAACCGAAAACGGCATCAACCGCAGCAACTCTGTGGCCAATCCCCGCCAGGTGGAGCGGGTGGTGGCCGGAACCAAATTCGCGGTGTGCATCGTGTACAACATCGTGGACGGCGCGCAAACGGAAGCCGATATGGAGATTTTGGCTTCCGGGTTTAAGCTGCTGCAAATGGATTATCTGGGCGGCCACGGCTCCCGGGGCAGCGGCAGGGTCAGTCTGCACGATTTCCAGGTGACCTCCTTCGACGAAGCGTTTGACGCCGCCGCTGACCGGGCGGAGGAGCAGTTCAAAGAGGTGGAGGCTTATGAATTACTGCCTGTATAAGCTGCAATTCGACTCCCCTGTTCACTTTGGCCCCTCTGACACCGCTCTCTCCCTCTACTCCTCAGAGGGACATTTCTGCGCGGACACGCTGTTTTCCGCCCTGTGCCACAGCGCCCTCTCTCTGGGCGGCCCGGCGCAGGTGGAGACGTTGTGCCAGTGGGCGCGGGAGGGAACGCTGCTGCTCAGCGACGGCCTGCTCTGGCAGGGGGAGCAGTTTTATCTGCCCAAACCTTGCTGGAACGGCAAATTCTCTGTGGAAGTTTCCACCCGGCAGCGCAAGGCTCTGAAAGCGCTGAACTGGGTGCCGGTGTCCCAATTTGCGGCGTTCGCCGCCTCCCTCCGGGGCGGCGAGCCATACAACGCCCTCCAGACATCGGAGGCGGGGCGGAACGTGGAGGTGGAACGGGCCAAAGTGGGCCGCCAGCAGGAGGACACGGAGCCTTACTATGTGGGCGCGTATGTGTTCCGCGAGGACGCGGGCCTGTACGTCGTGGCGGGCTGCGGCACAGACGAGCAGCAATCCGCTGTGGCAAAGCTGCTGGCCGGGCTGGGCTGGAGCGGTATCGGCGGCAAGGTCAGCTCCGGCTATGGCAAATTCCATATCATCCAGACCGTTCCCCTGTCTGCGGCCTGCACTGGGGATGAGGGCTGGCTGTATGACCGGCTGACCGACGAGAACGCGAATCATCAGCTGCTGCTGACCACCAGCCTGCCCCAGGAGGACGAGATGGACGCCGCGCTGGAAAACGCCTGTTGTCAGGTGGTGCGCCGGGGCGGGTTCGTCCAATCGGGAACGGACGCCAACGGGGCGCGGAAAAAGCGGACGCAATACTTCCTGGCCGCAGGCGCGGTGCTGGAGCGGCGTTTTTCCGGCGGCCTGTTCGACGTGGGCGGCAGCGAGACCGCGCCGGTCTATCGCTACGGGAAACCCGTCTTTTTGGGGGTGGAGCTGTGAAGGAACTGAATCATTTGCAGGCGTATGACCTGACTCTCTCTGTCTGCTCCCCCCTTTTTGTGGGGACGGGACGCAGCCTGGCCAAGAACGAGTATCTCTACAACAGTTATCAGGGAACCGTTTCCTTTGTGGACGAGCAGGCGTTCCTCTCCCTGCTGATAGAGCGGGGGCTGGTGGACAAATACGAGGACTATATTTTGTCTGGCGATACCCGGCTGTACGGCTTTTTACGCGACACCTGCGGCCTGACCCAAAGGGAAATCGAGCAAATCGCCCCCCGTACCATTCAGGCGGGAAACGCCATGGGGCAAAACGGGAACAAGGCGCAAATTCACTGCTTCCAGCGGGACAGCGCAGGTCGGGCCTACATCCCCGGCAGCAGCCTGAAAGGGGCGCTGCGGACTGTCTGGCTGGCCGCCCGGATTCTGGAGGAGGAGAACCGTTCCGACCGGAGGTTCAACCAGCCGAACCCCGATTACGCAAACAAAAGGCGGCCTGCCAACCCCATCCCCGAAGAACGCTATGTCAGCCTGCTTCGCTGCAACGAAAAGAAGCAAACGGATGCGGTAAACAGCATTTTTCGAGGCGTTTCTGTCTCTGACAGCGAACCCATCTCCGACCGGGATTTCATCCTTTGCCGCAAGTGGGACGTTCACCCGAACGGCGGCGAACACGACATCAACCTGATTCGGGAGTGCGTCAAGCCCGGTTCGTCCATCCGCTTCAAAGTGACGCTGGACCAGTTTCTGTTGGATGGCCGTATCACCGTCGAGAGTCTGATGGCGGATATCGCCGTGTTTGCCCGGTTTTACCGGGAACACTACCTCTCCCACTTTACCCTGCCCGGAGACGCCGTTGACTCCCTCAATGAACGCTGCCTGCTTCTGGGCGGCGGCCCCGGCCTGTTCTCCAAGTCTCTGGACTACCCCTATTGGGGGGACGACAGGGCGCTGGAGGATGTCAGCGCGTTTCTGAACGCCTTTTTCCAGAGACATCGGCACGCCGAAATCGACCCCGGCTTGGGCATCTCTCCCCGGATGCTGAAATACACGGAATACGATGATCAGCTGTATCCCTTTGGCGTTTGTCAGGTATCCCTCCAATGAAGCAATATCGATTTGTTCTCTCCAACCGCGACCGGCCAGAGGAGCGGATCCCAGCCAGCCGCGCCTATGCGCTTTATGCCTGGCTGCTGTCCCAAATGCCGGAGGAAGTGGGGGATATTCTCCACCAGCAGGGGGAGACGCCGCTGGCGCAATATTTGCACTATGACTTCGAGAAGAAGGAAACCGTTTGGACCCTCTCCTTTCTGGCGGACTGGCTGTCCGAAGCCGCCGACCCGGTTCTGGCTGGTTTGTCCGGTATTTCTCTGCACGGAGGGACCTATTCCGCGCAGCTGTTATCCTGCCGGGAACAGCCGTCCGCCGAGGCGATGTTCGAGCAGGCGCGGCAGATTGAGACGGACCGGTATACGACATGGAATTTGCTGTCTCCGGCGTCCTTCCGCCAGAACAACCGCTATGTCATTTTCCCCCAGGAGCGGCTGATTTTACAAAACCTCATCGCCAAGTGGAACCTGACGTACCCCGCCTATCCGTTGGATGACGAGGACGCTTTCCTGGCGTTGGAGACAGGGATCCACGTTGTCGATTACCGGCTCCGCACCTCTCGCTACAGCATCAAACGGACGAAAATCCCGGGGTTTTCCGGCTCTTTCACGTTGGAATCCCGCCTCCCCGCTCCGCTGGAGGAAATTTGGAAACTATTGACACTCTTTGCCCCGTATTGTGGGCTGGGCATCAAAACCACACTGGGAATGGGCGGTTTGTTGCTCTCCGACGTCAGCTCACCCGCGCCCTGTAAATCTTTTCTTGGTTATCCCTTTGAAACAGCCGCATTGTGATAAGTTATCAGCCGTTGCCGTCAGGCGCTTCCGAAACTGCGCTTCTCCTTGCATCTGTTAGCTGTTCCTCAAGTGTGCTATACCCGCTGCAAGCACCCCATTCCCGACGATGCCGCATTTTGTCCCTGCTGCGGCCGGAAGCAGACCCACGAACCGGCCAAAAAGAAGCGGCGCAACCGCCCGAAGGGGACGGGCAGCGTCTATAAGCTCGCTGGAAACCATCAAAAGCTATATCAGGGCCGCTCCACCGGTCAGACCTACGCCGCCAGAGCGGAGGCAGAGGCCGCATTGGAGTGCATGGTGGGGGCTGTCCACCCGGATTTATACGTCTACACCCCGGAGGACGCTTATGACGCCTGGTCAGATGTGGCCTATCGGGATATGTCCGCCGCCAGTCAGCGGCTGCGCCGTGGAAAACGCTAAGGCACCCTTTTCGCCCTGCAACATAGGATAAAATGTGACCGGCCTCAACAGCCGGGCGCAAATTTCCGAAATGGTTGGAGGTACTTTTTTATGGGATGCTGCAATAATGGCTGCGGCGGCGGGGGCTGCCTGTGGATCATCATTCTCATCATCATCCTCTTCTGCTGCTGCGGCGGCGGCTGGGGCGGCTGCGGCAATGGCTGTGGCTGTGGCAACGGATGTGGCTGCGGCAACGACTGCGGCTGCGGCTGCTGAGAAACCCCTGTAAAGCACTCCGGCAATCGCCGGGGACACAGTACGCCAGTACAAAAGAGGCGGGGCTTCGGCCCCGCCTTTGGTTTTGTGGAAGTTTACATGAGACTCGATTGGATGCAGACACGCACGTTGTCCCGAAAGCGTCTCTCCGGCAGCATATGGCGGTAAAGAGCCTGGTAGTCCTCCGCCACCTGCTCTGCCAAAAGCGTACCGCCCAGGGCCAGAAGCACATACTCCACACCGAAGAGCCGCACTGTCACGGGGGACAGCGCCGCCCCGTTCCGCCTGTAAAAGTTCACCCGCCGCTCTCTGATGCTCAAATCGGCGGGATCTGTCGCACCCTGTGGATTTTCCGACTCGATGAGGAGATACTTGCCCTCTGGAAGCGTTTCCCGCAAATGCCGCAAAATCTCCCCGCCGCAGCCGGTTCGCCGGAACTGGGGCAGCACCGCAAGATAGTCCAGCAACAGAGCCGGGGTTTGGGGCGCCTGGGCCAGAACATAATAGCCCGTCAGCGTCCCGCCCCGGTAAGCCCCCCAAAGGGTGTTGACAC
>JAJQBR010000068.1 GCA_021203185.1 Clostridiales bacterium
CGCCGCCAGCGTTCATCCTGAGCCAGGATCAAACTCTCAATAAAATGGTATCTATACTTGTCCGTCTCCGAACAAGATACAAATCTCATCTCTGAGCGATTCTAGCTTTACTCAAAGTAATTTTTTCAGGGTCACCGGTTGTAGCCCGAAGACTACTTCCATTAGACCTATTTTAGGTCTTTTCCGGTGCGTTTCTTGTCTTACATTGTTTAATTTACAAGGTACATCCCGCCCTCATCGGCGGACTTTTATACTATCACAATTCGACCGCTCTGTCAACTACTTTTTTTCGCCGACTCGTGTCGTTTTGCGCCGCGCCCCTTAGGCGCTCAGTTAATATACCATACCGTTATGTCCGTGTCAACACCTTTTTTCATTCTTTTTAAATTTCCTTTACCTGGGAAATACAGGGGGACAACCGTTCGCCGTTTTTCGACCCCTTCCCGGCCCAAAATGCGCAAAAAAGAGCGGCCTCGGATGGGAGGCCGCCCCCTGGTCTCATTATATATTATAGTATAGCAGTTATGCCGCGTCGTCGTCCTCGGGTTCAGCTTCCGCGTCCTCGTCCGCCTCGTCCGCTGTGTCAGACGCCGAGCTACCGTAGGCGAACACCTCGCTGGGGACAATCTCCCCCAGGATGTCGGCCTCGGTGTAGTCCAGGTTCTCCCTGGCGGCGGAGATGATGCTGTCCACCCGGTCCTGGGCCGTCAGGTAGTTGATATAATAGGCGTCAAAGTAGCTCTCGTAGGCCCCGTAGTAGATGGTCTGATCCCCCAGCACGGGCAGGCGCAGAAGGATGTGGTAGCCGTAGGAGGTCTCCACCGGCTCGGAGATCTCGCCGATCTCCAGGCTCACGGTGGCGTCGCTGAACTCCTCCACCATGATCCCCATGTCGGGGTAATAGACGTAGCCGTCGGGGTAGGAGAGCATGCCCCCGTCCTCACCGTACTCGTCCATAAGCTCGTCGAACCGGGCGTATAGTTCATCGTCCTCCAGGGCACTGAGCTCCTCGTACAGCGCGTCGATCTGGGCCCTGGCCTGCTCCTGCTCCTCCTCTGACAGCTCCACGTTGTCATCGTCCACGGTCATGATCAAAATGTGCTTGACGCGGTAGAGGCCGTTGGACTCGGCAAAGGCGTCGATCTCGTCCTGGGGGGTGTCCACCCCGCCCACGCCGTACAGCTCATCCAATAGCTGATAGTAGACGGCCGTGCTCTCCAGGATAAAGTCGAAGACCTCCTCGGAGAGGTAGTTGGCCGTCAAAAACTCGGCGTACTCCTCGTCGCTCTCCAGGCCGTAGTACTCCATCATGTCCTCTTTGGTGTCCAGGTAGTTCTCCTCGTCCAGTACATAGCCCTGTTCGTCGAAGACATAGCCCACTGCCCGGCGCTCCAGGATGCTGACCACGGCGTGCTGGAGAGTGAACTCGTTATAGCTCAGGTCGTCGCCGTAGATGTTGCCCTCGAACACGTCGTCCCAGTCGGTGACGCCGTAGCTGTTTTCGATGGTATAGCGGGTATTTTGAAGATAGTAGTACATCTCCTCCCAGTACACGGGCTCGCCCTCCACCTCCATGACCACGGTCTTGGGGTCGTAGCCGCCCAGGGTGCCGTCGTCCTCGATCTCGTCTTCCTCTTCGTCCTCCTCTTCATCCGGCTCCTCCGCGGGGTCCTCGGTCTGCTCTGCGGTGTCGTCCTCGGCCTCGTCCTCGTCGTCGTCGCCGCTACACGCGGCCAGGCCGACCAGAAGGAGCAGGGCCAGTAGCAGGGAAATCAGGGTTTTGTTATTTCTCATCACGTTTTCATTAACCTCCGGTTATGTTCATCTTGTCTGGTAATATACCACAATCTGGCGGCAGTCACAACGCCGGGGGCCTGAGTTTACGGATTATTCACACTTTCCCTGTAGGCCTGGACAAACTCCACGGCCTCGTCAATGACCTGATTTCCGCTCCTGAGCTTCATGCGGATGGCGGGCACGTCCCCGGCCTGAATTTTGATTCTCCCCTTGAAGGCGCTCTGGGCGTAAATGGCGGAGATGCGCTCCATTTCAAAGGCGGCAAAGGTGAAGTTCAGCCACCCGCCCTTTTGGCCCACCTCGGTGATTCCCGCGTCAGAGGCCATGCCCCGCAACTGGGCCACCTGGATCAGGGTCCGGACGGGTTTCGGCGGCTCCCCGTAACGGTCGATAAGCTCATCTATCACGTCCTCCGCGTCGTCGTCGGTGCGGATTTGGGCGATTCGCCTGTACAGGTCCATTCTCTGCTCGGGGGAGGAGACGTAGTCGTCGGGGATATTAGCCTCCACGGACAGGTCCGCGGCGCAGTCGGCCCGGACGGCGGGGGCCTCCCCCTTCTCCTCCAGGACGGCCTCGTTTAAGAGCTTGAGGTACATGTCGTAGCCCACGCTCATCATGTGCCCCGCCTGCTCGGCCCCCAGAATGTTGCCCGCGCCCCGAATCTCCAGGTCCCGCAGGGCAATTTTGAAGCCGGAGTTGAATTCGGCAAACTCCCGGATGGCCGCCAGCCGCTTTGTGGCCACCTCTGTGAGCACCTTGCCCTGGCGGTAGGTGAGGTAGGCGAAGGCGCTCCGGTTAGACCGGCCCACCCGGCCCCGGATCTGGTGGAGCTGGGCCAGGCCCATGCGGTCGGCGTCCTCGATGATGAGGGTGTTGACGTTGGGGATGTCGATGCCCGTCTCGATGATGGTGGTGCAGACCAGCACCTGTATCTCGCCTCGGACCACCTGATCCATCACGTCGGAGATCTCCTCCTGGGTCATCCTTCCGTGGGCCACTCCCATGCGGATATTTTCGTCATCCAGCAGTTCCCGGATGGTGACGGCGGTCTGGTTGATGGTTCCCACCCGGTTGTGGAGGTAGTAAACCTGACCGCCCCGACCCACCTCCCGGCGGATGGCGTCCAGCACCACCCCCCAGTCGTGTTCCAGCACATAGGTCTGCACCGGCTGACGGTCCTGGGGCGGCTCCTCCAGGGTGGACATATCCCGGATGCCGGAGAGGGCCATGTTCAGCGTCCGGGGGATGGGCGTGGCGGAGAGGGTCAGCACGTCCACCTGCTGGAACCGCTCCTTGAGCTTCTCCTTTTGTCCCACACCGAAACGCTGCTCCTCATCCACTACCAGCAGACCCAAATTTTTGAACTGCAAGCCCTTGGTCAGCAGCCGGTGGGTGCCGATAAGGATATCGATGAGGCCGTTTTCCGCGTCCCGGAGGATGTTTTTGGCGGCCTTGCCGGTCTGGAACCGGGTAATGAGGGCGATGCGCACCGGGAAGCCCTCAAACCGACGCAGGGCGGTCTGGTAGTGCTGGTTTGCCAGCACTGTGGTGGGTACCAAAATGGCCGCCTGCTTGCCCTCCAGTACGCATTTCATCACCGCCCGGAGGGCCACCTCAGTTTTGCCATAGCCCACATCGCCGCAGAGCAGCCGGTCCATGGGAACAGGCTTTTCCATGTCCGCCTTGACCTCGGCCACACAGCGCATTTGATCCTCTGTCTCCTGGTATTCAAACTTGTCCTCGAACTCCTGCTGCCAGGGGTCGTCCGGGTGGAAGGCGTAGCCAGGCTGCCTCTGACGGGCGGCGTAAAGCTGAATCAGTTCTTTCGCCAGCTCCTGGGTGGCCCTTTTCGCTTTGGACTTGGCCCGGTTCCAGTCGGTTCCTCCCAACTTAGAGAGACGAACCGTGGGCGTACCGTCCTCCCCCTCGCCTCCGCCGATGTATTTGCTGACCATGTCCAGCTGGGTGGCGGGGACATAGAGGCTGTCGCCTCCGGCGTAGGAGAGCTTCACATAGTCCTTCTCTACGCCGTCCACCTTCATCTTGGTCATCTCCACAAAGCGGGCGATGCCGTACTTTTCGTGAACCACCAGGTCGCCGGGGACCAGGTCGGTGAAGGATTGCAGCTTTTGCCGGTTGGTGGCGGTTTGGGAACTCTTTCCCCGCCGCTTCTGGGCCGGGACAGCGGCCCCCTCGGTGATGAGGGCGAAGCCAGGGTATTCAAACCCGGAGGACACCCCACCCACCGACAGCACCGTCTGACCCGGCTGGGGCAGCTGCTTCAAGTCCAGATCCAACTGCACCTTCACGTCCTGCTCCCGCAGCAGGTCAGACAGGTTTTTGGCCCTTCCCTGGCTCTGGCACAGCACCACGCAGGCGTAATTGCGGTGCTGGTAGTGTTCCAAGTCGGAGACGGCGGTCTCCAGGCTGGAGCCGAAGCTGGGCAGCTGCTTGCAGTTCAGCGTCAGCAGCACACGGGGGTCGCAGGGCCGCACAGAGGTTTGGAAAGAGTCCAGATACACGCAGGGGAACTCCCGGCCCAGACGCCGTCCCATCTCCTCCACAGTGGCCGTGTAGCGCGCCTCGGCCTCCCACAGCACACCGGAGGCGGACAGCGCGTCCATGTCCTCTGTCATGCGCCAGAGGCAGTGGTTGGCCGCCTCCACGCACCGGCTGCTCTCCGCCCAGAGGACGCAGGCGTCGGCGGGGATGTAGTCGCCGCCGCAGGCGAAGTCCGGATAAATTAGATCCATATACCGGTCCGCCGCCGGGAAGACGGCGCCGTCCGCCAGGCGGCGGCTGTCCTCTTCCAAGGTGTTCAGCAGGACGGCATAGTTGGCGCCGTTGCTGCGCTTTTTAGACCTGGAGGCCCGCTCCACCTGGATTTTCCGGCGTTCGATGTCCTCCACCAGCCCCAGCACACCGCCCGGGGCCAGCTGGGGCAGCGTCTCCGCCGCCGGCAGCAGCTCCACCTGCTCCAACCGGTCAGTGCGCCGCTGGGTCAGCGGGTCGAAGGAATAGACGGTGTCTACCTCATTGTCCCAAAACTCCACCCGGACGGGGGCCTCCGCCGCAGGGGAGAACACGTCCAAAATGTCCCCCCGGAGGGCGAACTGCCCCGGCCCCTCCACCTGCATACAGCGGGTGTAGCCTCCGGCGGCCAGCTGCCGGGTCAGGTCGTCCGTCTCGTACAGGTCGCCGGGCCGCAGGGTCAACGCCGCTTTTTCCAGTGTGGCGGGGGGCATGGTCCGCTGGAACAGGCCCTCCACCGTAGCTACTAACATCTTCACTCGCCCAGTTTGCAGGCCCCGCAGCAGCCGCAGCCGTTGGTGTTCCCACTGGCGGGAGACGGTGGCGTTGTGGAACACGAACTCCCGCCCCATCAGCAGCTCCACCGGCTCCCCGGTGAAAAACGCCAGGTCGCTTTGCAGCCGTTTGCCCTCCTGCTCGTCTGGGCAGAGCAGCACAACAGGCCGCCCCGTGGTCTCCCGGAGGGCGGCGGCCAGGTGCGCCCGATGAACCGTGGTCAGACCGGCCACGGCCACAGGGCTGCGGCCCGCGTCCAGCTGGGCGGTCAGCTCCCGAAACTCCGGGAGAGGTTGCAGTACAGTTGTCAGTGGTTTCATAGCGGAACCTCGAAATCATAAAAAAGTTGTGGTTTTTTGTCGCTTTGGGGATGGCGCGGCCCCGCTTTTATTGGTTATCCCTTTGAAACAGCCGCATTGTAATAAGCTATTAGCTGTTAGTCAGGCGCTGCAAACCAAAAGCGTAGAGCTTAAAGGGCAGTACCACCAAGCTAAAAGCCAAAAGCTAGGAGCTAATGGCTATAAAGATGCTGAGCAAAGGGACAACCAGCATTTTTACTTGCTGTAGCGGTTCTGGGCCTTGTCGAAGCCCTGCTCCAGCACCATCTCCACCGCCTCCGCCGCACGCTGGGCGGCGTCGTCCATCAGCTTGGCGTCCTCCGGGGAGAACTTGCCCAGCACCCAGGCGGCCAGGTCGTAATCCGGGTGAGGCTTCTGCCCCACACCCATTTTGATGCGGGGGAACTGGTCCGTCCCCAATTCCTCTATGATGGACTTGAGGCCGTTATGCCCTCCCGCGCTGCCTTTTTTTCGCAGACGGAGGGTACCGGTGGGCAGGGAAACGTCGTCGCAGACCACCAGAATGTGGTCCGGCTCAATTTTATAGAAGTGAGCGGCCTCCTCCACGGCCTCGCCGGAGAGGTTCATATAGGTCTGGGGCTTCATGGCCAGGATGCGCACCCCGCCGCAGGTGAAATCCCCCACCAGAGCGCGAAACTTGGCCCGATTGATGTGCTGGCCGGTCTTTTGCTCCAGGGCAGCCGCCGCCCGGAACCCGGCGTTGTGCCGGGTGTTGTCGTACTTGGGGCCGGGGTTGCCCAGGAACACCACCAGCCACTCCACCGGCCCCTGCCGGTTTTTGAACAGAAACATCGTCAGCCTCCTGCCCGAAACGGGCGGTCAAAAAAACAGGAAGGAAAGAAACGCGCAAACGCCCCAAAGGGGTCACCGGCAGGCGATGACCCCTGAAGGGCGATGACCCCTGAAGGGCTATAAAAGCATAAAACAGTTCGTGAGAACAGCAAAAGCTCAACTGTAGATAGCGTTCATGGAGGCATCGTTGAACATCCGGGAAATGGCCTCGGCGAACATGGGCGCCACGGTGAGATAGTGGATTTTCTGACTCAAATCCCCAGGGGCGGGGATGGTGTCCAGCAGCACCAGCTCGTCCAGGGAGGAGTTGTCGATGCGCTCCATAGCCGGGCCGGAGAGGACGCCGTGGCTGGCACAGGCGGTGACGCTCCTGGCTCCGCCGATGGTCATCAGCGCCCTGGCCGCGCCGCAGAGAGAGCCGGCCGTATCCACCATGTCGTCCAGCAGAATGACGTTCTTGTCCTTCACGTCGCCGATGATGTTCATGACCTCGGAGGAATTGGCCTTCTGGCGGCGCTTGTCCACGATAGCCATGGGCATATTCATCTGTTGAGCAAAGTTCCGCACCCGGGCCACGCTGCCCACGTCGGGGGAAACCACCATGGTGTTTTCATAGCTGTCAGCGAACTTCTTTTTAAAGTAGTCCACGAACAGGGAACCGCCCTGGAGGTTGTCCATGGGGATGTCGAAGAAGCCCTGGATCTGGAGACAGTGGATGTCCATAGTCAGCACATGATCCGCCCCCGCCTTGGTCAGCAGGTCGGACACCAGCCGGGCGGAAATGGGATCTCTGGACTTGGTCTTGCGGTCCTGCCGGGCGTAGCCAAAGTAGGGGAGGACTGCGGTGATGCGCCCGGCGGAGGCCCGCTTCAGCGCGTCCAGCATGATGAGCATTTCCATCAAGTAGTCGTTGACGCTGCGGTAGTCCTTCTCGCCCCGCTTGCCGGTGGCGCAGGTGGATTGGACGACGTACACATCGCTGCCCCGGACGGTCTCGTAAATGGAGGCGAAACTCTCCCCGTCGGAGAACGCGCCGCACTCGGAGTTGCCCATCGGGACGCCGATTTGCTTGCAGATGGCCCTGGTCAGGGCGGGGTTGGAGCTGCCGCTGAAAATCTTGAGGTCTTTCATAACAAAATCATTCCTCTCCTGGATTCAAGTCTCTTTTTTCAGGAATTTGCGAATGAATAGGTGACAAAAAAGCATTGTGTTGGACGGCGTCCCAAAAGCAGACAGAGCGCAATCAGCCCCTGACCACCTGGAACGGGCCGACGATTGTGCCGTCCGCCAGGCGGACGGAGGACACCTGGGAGGCGTTGACCACGCAGCCGCTGCCCAGCGCGCAGTCGGTGAGTACGCTGTTTGGGCCAAGAACGCAGCCCTCCCCGGCGGTCACCCGCCCCATCAGGATGGTGTTTGGCATAATAACGCTGCCGGGCGCGACCTGAGTACCCGCCTCCACATAAGTGGTGTTGGGGTCGATGATATCCACGCCCTCCGCCATCAGGCGGTACAGGTTGTCCGCCAGTCCCAGCTCTCTGGCCTGAAACAGCTCTTTCGGGCCGGTCAGGGGCAATAGCTGGATCTCCGGGTCGTTCAGGGGGGAGTAGTAGTCGCCGTAATTCAGGGCGTCCAAACCGCCTTCCGCCAGGTCAGCGGCCTCCACCCGGTAAACGCCCATCACGTCCCCTGCAGGGGTGAGAAATTCCTCCTCCACCAGCTCCTGACAGGCAGAGCAGGACAACCACACCGGCTGAGTGACGGTGATGACCTTGCCCTCGCATCCGGCGGCAAACTCCATCAGCCGCCGGTTCAGGGATGGGTCGGCGCAGGAGACCACTTCTGTCCCGGAAGGGAAGCACCCGGCGGTGGGGGCGGTCAGGTCGTCCTCAGAGACGACAAAAAACCGTTCCACCCCCTGCCGCTCCAGACCCATGGCGAGCCAGCTGGCGGCGGGAGAAAACAGAAGCTTCTGCAACAGGAACGGTTCATAAGAGGACTGGGCTGCCTCTCTCAGCACAAAAATCACCGCACTGGAAGCTGTCATAGCCCATTCTCCCCTTTCCTCATCGTTTGGGTTTTCGGTGCGCCGCCTCGTCGCGGCTCCGCCGGGAAACGCGCAAGCGGTTTCTCCAGCGTCTCCTATTATAGCAAACGGAATTAGATTTTGCACACGAAAACACACATTTTTTTAATGAAATGAAACAATTTGTCGTTTTTACAGTTTTGCCCCCTTTTTTCCCATCGTTTTCGGCATTTTTGCCAGTTTCAGTGAAAGGAGAGCAGAAGCAAAGTTTTTGAAAAATAGTCCCGGAGCATTGCCGTCATTTGACCGAATGTGGTATACTGCTAGCGGCCCTTTCCTAAATCAACGCTTTGGAAAGGGACTGAACAGAAACGAGGCTATTATGATAGATTTTAAACGTCCGCAGCTGGCAGACAAGGCGTGGATCGACCCCATCTTCCGCGCCTCCGGCTTCCGCAGCTGCGAATACACCTTCCCCAACCTGATGGCCTGGGCGGAGGCGTTCCACGAGACGGTGGCCCTGGTGGATGGCTTTGTGGTGGTCCACGTGGGCACAGACGAGGGGGGCTACGGCTGGGCCGCCGGTTCCGGCGACCGAAAAGCCCTGCTCTGCACCCTGGCCCGGGACGCGGAGAAGCGGGGCCGCTCACTCCGGCTGCTGGGCCTGACCGAAGAACAGACCGAGGAACTGGAAACGCTGTTTCCCGGGAAATTCACCTTTACCAATTACCGAAACGCGGCGGACTACTGTTACACCGTGGACAAGCTGGCTGACCTGGCAGGGAAAAAACTCCACGCCAAGCGCAACCACATCCACCGGTTCGTGGAGAACTACCCAGACTGGCGGGTGGCGGAGATCACCCCGGAGAATCTGGACCAGTGCGTGACCCTGGCCCGGGACTGGGAACAGGCCCAGGCGGAGGCCGGACTGGACGACTGGAACGAGCAGGAAGGGGAAGCCGCTCTGCGCCTCTGCATTCGGCATTATGAAGCGCTGGATCTGGAAGGGCTAATCCTCTACGGAGAGGACACCCCCCTGGCCTTTACCATGGGGCGGAGCATTGGCGGGGACACCTACGACGTGATCTTTGAAAAGTCCTACGCCGACATCCAGGGGGCCTACGCCATGATCAACCGGGAGTTCGCCCGGTGGATTCGCACAAATCACCCGGAGATCGTCTACCTGAACCGGGAGGACGATATGGGAGAGCCGGGCCTGCGGAAAGCCAAGCTCTCCTACCACCCGGATCTGATGGTGGAAAAACATTTGGCCTGCCTGAAACCGGGGGAGACCCTGTGACCGCCCTGTGCCGCGTCTCCCACCGGGAGGAGGCGCCCCAGCTGGCCCGGCTGTGGAAGATTTGCTTTGGGGATACCGACGACTATATCGGCCACTACTTTTCCACCTACTACCGCCCGTCCCGGGCGCTGGTGCTGGAGGACAGGGGGCAGCTCCGCTCCATGCTGCTGACCTTTCCCAACGTCCTGGTGACGGGGGAGGGGAGGGAAGTCCCGGCCTGCTATATCTACGCCTTTTGCACTGCGCCGGAGGCCCGGAGCCGGGGCTATGGCCGCCGCCTGCTGGCCTGGGCGGAGGAGCAGGCCGCCCGGCAGGGCTGCCGTCTGGCCGTGATGGTCCCCGGAGAAGCAAGTCTGTTCGCCTTTTATGAGACGCTGGGCTACCGGACGGTATTTTTCCACCGGGAGCAGATTTTTACCCAAACCGGGACGGAGGATTGCACCCCGGTCCCCTGTGACGGGGCGGCTTACGCCGCCCGGCGGGAAACATTGCTGGCAGGACAGCCCCACATGGCCTATCCCCCGGAGGTGATGGACTATCAGCGCTCTTTGTGCCGCCGGACGAGGGGCGACTTTTTCCTGTTGGGAGACGGCCTCACCGCCGTGGAGACCGACGGGGAAACCCTGTTCTGCAAGGAGCTGTTGACAACGCACCCCCAGGAGGCGGTCAACGCCCTGCTGACCCACTTCGGCAGGGAACGGGCCGTGGTGCGGACCCCGGCGGGACCGGAGGACAAGGCAAAGGGCTTTGCCGTGGCGAAATCCCTCGTCCCCGGCGGGGATGGGCAGGCGGAGCAAACCGGATACCTGGCCTTCGCTTTCGACTGATCCGCGCTCTATCACGAAAAATTCACAAAAGAATCGGTTGAAACCTGTGCGGTTTTATGGTAGAGTATACACATAGCAAAGGCCCCCTTTTCCTAAAAAAACGGGAAAAGGAAAAAGCAATGTTAAGGAGTGATTCTCTATGGTAAGAGTGATTATGGGCGGCGCAGGAGCAGGAAAGACCAAGCAGTTGATCGACCTGCTCAACGCCGCCGTCACCACAGAGCATGGCAACATCATCTGCATCGAGCCAAACCTGGACCTGACGTATAATATCCACCACGACATCCGTCTGGTGGCTGCCAACGAATACCCCATCCGGTCCTACGAGAAGTTACAGGGTTTCCTGTGCGGGCTGTACGCCGGCAACTACGACATCACCCACATTTTCGTGGACAACCTGTGCAAGATCGCAGGCAACAAAGATCCCGCCGCAGTGGAGCAGTTCCTGAACTGGCTGGACACCTTCGGCGACCAGAACAGCATCAAGTTCACCATCACCATGTCCTTCACCCCGGATCTGGCCACCGAAGGCATCAAGAAGTATTGCTAAACATCCAAAATTGCTGCAAAAAGGCTCTCCATACCGTGTGGAGAGCCTTTTATTGTGCATTTCAAGAGGATTAACTGGTCCCGCTGCTCTCCCCGCTGCGGCGGTGATGAGGCCGGTGGCGGCGGCGAGAGGTTCCGCCGGAGGACCGTTTTTCCTCGTCGCCCTGCTTCGCGGGGGCGGGGCGGCTGTTCTTCCGGGGCTGGGATGTTTTCTTCTTCCGGGGCGGCTCCGCCTGCGGCTTCTGCTCCTGGGGTTCGGCGGATTCCTTCTGGAATCGGGGCTGGAGGGAAGGCTTTTCAGCCTTTTCCGGCTTTTCGTACCCCGCCGGGCGCTTGCCCTTGCCGCTGCGGATAATCTCAAGCTCGTTGTTTTTGTAGATGTGTACCTCGTCCGGATCCCTGTCCAGCACCACCTGGCACTGCTCCCGCAGCAGATTGACCTGGTTGATAACGCCCACGCCGTCCGGGGTCTTGACCAGCGACTCCAGCTTGGGGGCGTGTTTCAGCAGATCCTCGTAGGCGTCCTGCTCGTATTTCAGGCAGCACATCAGCCGCCCGCAGGAGCCGGAAATTTTTGTGGGGCTGAGGGAGATGCTCTGGGTCTTGGCCATTTTGATGGACACCGGCTGGAAGTCCTCCAAGAACTGCGTACAGCAGAAGGGCCGTCCGCAGACCCCCAGACCACCCATCATCCGGGCCTCGTCCCGGACGCCGATCTGCCGCAGCTCAATGCGGGTGCGGAACACCGACGCCAGGTCTTTTACCAGACTGCGGAAGTCCACCCGCCCGTCGGCGGTGAAGTAAAACAGGATTTTGCTGCCGTCGAAGCTGTACTTCACGTCCACCAGCTTCATCTCCAGGCCGTGTTCCAAAATCTTCTTCTGGCAGATTTTATAGGCATTTTTCTCCCGCTCCTTGTTGCGTTCCACCTGAAGGAAGTCCTCTTTGGTGGCCACTCGGAGCATAGGCCGCAGGGTGGAGACCAGTTCCATTTCGTCCACCATAAAGTTGGACTGGACGCACTCGGCAAACTCCACGCCTTTGGATGTTTCGATGATAACGTGTTCCCCTACGTCCACGTGGACGCCGTTGGGGTTAAAATAGTATTGTTTTCCGCCGGATTTGAACCGGATGCCGATCACTTCGGTCATGTTGTTCCTCCATGCGCCGGGCTGCGGCGCGGTATATCGTCATTTCAGTAATTTTTCGTAGCAGAACCAGTCCAGCCCGTACATATGGGCCGTCCCCGTCCGGCGATACGACGCCCGCTCGTAAAGGGCGATAGCCGATGGATTGGTCTGAGCCGCCAGCAAGCGGATACCGTCCACCCCCTGCCGGGCGGCGTCCTGCTCCACCTGAACCAGCAGATGGCCCGCCAGCCCCCGATGCTGGCAGTCTTTCCGAACGGCCATGCGCATCAACCCCATGGGGTTCGCCGCTCTGCTGTCCCAGCCTTCCGCCTCGTCCAGCTCCGGGTCGGGGCCAAGGGCGCAGGCGGCAACGATTTCTCCCTCGTCTGTCCGCAGCAGGTACAAGTTGCCCTGAGCAATGTCCTGCCGAACGTCGTCCTCGCCGGGGTAAAATTCGTTCCAGGCACACCCTTCGGTCCCAATCAGGGAGCGATACAACGCCAGCACCGCAGTCAAATCGTTAAAACTGGCTTTTTCCGCACTTTGCATGGTCTTTCCCCTCATGCCAGCAACTGACACTCCTCATAGAGCCGCACCGCCAGCCACCCGGCGCTGTGGGCGTGGGCGTAAAACCGGCACTGCTCCAGCGCCTGCTCGGTCAGCTGGCGGAACTCAATCAGCTGCCGAACGGTGAAGGTTTGGGCCAGCCGCTCCGCCCATTGGGTTTCTTCCACCTGACCGCCTGCGGCGGCCACGGCTCCATCCCGGAACCGCTGGCCCAGGGCGGTGTAGAGGGCCACGAACCCGTCCCGGCTGAGCTTTTCCCGCTGGGTGTCCGCCGCGCAGGTCATCAACTCCCACTCGCTGCGCTCCAGCAGCGCGTTCAGCCAGGTTTCCGTCCGGGCAGCTGTGCCATCGTTGGGCTGCGCCTCCTCCAGGAAGGAAACCGCTTGCCCCAGCAGCCCCTGGCTGCTCTCTGCGGCGCGGGCAATTTTTTCTCGGTCCCGCTCCGGGAACCGCCGGGTCAGGTAGCTCTCCGCCTCAGCCGGAGAGACCGGGGCAGTGTGGTACTGGGCGCAGCGGCTGCGCACCGTGTCCAGCAGGGCGGCGCTGTTTTCCGTCACCAACAGGAAAGCCGCGTAGGGCGGCCCCTCTTCCAGCAGCTTGAGCATGGCGTTCTGGGCCGGGAGGTTGATGGGCTGGTCGATGAGATAGACCTTTCGCCGGGCTTGGTTGGGGCGGATCTGTGCGTCTGACCGGATGGCCCGGACGGTGTTCACCTTCACGTCCTTGCCCAGCTCCTCCGCCGGGACAAACCGCTCCAGCCCCATCACGTCGGGGTGGATGCCCTCCGCGACCCGTCGACAGTGGGGACACTCCCCGCAGGGGTACGGCGACCGCCCCTCGCACACCAGCGCCTGGGCCAGCAGCCGGGCCAGCGTGTGCCGCCCGGAGCCAACCGGCCCACTAATAATGACTGCGTGGGGGGGACGCTCCACCCCCGCCAGGGCGCGTTTCAGCGGCTGGTTGCCGACCAACTGACGCAGTTCCATCAGACCCGCTCGAACTGTTCCACGTCCACCACAAAGATGGTGGCACCGCCCACTGTGATTTGCTCCCGGTCGTCCGCCGGGTAGCCGTAGTGTTCCCGGGGCATTTGAGGCATCTGCCGCTCCCTGCGGCGGACGCTTTGAACGATGCGCTGCTTCACGTCCTCCACCCGCTCCTCGTCTACGCCGATGAGGAACGTGGTGTTGCGGGAGACCAGATAACTGCCCCGTGAGGACATCTGCGTGGAGGCATAGCCACCCTGGTTCAGAGCCTGGACCACTGGTGTAACGTCCTCCTGATTGACAATGGCAATGACCAGCTTCATACAAACCGCCCTCCTTTGGCTTCTGTTTTGCAGATCACTTTGCTCATCTGCTTTTCACAATCACAACCTTCTTTTCATTATACCCTATTTCCCGCAAATAGGAAAGTCCTTTTTTCTCAATTTCCTCTCCTGGGGCCACCACCGGCACACCGGGGGGATAGGGGGCCAGTTCTTCCCCGGCTGCTGACCCGGCGGATTGTTCCAGGGGAACGGTCTGTTTGGGGGTAAACAGGGCCTCTCTGGGGGTAAGAAGCTGTCTGCCCGGCAGGGGAGGGGGCGGTAACACTCCTGCCGGACGCTGTTTCCCCCGAAGGCCCAGCCGGTCCAGCCCCCGGCGCAGCCGGGCGAGTTCCTCCGGCCCGTCGCAGTCGGTCAAAATCAGCACCACATGGGCGGCATCCGCCATTTCCGGGTAAATGCCCAGCTCCTGCAGCTCCCGCTCTGCCCGAAACCCATCCTCCACACAGAGGACCAGCCGGGCCGGATCCAGCGGCGCATCCTCGGTTGTCAGGGCGGGGTAGTCCCGGCGGAGATGTTCCACGGCGGCGCAGATCTCCTGATAGCGGGCCTGTCCCTGGCCTCCGCAATAATACTCCCGCGCCCAGTCCAGCGCCGCCATCATGGGGTAGGAGGGGGAGGAGGTGGCAAACGTGCGGCTGGCCCGGCGCAAACCGTCCAGCGTCTCCGGGGCGTTGGCGAACAACAGCGCCGACTGACCCGGTGCGCGGAGGGTCTTGTGGGCGGACGTGACCACATAATCCGCCCCCCGATAGGGGTTCTCCCCCACCAGGAACAAGTGAGCGCCGTGGGCGCCGTCCACCAGAAGTTTTGCACCGTGGGCGTGACAGATGTGGGAAAGGGCCGTAATATCCGACAACACACCGTAATATGTCGGTGATGTAATACAAACTGTTTTAATATTTGGGCGCGCTTCCAGCACAGCTTTCACACAATCCGGCTCCACCGGCCCCACCACACCGGCCTCGGCCAGCCAGGGCCGCGTCAGCCACACCGGGCGCAGGTCCAGCAGCGCCATACCTGTGTGAACGCTGCGGTGACTGACCCGGTCTGCCAGAATTTCCTCCCTCGGCCCGGCGGCCCGGAGCAGCATGGTGTGAACCCCCTGGGTGGAGCCGCCCGTCAGGAACAGGCAGCAGTCCGCTCCCCATACCTCCGCCCAAAGCTGCTCCGCCGCCTCGATGGGGCCGCCGGGGGCATAGAGATTGCCCGTTGGGGGCAGTTCGGTGAAGTCGATGCCCGCGTAGTCCGCCAGGGCGGGGAGGGATTGCCCCTTATGGCCGGGCATAGCCATACGCAGAGGGTGCGCGGCATGAAACTCTTGCAGCGCAGTATAAAGGGGCGTGGACATAGCGGCTCCTTTCAAAAAGCGGCCGGGACTGCGTCAAAAACGGTTTGACACAGCCCCGGCGGGAAAAGCGTAGTTTTGAATAACTGGTTGTCCCTTTTACTCAACCTTATGAGCATTTTGGCTCTTAGCTCTTAGCTTTTAGCCATTAGCTTTGTGGTTCTCGGCATTACGTGCTGCGCTTACCGTTTGTATGACTTTACAAACGGGTGGTTTCGCTCTCAGCTTCCTTTTTAGCTGTTCGCTTTAGACTGGTGATACCTGACTACAGGGAGAAGCGCAGCTTCGGAAGTGCCGCTTGACGGCGACAGCTAACAACTAATAGCTAATAGCTTATCACAACGCGGCTGATTCAAAGAGATAGTCAGATTGAGTATTACTTGCTCCGGCGGTAGGCCACCACAATGCGGCGGTTCGGCTCGGTGCCGGTGGAATAGGTGCTGATGTTGGGGTCGTAGTCCTGGAGGGCGGCGTGGATCACGTGGCGCTCGTAGGCGTTCATCGGCTCCAGCATCATGTTCCGGCGGTACTTGATGGCCTTCCCCGCAGTTTTGCGGGCCAGCCGCTGGAGGGATTCTTCCCGCTTGGCCCGGTAGTTCTCCGCGTCGATGTGGATGCGCACCCGGCGGGACTGGTTGTTGTTGACGGCGTAGTTGGTCAGCTGCTGGATGGCGTCCAGCGTCTCCCCCCGGCGGCCAATCAGCGCGCCCAGGTTCTCACCTACCAGCTCCACCTGATAGATGTTGTCCTCGGTCACGGTGACGACGGGCTTGGCATCGCTGTCCAGCCGCTCCATCAGGCCGGTCAGAAACTCCACAATGCGCTCGGTGCGGTCCTCCACGGGGCCTTCTTCCACGGGCGCGGCGGCCTTCGGCTCCTCTGCCACAGGCGCGGCCTTCTCCGGAGCGGGCTTTTTCTTCTTGGGGCGGGACTTTTTGGCGGGACGGGGAGCGTCCGCCTTCTTTTCCGGTTTTTTCTCCGGCTGGGGCTTTGGCTCTGCCGACTCTGCCACAGGGGCGGCCTCCACGGGGACGGCGGGGGCCGGTTCCTCCGCCACGGGAGCGGGGGCCGGTTCCTCCGGCGCCTCATAGGTGACTTTGACACGGGCGGGCTTACTGCCAATGCCCAGGAAACCGGTCTTAGCCCGGTCAAGGACCTGCACGGAGACGCTGTCCCGGTCCAGGTTCAACTGTTTCAAAGCGGCGGCAATGGCGTCGTTTTCCGTCTTGCCGGTGGTTTCGATAGACTTTAACATGGGAATCCTTCATTCCTTTCTATATAACTCTATGCAGCGCAATGCAAATTTCCGGCAGACGGGTCAGACGTTCTCCTCGTCCTCGTCGTCGTTCTCGCTGCCCTCTGCAGCTTCGTTTTCGGTGTCCTCCAGAACCTCCGTCTCCTCCGGGGTCTGGACAGGCTCGTCCTCCTGCGCGGTCTCCTCCAGCAGCAGCTCCTCCTCAGGCGGCAGTTCCTCGTCCTGGTTGTTTTTCTTCTTCCGCTTGGCGTTTTTGGCCAGGGTCGCCTCCAGCGCTGCCTCGTCCAGCACGTCCTGAGGGTCACGGTAGGGGGTCACGGGGTAGCGGTCCGGGTCGTAGGCCCGGCCGCGGGCAAAGGGACGAATCCCCACCCGACTGGCGTCGGTGGGACGATCTTTGGACTTGCTGACGCCGCCCTTCTTCGCGCGCTTGCCTTTCTTGCGGTTCTTCTCGGCCTGCTCGGCCCGGCGGGCGGCGATGGCGGCCTTCCGCTCCTGTTCCTTTTCCTTCTCCTCGTTGGCCCGGCGCTCCCGCTCGGCCACCATTTCCTCAAACTTGCCCTTGAGCATCTGGGCACAGACAACTTCCTGCGCCGCAGAAAAGACGGAGTTGAACAACATATAGACACACATGCCGGCGGGCATGATATAGCCGAACCACAGGTACATCAGCGGCATCAAGTACATCATCATCTTGTTGGTGGAGTCCGCGGCAGCGGTGCTGGCGTCTTTCTCCTTGTCCTGGCTCTTGCCCATGGTGATGTTGTTGGTTTTCTGGGAGATCTGGCTGTAGAGGAAGCTGAACACCGTGACCACGATGGGGATCAGGAACAGGCCGATGTTGGCCCAGGTCAGGTCCAGCGTCCAGATTTTCCATTGGGGGGTCTGGGACAGGTCCATGCCCAGCCAGGTGAAGTCAATGGAAACCAGCTTGGAGGCGCTGTCGCCTACGGCGCCCGCCACGGCGTTCCAAACGGTGGAATCCTTGCCCATCAGGGAGGTCAGGGTCATCTCCTGGTAGGCGGCGGTGGTACCCAGGTCGTAGCCCAGTGCGGTCACAGCGTCCACGGCGGCGGTGATCTCATCCTTGGTCAGGCACATCATATAGAGCATGGGCCGACGGATGATGTAGTACAGGCCCATCAGGATGGGCAGGGGCAGGAAGGACCACAGGCAGCCGCCCATGGGGTTGACACCCTCCCGCTCGTAGAGGGCCTGGGTTTCCTGGTTCAGGCGGTTCTGGTCCTTGGCGTACTGCTTTTGCAGCTTCTGGACCTCCACCTGGAGGGAGTTCATCTGCATCATGCTCTTCTTGCCCCGATAGGAGATGGGGAAGAGAATCAGCTTGGACAGCAGGGTGAAAATGATAAGGGACAGGGCGTAGCTGTGGCAAAATTCATAGATCCACAGCAGGATCTTGCCGAAGATTTGCAAAAAAGCAGTAATCATGGTTCG
Organism: Clostridiales bacterium; assembly: GCA_021203185.1. Classification (GTDB taxonomy): domain Bacteria; phylum Bacillota; class Clostridia; order Oscillospirales; family Oscillospiraceae; genus Onthomonas. Next base: position 18,039 of record JAJQBR010000068.1, read on the forward strand.
GCGTCCTCCTTCTTGGGGGTATATTTCCACGAAAGGGCCTTTGCGCCCTTATGGGATCAAAGATTTAATTAGCAGTTAGCAATGTGTAATGAAATCATGCTGTTACGATTTTCATAAAAACGGTTCGTCCGTTTTTTGCTCCACATCCGGCAGCTTATCACCAGCATACCGTTTCGATTCTCTTTTCATTGCTAATTGCACATTGCTAATTGTCACGGTACGGGGTCGTACTCGATGCTCTTCTGCCGGTGCAGGGGTTGGCACTTTGCCAGCCGTTTGGCCGCCAGCAGGGAGCCTCTGGCCGCTCCGTATTTCTCCACCGCCTCCTTCGCGTACTCGGAGCAGGTGGGGATAAACCGACACCGGGGCGGCAAGCCGGAGGAGATGTACCGCTGATAGAGACCAATCAGCCACAGCAGCAGCCGTTTCATTGCTCCGCCTCCGTCCCCGCAGGGGAAACGGGCTTGAGTAAGCCGAGTTTTTTTGCCACCCGGAGGAAATCCCGCTCCATGGCGTGGTATCCGGCGCTGACGGCCCGAACCCGGGCCACGATGACAATGTCCCGTCCGGGGATCAACTCGTCCCGGTGCAGCCGGTAAATTTCCCGCAGCTGGCGGCGAACCCGGTTGCGAACCACGGCGTGACCCAGCTTGGTGCCAGTGGTGATGCCCACCCGGCTCTCACCCTTGCGGTTGCGCTGCCAGTAGAGAGCCAGCGTTGGAGCGGCGGCGGAACGTCCCCGGCGGTACAGACGCTGGAAATCCCGGTTGGACTTGATGGTTACCGTTTTCTTCATGCTCTCCGGCCTTCCTGAACAAACGGCGGCGACAGGCAGGGGAGAGGGGGCCGCGACCTGGGCCTGGCCCCCTCTCCGCCGCCCGCCTGGGGCGGGCTTGTCCGCAGATACATTACAGGGGTGGAGCTTGCTGCAGCTTCCACCCCTCGCACTTGCTTCCGCATCGTTCGTACTTTGAGCGCTCAATAGCTCAGCTGGTTGCGGCCCTTGGCGCGGCGGCGGGCCAGCACCTGGCGGCCGCTCTTGGTGGCCATTCTTGCCCGGAAGCCGTGAACCTTCTGTCCGTGACGCTTTTTGGGCTGGTAGGTACGTTTGGTAGCCATTCGATACACCTCCGAATCGTGAAATCAGCGGGGCGGCCTTGCCGCCTGTACCCGCTGCGGGGAAAGCCCCGGCCGCCGGGCGATTCCCGGTCCGGCCCTGGGGGCAAAGCATCCCCAGGGGACACTATAACGCACTGCTTATTATACTCCACCAAATCGGCTGCTGTCAACCGTTTGCCCCAGGTTTTTTGTCATTTTATCCACAGCGCGCCCCTTTTCCGCCCCGCCTGTGGGCACGCACCGGCCCTGCAAGCCCGCCTTTCCCTTCCACGACGTTTTTTCTCTCCCGGTGGGCTTTGTCCACTATTCACGGTTATCCTGCCCCCTCTGGCGGTAAATTTCTGTTTGTATCAGAAGCTGTTTTGTGGTATACTAAAGGCAGACTAAAAGATGGGGTGTTTTGCGCTTTTTTGCCCTGCCCCGGCCTGCGCACTCCCTTTATTCATCTAAAAGAGAAAAGAGGTTTTGACATGAATTCTGCCGCGGAAATTTGGGCCAGTGTGCTTCCCCTGCTGGAAAGCGAACTGACCACCACGGCTGTCACCACCTGGTTCATGGACGTGGAGGCTCTGGATCTGGAGCGCAACCGGCTGGTGATCACCAATCCCTTCGCCTTTAAGTGTGGCATCATTCGAGATCGCTACACCGACACCCTGAAAAAAGCCCTTTACGAACTGTTCGCCGCTGACATCGACGTGATCGTCCTCGACCCGGAGGATGCGGAGCAGTATCGCCGCCGCCGCAGCGCCCCGGAGGAAAACGCCAATATCCTGATGGGCAGCGAGGACTACACCTTCGACCGGTTCGTGGTGGGTTCCTCCAACAAGTTCGCTTACAACGCCTCTCTTGCCGTGGCCAATCAGCCCGGCAAAAGCTACAACCCCCTGTTCCTCTACGGGGAATCCGGCCTGGGCAAGACCCACCTGCTCTACGCCATCTTCCATGCCATCCAGCAGCAGCACCCGGAGTTTCAAATCATCTACGTCAAGGGGGACGAGTTCACCAACGAACTCAACGAGGCCATCCGCCTGAACTCCACCGACGCCTTCCGCCAGAAGTACCGGGACAAAGACCTGCTGCTGGTGGATGACATCCAGTTCATCGCCGGCAAGGACTCCACTCAGGAGGAATTTTTTAACACCTTTAACAACCTCTACGAGGCGGGCAAACAGATTGTCCTGACCTCCGACCGGCCCCCATCCGACATGGTCCGGCTGGAGGACCGGCTGCGCACCCGGTTCGAGTGGGGCCTGATGGCAGACATCCAGCCGCCAGACTACGAAACCCGCTGCGCCATCATCAAGGACAAAGCCATTCTGCTGGGACTGAATCTGCCCCAGGACATCATCGAATACATCGCCCACAACATCACCGCCAACGTGCGGCAGCTGGAGGGGTCCCTCCACCGACTGATGGCCTATCGGGACCTGCTGGGTAACCAGGTGGACGACGTGGCCGCAGGCCGGGCCATTCGGGAGTTGATCCGCACCTCCAGCGAACTGACCCCCTCCGCCGACGTGATTCTGGAGGAGACAGCCAAGTTTTACGGCATCACCCCAGAGACCATCCTGTCCACCAGCCGCAAGTCCAACATCATCCTGGCCCGCCAGGTCAGTATGTACATCATCCGGTCCATGACCACCCTGAGCCTCCCGGAAATCGGGAAAATTTACGATATGCACCACACCACCGTCATGCACTCCATCGACAAGATCGAAAACACCCTGAAAACCGACAAGGCCCTGGCCGACGTCATCAAGGACATCAAGGCCAACATCAACGACCGCACCTACTGACAAAGATAAAATCTGTTACTGGTTATCCCTTTTACTCAGCCTTATGAGCATTTTAGCTATTAGCTATTAGCTTTTAGCCATTAGCTCTGTGGTTCTTGGCATTACGTGCTGCGCTTATCATTTACATAACTTTACAAATGGGTGGGCTCACTCTTGGTTTCCTTTTTAGCTGTTTGCTTTAAACCGGTATTACCTGACTAACAGCTAACAGCTAACGGCTAATAGCTTATCACAAACGGCTGATTCAAAGGGATAGTCAGAAATCTGTTTTGTAAACCTCTTTGTTTTCTCCTGTGCGACAACCTGCCATTGCGCCCTGCGCGTATACAGTTTGTATAATTCCGCGCAGAAGGCCCTTTCCACAGTTTCCACAGCTTTTTTCCACTTGTGGAAACTGCAATTGTGGAAAATATCTTTCCATTTTTGGGATCTGTGGGAACCTGTGGATAACGCTGTTCAATCTGTGGATTTGTTTTTTGCTGCTGTTTCAGCGGAAAATTGCGTTTTCCACAGACGAGCGGCACCTACTACTACTACTATTTTCAGGTTCCTTTCCTATCAAACAAAAGGAGGTTCTTATGCGCTTTACCTGCGAGAAATCCCTGTTGCAAACCATGATTACCATTACCTCCCGAACTGTGGCGGCAAAAAGTTCCATTCCAGCGTTGGAAGGCATCCTCATCGAAGCCGGAGAACAACTCCAGCTGACCGGCTACAACCTGAAAACCGGGATCCGCGCTCTGGTATCCGCCGAAATTCAGGAAGAAGGAGATATCGTTGTCTCCGCCCGGCTGTTCAACGAGATTGTCCGGCGGTTACCGGATGAAGTTGTCAATGTGTCAACCGACCGCAGTCTTATCACCATCCGGTGCGGCGCCAGTCAGTTCCAGATTCAGGGCAGCAGCCCGGAGGAGTACCCGGATTTGCCCAGCGTAGAGTTCCAAAACAGCATCTCCCTGCCCCAGCGGACGCTGATGTCTATGCTCAACCAGACCCTGTTCGCCGTCAGCCACGACGAGAGCCGTCCCATCCACACCGGCGAGTTGTTCGAGGTGGAGGACGGCACCCTGACCATCGTTTCCGTGGACGGCTACCGGCTGGCCCTGCGGCGGGAACCGGTCACCAGTGGGCCGAACTGCTCCTTCGTGGTGCCGGCGATCTCCCTCAATGAGGTGGCCAAAATCTGCGGCGACACCGACGAACCAGTAGAGATTGTTCAGGGATCCCAGCATATTATGTTCAAAACCGGCAGCGTCACGCTGATTTCCCGGCGGCTGGAGGGTACTTTTTTGGACTACAAGCACTCCATTCCCACCAGCAACCCCATTTCCGTCACTGTAGACCGGCGGCAGCTCATCGCCTCCATCGAGCGCTGCTCCCTCATCGTCACCGAGCAGCAGAAAAGCCCTCTGCGCTGCACCCTGGAGAACAACCTGCTGAAACTCCAGACCGCCACCGCTCTGGGTACCGTCTATGACGAGTGCGGCGTGGTGTCCAACGGCGGCGAACTGGAAATTGGCTTCAACAACCGCTATATGCTGGACGCGCTGAAAGCCGCTCCGGAGGACGTGGTGCAGCTGACGCTGAACACCCCCATCTCCCCCTGTGTCATTGTGCCGGAGGAGGGACAGGGCAACCAGTTCCTGTATATGGTGCTGCCCGTCCGTCTGCGGGCCAGGGCATGAGGAAACCGAGGAACACTATGAAACAGCAAACCGTAAAAATTGAAACGGAATTTATCCGCCTGGACGCCCTGCTCAAGCTGGCCCACCTGGTCTCCAGCGGCGGCGAGGCCAAAATCCGCATCCAGGACGGCCAAGTTTGGGTCAACGGGGAGGTCTGCACCATGCGGGGCAAAAAACTGCGCCCCGGCGACAGCGCCGTCCTGCTGGACACCACGGTAACGGTGGAGTAACGATGGTTGTCAACGCCATCGGCCTGGAAAACTTCCGCAACTATAGCGCGCTAAACGCTCAATTCTGCCCCAGCATCAACGTCATCACCGGGGACAATGCCCAGGGCAAGACCAATCTGCTGGAAGCCATCGCCTACCTCTCCGCCTGTCGGAGCCACCGGGCCAGAGCGGACAGCGAACTGATCCGCTTCGAGGCCCAGCGGGCCAGGCTGGAGGGGGAGATTTTCTCCCGGAACCGGGACTTCCGGCTGGAGGTTCGGCTGGGCCGAGGGGTGCGCCGCCAAATGTGGAGCAACGGCGTCCGCCTGAAAAACGCGGGGGAACTGACCGGCATCCTGAAAACCGTCCTCTTCTGTCCGGAGGATCTGGATCTCATCCGGGCCGGGGCGGCGGAGCGGAGAAAATTCCTGGACGGGGCCATCTGCCAGCTGCGGCCCCGGTATGGGGCGGCCCTGGCGGAGTACAAACGCCTGCTGGAGCAGAAGCGACGCATCCTCCGGGACTGGCCGGAGAAGCCCTCCCTGCTGGACTTGATGGAGGATTACAACCTGCGGATGTGCCAGACTGGGGCGCTGGTGATCCACTACCGGGCGCACTTTGTCCAAAAGCTGAACCAGTGCGCTCCCGCCATCCACGCCAGCTTCTCCAACGGGCGGGAGGAACTGGGGCTGGGCTACCAGACGGTGAAAACCGTCACCGACCCGCTGGCCCCGGCTCAGACGATTTTCAATCAATTACAGGATCATATGGCCCGGCACCGCCAGGCTGAGCTGGAGGCCCGGAGCTGTCTCTCCGGCCCACACAAGGACGATTTGTTGGTGGATATCAACGGACGCAGCGTCCGCACCTACGGCAGTCAGGGCCAGACCCGCACCGCAGCCCTGAGCCTGGAACTGGCCCAGCGGGAGATTTTTTACGACAACGACGGGGAGTATCCGGTGCTGCTGCTGGACGACGTCCTCAGCGAACTGGACCAGCGGCGGCAGGAGTTTGTCCTCAACCGCATCCAGGGGGGACAGGTGTTTATCACCTGCTGCGAGAGCGACCGGCTCTCCGCGCTGGAGGCGGGGCAGGTGCTGCGCATCGAAAACGGCGCGCTGTTGGAGGGATAACCGTGTATCTGCACCTGGGAAACGGCGTTTTGGTGGACGAAAAAGACGTAATTGGCGTTTTTGACCTGGAAATCACGTCTCAAAGCTACCGAACAAGGCAATACTTGAACCGGGCAGAAAAAAACGGCCACGTGGCCTATGTGGACATCGAGGAACTGCCCAAGAGCTTTGTGGTCTGCGCCCCCAAAGGGCAGGGGCAGACAGTTTATCTCTCCCCCCTGGCCAGCCAGACGCTCCAGCGGCGTTCGGCGCGGCGGTGGTGGGAAGAAAATGAGCTGTTAGCTACTAGCTATTAGCTGTTAGTCAGGCGCTGCCAGACGAAAGCTGGGTTCTAATAACCAATCGCTAAAAAGCGGCGGAAGTTTCTCTTTGAACTGAGCAAAAGAAATTGCCACGAAATAAGAACAACCAACGAATAGAGGTACGATATGGCAGAAGAATTACTGGAAAAAGGCACCGCAGTGGCTGCGGAGAACGAATACGACGCCTCAGAGATTCAGGTGCTGGAGGGGCTGGAAGCCGTCCGCAAGCGGCCCGGTATGTACATTGGCTCTACCTCCACCAGCGGCCTGCACCACCTGGTTTACGAGATCGTGGACAACGCCATCGACGAGGCGCTGGCGGGCTACTGTACCGAGATCAACGTCATCATCCACAACGGCAACTCCATCACTGTTACCGACAACGGGCGGGGCATTCCGGTGGACATCCAGGTTCAGACGGGCAAACCCGCCCTGGAGGTGGTGTATACCATCCTCCATGCCGGCGGCAAGTTCGGCGGCGGCGGCTACAAGGTCTCCGGCGGTCTCCACGGCGTGGGCGCCAGCGTGGTCAATGCCCTGTCCGAGTGGCTCACCGTCCAGGTGCATAAAAACGGCAGCATCTACGAGATGAAGTTCAGCCGGGGCGACGTGATCCAACCCATGACCGTGGTGGGACCCACTGATAAGACCGGCACGGTTGTCACCTTCCAGCCCGACCCGGAGATGTTTGACGACCTGGTGTATAACTACGAGACGCTGCACACCCGTATGCGGGAGCAGGCGTTTTTAAACGGCGGCCTGCGCATCGTTATAGCCGATGAGCGGGAGGGCCAGGAGGCCAGAGATGAGCTGTGCTATCAGGGCGGGATTCGCTCCTTCGTGGAGTATATCAACGAAAACAAGACCCCCGTCCACCCGGACGTGATTTACATGGCCGGGGAGGGGGAGGACAGCATGGCGGAGATCGCCATGCAATACACCGACTCCTACAACGAGATTATTCTGTCCTTCGCCAACAACATCCACACCGCCGAGGGCGGTATGCACGAGACGGGCTTCAAGACCGCCCTGACCCAGGTGCTGAACACCTACGGCAAAAAGGCCAAGATTTTGAAGGACAACGAGAAGGTCTCTGGCGACGACTGCCGGGAGGGCCTGACCTGCGTTATCTCCGTCAAGCTGACCGAGGCCCAGTTCGAGGGCCAGACCAAAGCCAAGCTGGGCAACAGCGAAATGCGCGCTCTGGTCAGCAGCATCGTCTCCGACAAGCTGGAGGACTATCTGGAGTGCAACCCCGCTGTGGGCAAGGCCATTTTGGAAAAGGCCATGACCGCCGCCCGCGCCAGGGAAGCCGCAAGGAAGGCCAGAGAGTCTGTCCGCCGGAAAACCGGTCTGGATTCCGGGCAAATGCCGGACAAATTGCAGGACTGCAACGAGCGGGACCCGGCTCTGTGTGAAATTTATATCGTCGAGGGCGATTCCGCCGCCGGTTCCGCCATTCAGGGGCGGGACAGCCGCTTCCAGGCTATCTTGTCCATGTGGGGCAAAATGCTCAACGTGGAAAAGGCCAGGGCCGACAAAATCTATGGCAACGACAAGCTCTATCCCCTGGTGCTGGGCCTGGGGGCCGGCATTGGGGACGAGTTCAATATCGACCGTCTGCGCTACCACAAAATCATCATCATGGCGGATGCCGATGTAGACGGCAGCCACATCCGCACCCTGCTGCTGACCTTCTTCTTCCGGTATATGCGGCCCCTCATCGAGAAGGGGTACGTCTACTCCGCCGTGCCGCCGCTGTACAAGCTAACCCGGGGCAAGACCACCCGCGTGGCCTACTCCGACGAGGAGCGGGACCGGATCTCTGCCGAGCTGCGGGCCAACAACCCCAACGCCAAAATCGACATCAGTCGGTATAAGGGCCTGGGCGAGATGGATCCCCACGAGCTGTGGGAGACCACCATGGACCCGGAACGGCGCACTTTGCGGCGCATCACCCTGAACGACGCCGTCGCTGCCGACCAGATTTTCACCGTCCTCATGGGAGAGGAAGTGGAACCGCGGAAGGCGTGGATCGAGAAAAACGCCCAGTACGCGGTGAATCTGGACTTCTGATTGGAGAGAAATTATGGGACACAACAGAGACTATAAACCGGAGGATATCGCGTTTCCCGACCAGGTCATCACCAACTCCGAACTGGTCGGGGAGATGGAGAAAAGCTATATTGAGTACGCCATGAGCGTCATTGTAGGCCGCGCCCTGCCCGACGTGCGGGACGGCCTGAAGCCCGTCCACCGGCGCATCCTCTACACCATGCACGAGGGCGGTCTGACCTACGACAAGCCCTTCAAAAAGTCCGCCACCTGCGTGGGCGACGTGCTGGGCCACTACCACCCCCACGGAGACGCTTCGGTCTACGACGCCATGGTGCGTCTGGCCCAGGACTTTTCCATGCGCTACCCGCTGGTGGACGGCCACGGCAACTTCGGCTCCGTAGACGGCGACCCCCCTGCGGCCTACCGGTATACCGAGGCAAGGCTTGCCAAAATCTCGGCGGAAATGCTGCGGGACATCGACAAGGATACAGTGGACTGGGACCCCAACTTTGATGAGACGAGGAAGGAACCCCGTGTACTGCCCAGCAGGTTCCCCAACCTGCTGGTCAACGGCTCCTCCGGCATTGCCGTGGGTATGGCCACCAATATCCCGCCCCACAATCTGCGGGAGGTCATTGACGCAGTCATCTGTGTGCTGGACGACCCCAACGCCACCCTTGCCGACCTGATGAAGTACGTCAAGGGGCCGGATTTCCCCACCCGAGGCATTATCATGGGCCGGGCGGGCATCCGGCAGGCTTACGCCACGGGCAGGGGCCGGGTGACGGTCCGGGCCAGGACGGAGTTCGAGGAGTTCGGCGCGGGCCGCACCCGCATCATCGTCACCGAGCTGCCTTATCAGGTCAACAAGCGCCAGCTCATTAAGACCATCGCCGAGCAGGTGAAAGATAAGCGGCTCCAGGGCATTTCCGACCTGCGGGACGAGACGGACCGGAATGGTATGCGCATCGTTATCGAACTGAAAAAGGACGCCAACGGCCAGGTGGTGCTGAACAACCTGTTCAAGCAGACCTCCTTGCAGACCAACTTCTCCATCATCATGCTGGCCCTGGTGGACAACCAGAAACAGCCCAAAATCCTTTCCCTGCGGCACATTCTGGATGAGTACATCGCCTTCCAGGAGGAGATCATCATTCGCCGCACTAAGTACGACCTGCGCAAGGCGCGGGAGCGCTCCCACCTGCTGGAGGGCCTGCTCATTGCCCAGGACAACATCGACGAGGTCATTCGCATCATCCGCAACAGCTACGACAACGCCCGGCAGAACCTGATGGACCGGTTTGGGCTGGACGAGGTCCAGGCCCAGGCCATCTGCGATATGCGGCTCATCGCCCTTCAGGGCCTGAACCGGGAGAAGCTGGAGCAGGAGTACAAGGATTTGGAGGAGAAAATCGCCTACTATATCCGCCTGCTGGAGGACGAGGATCTGCTGCGCCAGACCCTGAAAGAGGAGCTGACCGCCATCCGGGACAAGTACGGAGACGACCGCATCACCGAAATTCAGGACGTGGCCGAGGAAATCGACATCGAAGATTTGATCCAGGAGGAGGAGTGTGTGTTCACCCTCAGCCACAACGGGTATCTCAAGCGCACTCCCGTCAGCGCCTACCGCATCCAGAAGCGGGGCGGCAAGGGTATCAACGACATGAACGTCCGGGAGGAGGACTATGTGGAGACCCTCTTCACCTGCTCCACCCACGATTATATCCTGTTCTTCACCGACCAGGGCAAGGTGTATATGAAGAAGGGGTATCAGATCCCCGAAGCCGGGCGCACCGCCAAGGGCATCAACATCGTCAACTTCATTTCCATCGCCCCGGAGGAGAAGGTCAAGGCCATGCTCCACTTCCGGGAGTTTAAGGACGATGAGTATCTGATTTTCGCCACCAGCAACGGCACCGTCAAGCGGCTGCAACTGGATCAGCTGAAAAACATCCGCTCTATGGGTATCCGCGCCCTGACCCTGGAGGAAGGCAACGAGTTGATTTCCGTCCGCCGGACCCACGGCGGCCAGGAGGTGCTGCTGGTCACCCGCAACGGCCAGGCCATCCGCTTTAGCGAAGAAGATGTCCGCTGCACAGGCCGTACCGCCATGGGCGTCCGGGGCGTCAAGCTCCGGGAGGGCGACCGGGTGGTGGGCTGCGAAATCGTCGGCCACGGCGAGGCCCTGCTCACCGTCACCGAGAAGGGTTACGGCAAACGCACCCTCACCGGTGAGTACAGCCTCCATGGTCGGGGCGGATACGGCAACCGGAACTATAACATCACCGAAAAGACCGGCCCGGTGGTGGGCAGCGCCATTGTCAACGACAGCGACGACGTGCTGCTGATTTCCGACGACGGCACCATCATCCGTATGTCCGCCAGCGGCATCAGCAAGTACGGCAGAGCCACCAGAGGCGTCCGCCTGATGAACGTAGAGGAAGGCTGTAAGGTTATTGCCCTGGCCAAGACCAAAATGGACGAAAACGGCGACGTCGCCGAGGCCGACCTACAGGACAACGGCGAAAAGGACGCGGAGTAAATGAAAACAGTGACCCTGTATACCGACGGCGCCTGCTCCGGCAACCCCGGAGCAGGGGGCTGGGCGGCCATCCTGCTCTTTGGTGCGCATAAAAAGGAACTCTCCGGCGGAGAGCGGGCCACAACAAATAATCGAATGGAGTTGACAGCGGTTATCAAGGGTCTGGAGGCTCTGAAAGAGCCGTGTGTCGTGGAGCTTTACTCCGACTCCAAGTATATCATCGACGCGCTGGAGAAGGGTTGGGCCGTGGGCTGGCGCAGGCGCGGCTGGGTACGGGGGAATAAGGAGCCGGCTCTGAACCCGGACCTGTGGGCGCGGCTGCTGGACCTGTGCGAGGTCCACAAGGTCAACCTCCACTGGGTCAAGGGCCACGCCAGCAACGAATACAACAACCGCTGCGACCAGCTGGCGGTGGCGGAGTGGAAAAAGCTGAAATAATGTCCGCAGAACGAACCCCGCCGGAGGCCAGGGAAAGACCTGGGTCCGGCGGGGGCGTGTTGTGTACCAGTGGCACGTTTTTTTAGTCCAATGAGATAAACAGCCCCACGTCCGAAGACGTGGGGCTGCACCTTGCTCGGTGGAAAGAAGTAGTTCTAAGAGATTAGACGATTAGCCCAGCTCGGAGAAGTACTTGATGGTGCGGACCATCTGAGAGGTGTAGGAGTTCTCGTTGTCATACCAGGAGACGACCTGAACCTCAGAGGTGCCGTTGCCCAGATCCAGAACCATGGTCTGAGTGGCGTCGAACAGGGAGCCGTAACGCATACCGACGATGTCGGAGGAGACGATCTCATCGGTGTTGTAGCCGAAGGACTCGGTGGCCTCAGCCTTCATCTGAGCGTTGATCTCTTCCTTGGTGGGGGCGCCTTCCACGATGGCGGTCAGGATGGTGGTGGAGCCGGTGGGGGTGGGAACACGCTGGGCGGAGCCGATCAGCTTGCCGTTCAGCTCGGGAATGACCAGGCCGATGGCCTTGGCAGCGCCGGTGCTGTTGGGCACGATGTTGACAGCGGCGGCGCGGGAGCGGCGCAGGTCGCCCTTACGCTGGGGGCCGTCCAGAGTCATCTGGTCGCCGGTGTAGGCGTGGATGGTGCACATAATGCCGGACTTGATGGGGGCGCAGTCGTTCAGGGCCTTCGCCATAGGGGCCAGGCAGTTGGTGGTGCAGGAAGCGGCGGAGATGATGGTGTCCTCAGGCTTCAGGGTCTCATGGTTGACGTTGTAAACGATGGTGGGCAGGTCGTTGCCGGCGGGGGCGGAGATGACGACCTTGCGGGCGCCGGCATCGATGTGCGCCTGAGCCTTGGCCTTGCTGGTGTAGAAGCCGGTGCACTCCAGCACCACGTCAACACCCAGCTCGCCCCAGGGCAGCTCGGCGGCGTTGGCCTTGGCATAGATGGTGATCTCCTTGCCGTCGACGGTGATGGAACTCTCGCCAGCGGAAACGGTATCGGCCAGAGCGTACTTGCCCTGCGTGGAGTCATACTTCAGCAGATGGGCCAGCATCTTGGGGGAGGTCAGGTCGTTGATGGCGACAACCTCATAACCCTCAGCGCCGAACATCTGACGGAAAGCCAGACGACCAATGCGGCCGAAACCGTTAATTGCAACTTTAACTGCCATGATAAAATTACCTCCTAAAATTTTGGTAAACAAGGATTTACGCCTCTTATTTTACCCCATTGTTAAACATTTGACAAGCCCTTTTTTTGTTTTTGTGCGAAAATGCGTCAAAACGGTTTAGAGGGAGGAAATGGTTCAAAAAATGATGTGATTTTTGGGTAAATTGGGACAAAATGCAGACAGGTTGTGGCGGAAAGACCGCAGAGGCGGACAAAACAAAGAGAAAATTTTTTGTGAAGGAAGCATAAAATCAGAGATTTGTCGAGAATTATTCCTCTTTTTCTCCCACGATTTGGATATGCACCTCGTCCAGCTGTTTCTGCTCCACTGGGGAGGGGCTGCCCATCATCACGTCCTGGGCGTTCTTGTTCATGGGGAAGGGGATGATCTCCCGGATGGAGTCCTCACCGGCCAGCAGCATGACCATGCGGTCCACGCCGGGGGCGATGCCTGCGTGAGGGGGCGCACCGTAGCAGAAGGCGTTGTACATGGCGGGGAACTTGGCCTTGACGTCATCTTCGCCCAGGCGGACCAGCTCAAAGGCTTTGACCATGATCTCCGGGTCGTGGTTCCGCACTGCGCCGGAGGACAACTCCACGCCGTTACAGACCAGGTCGTACTGGTCGGCGGTGATGTCCAGGGGGTCAATTTCGCCCCGCTCCGCTTTCAGCAGGGTCTCCAAGCCGCCGTTGGGCATGGAGAAGGGGTTGTGGCAGAACTCAAGCTGACCGGACTCCTCGCCGATCTCGTACATGGGGAAGTCCACGATCCAGCAGAACTCGTACTTTTCCGGGTCCATGTGGTCGGGGCAGGCGGCGCCCAGTTTGTTGCGCAGCACACCGGCGGTCTTTTGGGCGTCGGTCAACTTGCCTGCGGTGAAGCCCACGAAGCAGCCGGGGGTCAGCCCCAACTTCTCGGTCAGGGCGGCGGCGCTGTCCTTCAGGAACTTGGAGACGCCGCCGGTCAGTTGGCCCTTGTCGTCCACCTTGCACCAGTAGACCTTGCCGCCGGACTGGACCTCCACCTCGGCACACAGCTTGTCGATGGCTTTCCGGGCCAGCTTGCAACCGGAGACCACCACGGCCTTGACGCTCTGGCCCTGGAAGGGACCGAAGGCGGTGGCGGAGCAGATGTCGGTGGCGTCCTGTACCTCCAGGTCAATTCGCAGGTCGGGCTTGTCGGTGCCGTAGTGTTCCATGGCCTCCAGGAAGGGGATGCGGCGGAAGGGGGCGGCGGAGGCGGTGTTGTAGACGCCGTACTTGGCGAAGATGGGGGGCAGCACCCGCTCTAACACGGCGAACACGTCGTCCTGGGTGGCGAAGGCCATTTCCATGTCCAACTGGTAGAACTCGCCGGGGGAGCGGTCGCCCCGGGCGTCCTCGTCCCGGAAACAGGGGGCGATTTGGAAGTATTTGTCGAATCCAGAGGTCATCAGCAGCTGCTTGAACTGCTGGGGGGCCTGAGGCAGGGCGTAGAACTTGCCGGGATGCTTCCGGGAGGGCACCAGGTAGTCCCGCGCACCCTCCGGGGAGGAGGCGGTCAGGATGGGGGTGGTGATTTCCAAAAAGCCTTCCTCGGTCATGGCCTGGCGCAGGGCGGAGACCACGTTGCATCGCAGGACGATGTTGTTCTTCACCGCCGGGTTCCGCAGGTCGAGATAGCGGTATTTCAGGCGGATGCTCTCATCCGCCTCCCGGCTGCGGTTGATTTCAAAGGGCAGCTCGTTGTAGCGGCAGCGGCCCAGCACCTTGATCTCGCTGGGGACCACCTCGATTTCGCCGGTGGGAATTTTTTTGTTTTTGCTCTCCCGGATGCGAACGGTACCGGTGACGGAGAGGGTGGTCTCCTTGTTTAGGGGCTTGACGGCGGACATCATCTCCGCCGTCTCGATGACCACCTGGGTGGTGCCGTAGAAGTCCCGGAGGACCAGGAAGGCAAAGTTGCTGCCCACCTCACGGACGTTTTCCATCCACCCGCAGAGGATGACGGTCTTGCCTGCGTCGGCGGCGCGGAGCTCGCCGCAGGTGTGGGTGCGGGATTGAACCATAGTTTGGCTACCTCATTTCATATAGTTTACAGGGAATCTTCGTTGAAGAAATCAGTGTCCAGTTTCTTGATAGAATAAGTCTCGGAGACGGAGACGCCGACATTGTATTCAATCATCAACTCGGCTAATTTTTCGCCATCCACCAATACAATATGCTGTCGTTCGGCAGATTCTTTTGCGCCATTTGAAAAATGAGCGGTGGTGATAAACAGTCCTCTGGATGCGCCTTGATCCTGCAAGGCACCGGAAAACTTCTGAATTTCCGGGCGGCTGACCGTCGTCTCCGGGTTCCAGCGCTTGGCCTGGATATAGATTTGACTGAACCCCAGCTTGTCCTCCTTGATGATGCCATCGATGCCGCCGTCGCCGGTTCTTTGGGTTTTAATGCCGGAACCGTCAAAAGAACCGCCATAGCCCATTTTCAGCAAGAGACGAACCACCAGTTTCTCAAAAAAGTCAGGGGACTGGGCCATGATTTCGTCCATCAGTTCATCGGCCAATGCGGTGTTGAGCTTTTTGAAAGCAGTTTTGATAGTATCTTGGGGTGTGGAGGTGTCTTTGCTTGCCTGCGCTTCCGCCGATGACGGAGAAGGGGATTCCGTATCGCTGGCCGTTTTGTTCTGAAAGGCCGCGAAAGAGGGATAGCGCAGGAGATAGTTGGTGTTGATTGTGATAGAAGGAGATTCCTGTAGCTTTTTACCTTCCGGGGTAATCACATATTTTCCCCTTGCGACCCGCGAAATCAGGCCCGCTTTGTTCAGGTAAATACCGGCCCAGTTGACACGGTTGGAAAACACAGTTTGACCGCCGCTGGGCAAAAGTTGCTGCAGGTCCTCTGCCGACAAAGCTCTGGCGGCGCTGATGCTTTCTCTGACATCGGAATTGGAATGAATTGCTCCATCTGCCAGCACGTCTAAGAAATCTCTGAAAAATTCCTCAAATTTAGGAACAGCCACGAACGTTCCTCCTCTATGCTCTCAATTTTCTGCTGTTAGCGTCCTGGCCCGTGGGGTCTGGGCGGATGGGGCCGCGGCGGTGGCGGCGGCGGAACCGGTCTCGGTGGGGGAG
>JAJQBR010000169.1 GCA_021203185.1 Clostridiales bacterium
AGTGTAGACCCGTTTTTGTTTTTCGACTGTCTACTCTATGGGGAGCATATCAGTTGCTGTTGGGGATTTGTGATTCATTTTACGATTGGTCAGGAGGCGGCACTGAACTGCCGGGCTGCATATCCCGCACTGGCGGAAACGCCGCATTCTTCGCGGTGCTCCCGTTTAAGGCAAAGCAAGCAGCTTTTGGAATACCATATTGATATCCGCATCCATACAAATGGACTGGCGTTTGATTTCTCCCGGGCAAAACGCCTCCCCCTGGTTGACGCAGGCGTAAACCGCCCTGGGGTTCTTCGCAGTCATCCGCCAGAAGGGATATTTGATGATAACCGGGGTGTTTTATCTATTGCGCACCACTTAAATTCAAATCCACATTATGCTTCTTTTGCCGGTAAAATTCCGGCTTCTATGAGAATTTTATTGTTTCTGCGGATTTTGGGTGCCAGAATATCTTCTCCATCTGCATCACCGACCTTGCCGATAAATCGGTAGTAAATATCTACCTTCATGACAATCTCCCCGTCGATGACTTCCTTCTCATGCACCACGATTTTATCAATCAGGGTATGCAAAAGGGATTCTGTCAGTTCCGTGATGTCGGTATACTGCTCAACCAGCGCAGCGAATTTCTTTGCATCACTGGCCTGTGCGGTATAGCACGAGAGCAGATTTTGAAGTTCGTTGTATCTTGATTTCAGTGTTGCTGCTTCCGCTTCATATGCCGCCGAGAAGGTTGCGTACTGTTCGTCCGTGATTTTGTGGTGGAGAACATTGTCTTCATAGAGTCGCCTTGTCAGCATATCGATCTCAGAGAGCCGCTGTCGGCATTTTTCAGCTTCTTTCTGCCAGGAAGCCTGTTCGCCGTTCCATTCCTGTTCCGACAGATGTGTCAGGTGCTGTACATACATGTCCCTGTCTTCAGCGGCCAGCATCGCATGACGGCGAATATCTTCCAAAAGGATTTCTTCCACCTGTTCCAACGTGATGTAGTGGGCGGAGCATTCCTTTCCGCCATAGCGGCGGTGCTTATTGCAGCAGAAATGTCCTTTGGATCTTCGCCCGGTCCTGCTGGAGAATACCATGCGGGTATTACAGCCCCCGCAGACTAAAAGCCCACGGTATTTGTTATCCGAGTTTTCCCATGTGGGACGCTGCTTGATCTGGATGCGCTCCTGCACGGTCTGAAAGGTTGTTTCATCCACAAGTGCTTCATGCGTATTCTCAACAGTAATCCAGTCCTCCTCTGGTCTCTCCACAATGCGCTTGTCTTTAAACGAGCGTGTCTGGTACCGGCAGCTCACCAGCTTGCCCAGATAGATTGGATTGCTGAGAATCTTGTAAACCGTCCCTTTCGCCCATGCATATGGGTGTTCCACCATCGCGTTGGTCACATACTTCCCATGCTTATCACAGATATAAGCCCTCGGTGTCGGAATCTGTTCGGCTTCCAGCGTCTTTCTGGTAGCCGAATGCCGGATAACCTCCCGTCTATTCGCCCACTGCCGAGGAAAATGGTCCTGGCCAGCCTGCGGGACGCCATTAGGGAACTATAGCAGTGCCCACCAGCACGGCCACATTGACCTTGACCGGCCCTGTAATGCCTGCCTCGTCAAGAACAGGCTGTATGCCAGCCAGCTTGCTGGCTGGCACCTTGCCACGGAGGAGGTGGTAGAGCGCCAGCATACTGTGGGTCTTGCCGCCGCCGAAGGCGGTTTTCAGCTGGATGACCGGCTCTCCGTCCTGACCGGTAACACGCTTGAGAGCCTGCACCAGCAGCCCCTTCATGCCCTCGGTCACATAGGTGCGGGCAAAGAACTCCACCGGGTCCCGGTACACAAAGGCACCCTCGCCCTTGGCCACCTGCGCCAGATTCGCCGCAAATTCCGCGTTTTTATATCTGCCCTGAGCAACGTCGGGATGAGGCTCCATGATGGTGCGCCAGCTGGGGAGGTTCCTTTCGTGGGTCATGACCCCTTCGCTGGTGGCTTTTTTGGCAGGTGCTTCGGCAGCACCGTCCTGGGCAGAGGTCGCCGCCTTGGAGCCTTCCGCAGAACCGTACAGCATTGTTCTGGCCAGGGTGCGGATTTCCTCCGCGGCCTCGTCGTCAAAGGCTTCGCAGAGGCGGGACATGGTATCCAGCGCCCGCCAAGTGTATTCGTTGTCGAAATCCTTGCTGCCCACATGGGCGGTCTCATTGCGCACGCTCATCAACTCTATACTTCAGGTACGGCAGTTGCGGGGGAGCTTTTTGCGGAATACTTCACTTCAACGCCGGTCCAACAGGCGCAGGCAGTTCGCGGTGTCCAGCGAATCCACCATCTCGGCATAGCTGCCACTCTCCGGCAGATCACGGAGTTGGTCGCTCAGTGCCATCATGACATCCTGCCACCATTTGTCTCCGTACTCTCTGCGCATTTCCCGGCCAATGTACCCCGCCAGGTAGGGATGCAGAATCCGGAATCCTTTTTGTACAAGCTCGACATTTTGCGGCATATCATGCTCTTCCTCTGTCAAAAGATGTTCAGCTGTTCCGGCGTCTCCGCCTGCAGCTCCGCCGCATTGCTCTGAATCTCCGGCCAGGCCACCACCAGGGCGTTGTAGGCGTAGGCCTCCTGGGCTCAGTTCTTCCGCTCGCAGATGGAGTAGAGGCGATAGGCCAGGTTCTTGGCCTCCTCCCCGTTGCTGCCGAGGATGGGGGCGAGGATGCCGCCGGTCTCCATGGCCCGGGTCAGCTGCTGGGTCAGCTTTCAGATGTTTGTCTCGTTGGGGTCCACCTGCTCCGGCAGCTCCTCACGGATCAGCAGGCGGACGTCGCCCTTGGCCGCATACAGGATGCCCTGCCCCGCCAGCTTCGCCACGGAGGTTCCCTTGGCCAGGGCCAGGATGTCTGCGTCGCCAAACTTCACGGTGTTGTAGGCGTACTGGGTGAACAGCTCCACGCACAGGCGGCTGTCGCTGTCGATGGCGCTGTCCTGGCCGGAGAAGTACAGGTCCAGCTCCTGGTTGATGATTTGCAGGGCGCTGCGCACCGTCATCTCCGTGCCGTTGGCCTCCAGCACCTTTTTGTAGCGGGAAAACACGCCGATGCCGGGGCCGATGGCGGACTGGGCCAGGTCCACCGGGGCGATGTTGCTCTGCTGGAGCTTTTGCAGGGCGGGCTCCAGCTCCCGTTTCAGGGCGGTGATGAAGTCCCGGCGGGTGCAGGTGCGGGCGTTCTCGCTGCGCTTGCGGCAGACCAGCACGATGGAGGAGGTCAGGGCGTTGGTGCCTTGTGAAATAGACCTTGAAGAACACGCTGTACTCATGGGCCATGTGCCGGTGATGGCGAACCCGGCCTGAATGATGGCGGAGAGCATGGTCTCCCAGCCGCTGGAGGCGGTCTGCTTTTTTCGTCGGTATCGCTCTGCTTGTAGGCATAGTAGATGGTGACGGGGATGTCGTCATTGGCGTACTTATAGAGCTGCCTGCAGGCGGCCAGCATCCGCATTATGTAGAGCTCTACATAATGCGGATGTTTGTGAGCTGCGTGACAGTTAAAACCTGATGTATTTTTGTCGGATTGCTTAATATCAGGCAGAGATATTTGTTCAATTTATGCCGCAGAATTGACTTGATTTATGTACCTTTTAGAGCGAATATACACATACCGAAAGGGAAAACAGCACTCGGAGGTACATACCATGAACGAGAAAACAGCACGGCAGATTGAAGCCATGAAGCAGCAGATCATCGAGGTCAAGATGAACAGCATCACCCGCGAGAAGGCGGCCGGCATTGCGGCGGACTTCTTCGGCACCAACCGGGTTATGAACACCGCACGGCGCAACAGATACTACACCTGGAGCGCATGAGACGCAGAAGGCCGGGAGTGGAAATTCCAGCGGGACGTCAGCATTGCGGGACCCGACGAAGAGAAGTGCGAACTGGTGACCCCTATCCTGCACTATAGCGACATCGAGACCCTGCAGGAGTTGATTCGCCGCCTGCGCAGGGCTGGCGCGAAGAGCGACGCCACCAGGGGCTGCGGAGTCCACATCCACATCGGCGCGCAGGGACACACAGCCCAGACCCTCCGCAACCTGGCGAACATCATGGCGAGCCATGAAAGCCTCCTGGCTGACGCGCTGAACCTCGACCGGGGCCGCATGAGCCACTACTGCCGCACGGTAGACCCCCGCTTCCTGGGTGAGCTGAACCGCAAAAAGCCCAAGACCATGAGCCAGCTGGCCGACATCTGGTACGGAACGCAGGACGCAAGCTGGGGCAGAAACCAGCACTACAACGGAAGCTGCTACCATATGCTCAACCTGCACGCGACCTTCACCAAAGGGACGATTGAATTCCGGCTTTTCCAATTCGATGCACCCGCAAACGGAAAGCAGAACGGGCTTCACGCAGGTTATTCCGATATCGGAATTATATCGGGAAGCTGAGACATTAGTCTTCCATTCCACTCGTTACGATATCCTCCTCACCGCACTTGACCGAGACAGTTGGGAGGATGAAGAGACATTCAAGATTTACGGAAACAAATACGAGGTTGCGGCTGACCTTGCCAGGGCTATGTAGAAGGCATAAAATCCAGCCAACCCACTGCAGGAAGGAGCCGGAAGGCTCCTTATCGTCCGTGCAGAAAGTTGGCGACGTATTCGGCGTTGATCTCCGCTATCTCCTTTTTCCCTTCGATGTAGGGCTGGTACATTGACCAGGGATCGCCGCCGCCCAGACAGCAGGAGGAGCAGTTTTCACAGCCGCCGCTGCCGCAGTCCAGTGACCGCCGGATAATTTCCCTGCGCTCCTCTTTGGTGGTGTCCCGAATCAGTGTGCTTTTCATGGCGTGAGCCTCCTTTTGCCGGGGGATCTCTCCGGTGGATTTACCGTAGGAATATACCTAGTTTCTATATAGGAATTATAGGGCCGCTTCAGCCTGTTGTCAAGGGAAAGATGGACAACGCCCGCTTTCCAGCCACTAAAAAACGAAGCTGCTTCAAAGGAATATCCGGATAGATTTTATTGGAAGCTGCAGTGATGCGGCTATTTTTATTGCCCTGGGAGGTGGTTCATGTGGCAATGCGGAAACTGAAAAATACAGGCCTACCAAGTTCAAAGCAAAGGACTCCCGCTACGATGAGGATGCCGCCGACTATGCGGTGAGCTTCATTGAGTGCCTTTGCCATACGAAAGGCACCTGGGCGGGAAAACCCTTTGAACTCATTGACTGGCAGGAACAGATTATACGGGACATTTTCGGCATCCTGAAACCCAACGGCTCCAGGCAGTTCAACACAGCCTATGTGGAGATACCGAAGAAGCAGGGCAAGTCCGAGCTTGCCGCTGCGGTCGCTCTGCTCCTCACCTGCGGGGACGGTGAGGAACGCGCCGAGGTGTATGGCTGTGCCGCCGACCACCATGACCTGACCCTCACACTCCGCTCCCTGCTCTTTGCCATACGGGAAGATTAACTATTAAAAGTCAACCCCCAAATGCGAGAATTGTAAGCTTCGTTTCTACCGAACCCCGCCGCCCTTGACAAACAGCATTCAAATGCTGGATAGATAGCAGTGAGGGCGATGGAAGGAATAGCAGGCTAAGCCCAGCCGCCCTCGTAAGAACAGTGTAGCATTTGAATGCTTCGGTTTGTCAAGGGTACGCTGCGCCGGCTCCTGCAATGTTGAAAGCTCAGGCTCCGAAAGGAATTTTTCAGGCTGCCGGATGATATGGCTCGTGGGATTTCTCCAGAGCAAAAATCAACCGTACCAATTTCTTAGCAGCATGGGAAATGGCGACATTGTAATGCTTGCCCTCTGCTTGCTTTTTAGCGAGATAGGCGGCAAAGGTTGGGTCCCAGAGACAGACGTATTTGG
>JAJQBR010000173.1 GCA_021203185.1 Clostridiales bacterium
GAGTACCGCTATCTTTCCCTGCCCGGCGCTCACGCTAAGGCCGCCCACAACGGCTATCAGGGGGCCATGTTCCCCTGGGAGTCCGCCTGGCTGGACGACGGCGAAGTGACCCCGGAATACTGCGATGTGGACATCCTCACCGGCCTGCCGGTGAAGGTATGGTCGGGTTTCATCGAGCAGCACATCACCTCCGACGTGGCCTTTGGCGCGTGGCAGTACGCCACCATCGCCGGAGACGAGGACTTCATGGAACAGTACGGCTACGAACTGATGATGGACACTGCCATTTTCTGGGCCTCCCGGCTGGAGCCAGGCGAGGACGGCGCGTATCACATCAACGACGTGGTGGGTCCCGACGAGTTCCGGGAACACGTCAACGACAACGCTTTCACCAACTACATGGCCCGGTGGAACATGGCGAAGGCCATGGAGTATTACCACCTGCTGAAGGCAGAAAAACCGGCGATTTTCGCCGCTCTGAACGAAAAACTGCACCTGGACGAGGCATATCCCAAGTGGGAGGACGGCTGCGCCCACATCTTCCTGCCCCAGCCCACGGCGGAGAACGTGCTGCCCCAGGACGACCGCTATCTCAGCTGCCGGGACATCGACCTGACCAAGTACAAGCAGCAGGAACACGTGGGCGGCATCACCCGGGATTACAACCTGGAGCAAATCAACCAGATTCAGGTCTC
Organism: Clostridiales bacterium; assembly: GCA_021203185.1. Classification (GTDB taxonomy): domain Bacteria; phylum Bacillota; class Clostridia; order Oscillospirales; family Oscillospiraceae; genus Onthomonas. The sequence continues at coordinate 696 of JAJQBR010000173.1, forward strand.
CAAGCAAGCGGACGTGCTGGTGCTGTTCTTCCTTCTGGAGGACGAGTTCTCCCCGGAGGTCAAGGCCGCCACCTGGAAGTATTACGAGCAGCGCACCATCCACGACTCCTCCCTGTCCCTGTCCACCCACGCAGTGCTGGCCTGCGACATGAAGCAGCCGGGCATGGCCTATGAGCTGTTCCAGAAGGCGTCCATGATCGACCTGGGGCCGTTTATGGGGTCCTCCAACGCGGGCATTCACGCCGCCTCCTTCGGCGGCACCTGGCAGTGCGTGGTTTACGGCTTCGGCGGCGTGCGGATGCTGGGCGGCAAGCTGCGCATCGACCCGCTGCTCCCGGAGGCCTGGGACAAGCTGAGTTACACCCTCCTCTGGAAGGGCCAGAAGCTGGCGGTAGAGGTGACAAAGGATACTGTCACCGTGGAGAACCTGACCGGCAGCACGCCGGTAGAGCTGGAAGTGGCCGGGCGGCTGCGCATCTTATTCGATAAGCTGTCCTGCCCTCTGGTATAGAAAGAGGCGAAACAATGAGCTACGCGGGAATGAATTTTATCAACGACCACATCCTGATGGAGCAGGAGTACAGCCTGCTCCACGAGGCCAACGTCGCCACCCTGCTCACCACCGGCAACGGCTATATGGGGGTTCGGGCCAGCCTGGAGGAGTATTCCAGCCTGGGCATCCAGGGCCTTCTGGTCCGGGGCGTCATGGACGAGGTGGTGGAAGTCCGCCTGACCATGTGCGACAATATGTACATGAAGAAGTACTATGTGGAGGAAGAACGGCTCAAAAAGTTTGAAAAGCAGGAGAGGGCCATCAATCTGCTGGACTTTTTGCTCATCCGCTTTGAAATCAATGGCGAGGTCTTTTACCCCTGGGAGGGCAAAGTCCTCTCCTGGAAGCGGTGGCTGGATCTGTCGGACGAGACCCTACACCGGGAGGTGGTCTGGGAGAACAGCCGGGGCCAGAAGAGCCGCATGACCTTCCAGCGCTTCGCCAGCTTCGCGGACGACCACCTCTACTGCATGAAAGCCACTATCACTCCGCTGAACTACACCGGAAACGTGCGTATTTTGAGCGGCCTGGATCTGCGGACCAAATCCAACGGGCAGATGCCCCAGGAGACGGTGGACGTGGGATTCGAGGATCAGACCCTGTGGCAGGAGGAAGTCGTGGGGCCGAAGTACGGATTCCGCGCCGTCACCTCCGTGGCCCACGAGTTCAGCCTGGGGTCCGCCGTCTGGGAGAACCTCTACGAGGACGGTCTGGTGATGCAGGGCATCACCTTCGAGGCCCGGCAGGGCCAGACCTACACCCTGGAAAAGCTGATTGCCACGGTTACCAGCCGGGACTTCGAGGAGGGCAAGACCCTGTCCGGGGGCGAACTGCTGCAAAAGAGCGCCTCCCTCCAGGACTGCAGCCAGAAGTACCTGGCCGCGCTGAAAGCCAGCAGCTACGAGCGGGAGTACCAGCGCCACGCCGCCGTCTACCGCAGGCTGTTTGCCAAGCTGGAAATTTCCATTCAGGGGGACGACACCGCAGACCGGGCCATTCGGTTCAGTAACTATCACACCCTCATTTCGCTGGAGCGGAACGACTACGTCCACAGCTTCTCCGCCAAGGGGCTGACCGGAGAGACCTACAACAACTTCGTTTGGTGGGATGCGGAAATCTTCCAGGCCCCGGTGTTCCAGCAAACTTTGCCGGAATACAGCAAAAACAACATCCTGTTCCGCTATTCCCACCTGAAAGAGGCGCGGGAGCTGGCGGCAAAAGAGGGCTGCCGGGGGGGCGCGCTTCCCCTTCACCACCGGCGTCACCGGCGAGGAGACCGTGTGGATCGACGTGCGGCACCCGTTTATGCAGATTCACTGCGTCTCTGACATTGCCCTCTCCGTGCTGAATTATTACACCTGTACCGGCGACGACGCCCTGATGAAGGACTACGGCATGGAGCTTCTGATGGACGTGTGCCGCTACTGGACGTCCCGCGCCGTCTGGAACGGGGAGAAGAACCGCTATGAAATCCTCCAGGTCACCGGCACCGACGAGCATCACCCCTATGTGGACAACAACGCCTATACCAACTACAGCGTCCACCACGTCCTGACGGACACCCTCCGCCTGCTGGCGCAATACGGCGGGTTGCTGGACGGGGTCAAGGCCAAAATCGGCTTCACTGCCGAGGATGAGGCGGAGATTCACCAGGTGGCGGAAGGGCTTTACCTGCCCATGGGACGGGGCGGTATGATCCCCCAGTTCGACGGGTACTTTGACCTCTCCCGTGAGCTGGAGGTGCAGGGCGGCAGCAAGAGCGGCTACACCCAGATGAAGCAGGCCGGGCTTTACAACAAGAGCCAGGTCATCAAGCAGCCTGACGTGCTGATGCTGTTCGCCTATCAGAATCTGGAATGGCCGGAGCAGGTCTACCGCCGGAACCTGGACTACTACCAGGGCCGGTGCGAGGCGGCTTCCTCCCTGTCCTACTGCGTTCACTCCATCTGCTTTGCCGACATGGATATGCCGGAGAGTACCTACGGCTACCTGATGGAGACGGCGGAGATGGATCTGAAGAATATGCACGGCGGCACCGAGAACGGCGTTCACTCCGGCTGCGCCACCGGCGCGTGGATGGCGGTGGTTCGCGGGGTCGCGGGCATGAAGATGCGGGAAAGCGGCGTGACCTTTACGCCCCACTTCATCCCCTGGTGGGAGGAAGTCACCTTCCACTGCGTCTGGCACGGCCAGGGCTATCAGGTGACCCTCTCCAACGAAGAACTGCGGGTCTGCGCCGACCTGCAAAACAGCGAACTGCTGCCGTTGTCTGTGGGGCAGACGGCTCAGCAGCTGAAACCCGGCGAGACTGGGCGGTATCCGCTGGCGTAACACGACAAAATCTGGTTATCCCTTTGGATCAGCCCTGTTGATGAGTTGTTAGCTGTTCGTCGGCTACTGCAAACCGAAAGCATAGAGCTGAAAAGGCAGCGCCGTATGGCTTGCAGAACGCTGCGGTGCTGCCCATAACTAAAACGACACCGCACGACCTGCGTTTTGCATGGCTGTGCGGTGTCGATTCGTCTTTTTTGGCAAACGCAACAGGCAGGCGGGAAAATCCACCTGCCTGTTGCCGATGATTCATGGGTTTATTGCGGCGCGTTCTCCAAAACTGGTTCTCCGTCTTTCACAGACAGCTTCATAAAACACGGGCGCTCCTGGTATTTATCATTCGGATAGTGCAGCGCGAACCAGAGCTGTCCGCCTTTGTCTGCGAACACCATCCCATGTCCGCCGTTTTCCGGGAAAATTGGGCGGTCAAGCTGCCGCCACGGTCCCGCAACGCACCCGCTTTCCGACACCGCCACGCCCACCGCGTAGCCGCAGGTACCCCAGCTTGACCAGGTCATGCACAGCCCCACCCCCGGCAGCGGAAAGACGCAGGGGCCGTCGGTAAAGTAGACGTCGCCGTCCATTCCAAATTCCGCTTTTGCAAAGGGAACCGGGTGCGCCCACTTCGCTTCACCTGCCGAAAACAGCAGGGCCGGTTCCCCCACGGCGGCGGACAGATCCGGTTTTAGCTGGACGATGCACATATCTCCGTTGGGATTGTCCTCAAACGAGTGGGAGAAAATCAGATAGGGCGCTCCGTCCTCCACATAAAGTGTTCCGTCGATGCTGGTCCAACCCTGCGGCGTCAGCTCCGCTCCGTAGGGGACAAACGGCCCGGTGGGGCTGTCGCTGCGCAGCACATAGACGCCTTTTTTGCGGTCTCCGGCACCCAGTGTTGTCAGAAAATAGAACGCACCCCGGTAAAAATAACATTCCGGCGCCCAATAACTCCGGTCCGCGAAAAACCCCTCCGGACGGTGGAAAATCTCGATGGGACCCTCCCAATTTTCCCGGTCGTCGCTGACATAGCAATCGAAGCCGTCCGCCTCGCTCCAGCAGGTCGCGCTTCTGGTGCCGTAAAGGTAATACCGGTTCTCGTGCAAAAGAACGTATGGGTCACGAATGTTGATTTCCGCTGTTTTCATTCCTGCACCTCTTTCTATCCGTGGGTTGAAAAGACGGGCTTAAAACGCAATCTCCAGCTCTGCCGTCAGGCCGCTCTCCGCAGCAACCTCCACATGGGCGGTTCCCACACTGGCGGTCTTTCTCAGAATCAGGGCGGTTCGCCCGTTCCAGGTGTCGGCCACGCCGTCCAGATAATTGTAATCCGGCTTGGGGTTTCCGCTGCCGAAGCCTGCCAACTGAGCGTCGCCGGACACCTGGGCGGTCAATTTCACATCCGCACCGGTGACGACGGTTCCGGCGCTGTCCACCAGGCTCCCCTGGAGGAAAATCAGCTGGCCTTCCGTCTCCTCCTGAGAGAGGGCCAGCTCCACCGGTTCCCCGGCAGTGGTAAGTTCAGTACGAGCAGCCTCTTTTCCACCCTGGTAGAGAACGGCGGTCACTGTTCCGGCCTCATAGACTGTCTCGAACAGGGTGCGGTAGCCCGCAGCGGCTCCGCTGGGTTTCCTTCCCACGGATTTTCCGTTGACCAGAAGCTCCACCTCGTCACCGGGGGTGTAGACCTCCACGACCACTGGCTTGCCCTCGCAGCCCTTCCACGTCCAGGAGGAAAGGCTGTCGCTGATGACCCACGGCGTTTTGATGAGAGGTTCTCCGTAGTGGTTGGGATCCTGAACGGTGATGTACGGCTCCTTCCGCAGGCCGAACACGCACTCCCGGTAGTAGGAGGCCGGGCGGCGGAAACCGGTGATGTCCAAATCGCCGCAGTAGGCCAGCTGCGCCGGGAACTGCGCGCCGAAACCGCCGTCGCCCCAGCGGTAAGCGGGGATGCCCACGCCGGCCTCGCCGATGTAGTCCCAGCCGGTCCAGGTGAAGTCCCCGATGACGTTGGGACATTTTTTAATGGTGGCCCAGTTTCTGGCGATTTGTGGCGGGTAGGTTTCGCTGCCCACAATGACCCGGTCAGGATACCGCTCCTTGTCCGGCTCATACCGGGCGGTCATGTAGTTGTAGCCGATTACATCCAACGGCGACCCGGCCATTTCCAGCCGCTCCGAAACCGCCCGATGGACGACGATGTCATCCA
>JAJQBR010000079.1 GCA_021203185.1 Clostridiales bacterium
TACCGAAGTCCTCCAGTATGGAGAGATTTTGTACCGCTGCGGCCAGCGTATCCGCTCGGCATACGCCCCAAAAGACATAAATCTCCCGACCATATATGACTGCCCATACGACTATTGTAATGACAACCGCCAAAGCGATTTTCCTGCGGAATAATTGGCCTCGTCCCCGCAGAGTAGAGGCCAGCAGCACATTCATTCCAGACTGGTGTTCATAGGCAAGAGATCCAGCAAGCAGCAGCGTTATCGCCATGAGTGCCACGAATGCCGCACTCTGTTGGTTGGAACGGGCTTCCTCGCCGTAGGTACCCTGATACCGGCTTTCATCGATCAGCCACGGTGTAAAGCCTTTCTCATTCCCCAGAACGCACAATTCCTCCACTCGTTCCCGCACGATTGCAAGCCCCTCGCTTTTGGTTTGTGCCGCCTCCGCTTCACGGGCAAAGACATCGTACTGCGAATACTCCATTTCGCCGTTTTCGTATTGTACCGCCGCCTCGCTATAAGCAGCGATGACTGCATCCAATTCAGCCTGTATCAATTCGATTTTCTGCAACGTGTCATCTATGATTTCTCCCTCCAATTCAGCAGTATACTGCCTCGCAGCGGCTTCTGAACTGGTACTGACTGGAACGGATACAGTATAGGACAGTCCCGAAGCCAGGTAGCAAAAAAGCGCAAAGACAAGAACGCCTTTTTGAATGATCAGCGTTTTGTACAGCTCCATTCCCAGAAGGGGAAGCCTGCACAACACACAGTCTGCCATGCGGTTGATGCCGTAAGCAAATCTTCCCAGCAGGTCTTTTCCTGTGGCGGGCATCTTTCGGCAATGGATCACAATGCAGACAAGACCCAGCAGAAGAATCAACGGCAGCCACGCAGTTTCCGAAATCATGCGTATGCCGACCGGGTAGCCAAACAGGTCTATGTTGAGATAGCGGGTATATAGGTCTGACAGGCTGATATAGGTAAAAATATTAAAATATTTAACAAGGTTCCATCCGCTCTGTACGGGCAAAAAAGTGTAAAGGCTGTATTCCACTGCCAACACGCCTATTGCTATTATGATCGTGTATCTGACATTGTTGATTGCTGTGAACAGCAGCCAAAGAAGCAGGGCGACAAGGAATGTTGCCCCGATACGAAACAGCAGATAAAAAGTCAGGAATTGCCCTATGGTACAGGGGATGGTCATTTTGCCAAGCGCTTCTACCGACTGCGCCGCCCGCCCCAAATCATCAGCTCCGCCGTAAATGGAAAAGCCAACCAACAAATCCGTTCCATAAAGCAGCAGGACGCCGACCAATGAAACAAAAACAGGATACCCGTTCTTCGCAGCGCCAGCCGCAGGCGACCATCAGGCGTGGCGTGGACAGTATTCCACAGTCCTTTCTTGCGCTCTTCTAAAAAGGCAATACAAATCAGGATGACCGCAGCCAAAAGGAGATAGTCCGTCAGAGTGAACTCCAGGAGTGCTGTGACCGCACCGTCTGCTCCGATGGTAAGCGTGCTGCCATCCAGCGCTTCAAAATCTTCCGCTGTCTTGAGGATATTTCGTCCGGAAAAGCTATCCGTATCACTGAAAACGGAAAAAGAGAGCAGTCGCTCTTTGTTTTCCTGAATCGACAAAAGATAGCTCTCGTAATCGGAAAGGTATTCCGCCTGGGCGAGAAGGGTGTTGACCGCAGCATATTCCGTGTGGGTTTCGTCCGAGTTGTCGGTGTCGAGCAGCTCGGTAAGGCGTTCCTTTTCCGTTTCCAAAAGAATGGACGCCTCACTCGGAGCGATGCTTTTGTATTCGTCTGTCAATGCCAGATACCGTGTCAATACGGCGCGGCTGTCCGCACTCTCCCGTGCAAGCTCTATGTCCCCGTCCGAGATGAAAACCCACTCAACCGCAGGCAGTTCACAGTCCATCCCGTAATCATTTTCGACTTGCTCACGGACGAACAAAAATCCGTTCAGCAGAAAAATCAGCAGGAGTGCGGTGCAGATACGCCGGTTTCCGAAAATCCTTTTCCATTCAGCCATAGCGCACCTACTCTCCAAGATAATACAGATACACATCTTCCAGGGACAAATGTTCTTCTATATATCGTCCCCCTTTCGGAAGCTGGTCGCCGATGACGCGCACCCATGTTTCTCCATGACGGTTAAAAATGTTCCCCACCTTGTACTGTGCCTGTATCTGCTCCAAATTCTCCGGCTGACAGGGCATCTCCTTCACCTTATCGGCAACACTGTCGATCAATTCCCCCGGTTCGCCCATTTTCACTACCTGTCCCTTTTTCATCATCAGAATCTGGTCGGATATGGATTCGATATCGCTGACGATGTGGGTCGCCAGCGGGATAATACGTTCTCTGGATATGGACGAGATAAAATTGCGGATACGGATACGCTCCTTCGGGTCAAGTCCGGCGGTAGGCTCATCCAGGATAACCACCTTGGGGTCGCCCAAAAGTGCCTGGCAGAGCAACACCCGCTGCTTCATGCCGCCGGAATAGCCGCTCAATTTCCTGTGCCGTACATGGGAGAGGTTCGTTACCTCCAGTAAACTGTCAATTTCCTGCGCTGCTTTTCTTTTGGGAATACCCTTCAAATCAGCCATGTAAAAGAGAAAGGTTTGAGCCGTCATGTGTTCGTAAAAGCCCTGTTGCTGCGGCATATAGCCAAGCGCACGGCGAAACTCCTTCCCCAGCTTCAAAATGTCTGTGCCATCAAACAGGATTTGCCCGCCCGTCCTTGCAATGTTATCCGTCAGCAAATTCATGGTAGTGCTTTTCCCTGCGCCATTTGCGCCGAGTATACCGTAAATCCCCTCGGTGAAGGTAACATTGATATGGTCTAAGGCAACAAAATCACCGTACTTTTTCGTCAGGTCAATCAGTTCAAGCTGCATCGTCTCGCCTCCTTCACTCTGCGGCAGTCCATCCAATCGAGTCATAATATACGTCCGTCCAATGCAGATTCGTCAGCTCGTCCGATGCCAGGCTGGCGGCGTAAAGCGCATAGGATGTAGGGCTTGAAAAGCCAATGCCGTTCTCTGTACCCGATGTGACACTGCCGTTCCAGAAAAAATAGAGGCATCCATCAGAAATAAACAGATCTTCTTCGCTGTAAGTATCCTCAAAGGAATCGAGCGGGATTTCATTCCGCAATTCTCCGCTGTAATCATACACCAGAAGGGATTTCCACAGCACATAGTCCTCAGCAGCCGACTCTGCGATAACAATACAGTTGTCAGAAAAATAAGCGTAGCCGTGGGATGCTGACACATCAGCAATTTTTTCGGTAGTTCCGGAAGATAACTCAGAACGCCACAAACCGCCCCCGGAAAGATAAAAGTAAATGTACCCGTCGGACACATACCAACCGTTGACTTCAACGGCCGTCGTATCCCATTCGCCAACCTCAGATTTTTCAGGTACCTCCCAGACCTGTGTCACTTCCTCGGTCTGCATGTCATAAGCAAACAGGGCGTCCTTCCATGTTCCATCTGTTTGCTGTACGTTCGTCATAAAATAGACCGTATCTCCATCCGCCCAAAGCGTGTAATCCTGTTCGTTGCCGAGGCTTATGACCGCGCCGCCGGAGGTTTCCGCTTCGGTCGTCTCACCGAAAATCGCTTTTGCTTCGCTGGCTTCCGCCCCTAACGGAACGGCATAAAGGACTGCGGAGTACAGAAAATACACCATGCCTCTGTGAATGATTGGTTTTGCATAGCCGACATAGGAATCCCCGGCAGAGTCAATGTCCAGCGTCTGCACCAGGGTGTGATCTGTTCCATCTAAATTCATAGAGTAGAGCTGCGTCCACGATGATCCGATGTCGCTGAAATAATACAGTTTGCCGTCATAATAAGTAAGCGCAGAGCCTGCATAGGCGTTACAATCTTCATCATCATGGCTGCATTCAGGCTTGCCGCAGAGAATCGTGGCGCTTTCCGTTGCCTTGTCGATATAGTACACATACCCGTTAGAGCCGACAAAGTAGTAACCCTCCCCGCTTTCACAGGGATAGGTGAAACTGACCTGGGTCTGTGCCATATTCTTCTGGAAATCTGTCCCCGAAGAACTGCTGTCCTCATTGCCTGCGGATAAGAGATTTGCGGCCTCACTTGTCTCTGTGTTCGCATTGTCGTTGTTGCTGCTGCTCCCGCAGGCTGTGAGCGATAAGACAAGCGTGGCCGCAAAAAGAATCGTAAGTATTCGTTTCGCCATAATAATAGCCTCCTGAAATTGGAAATCGTGCAGCCGTTTCTATCGACTGCACGATCATTTTAGGAGGCAATTCTAAATTATTTCTCAAATCGGGGTGGTTTTTGCTTTCATATGGTCGAAAATGACGCTGCTACAGAAGCCCCACCTTCCGGGACATTCCCCAGTTTCAGCTTGCCGCCATGTTTTTCGCAAAGGATACGGCAAATATGGAGGCCGAGGCCAAAATGGTACTCCTGTTTCTGTGCATCATTGCTGTAATAGGGTTTGACCGCTTCTCTTAAATCCCTGGCAGAAAAGCCCCGGCCATCGTCTGTGACAGAAACAGAGAAAATATTCTCTGTCATACCACAGTGGATCGCCACCTTATGGCGTGCAAAGCGGGCAGCATTGTTTATAATATTCTCATAGACCTGGATAACAACGGCTGGGTCAAGAAATAAATGCTCCGCACTGACCGATGCATGAAATTCGCAGGTCAAGCCGTTCCCCTGACAAAGAATATCCGCCGATTCCCGCAGATAATCCAGAAATTCCTGTGAATCAGCCGGTTCCTTCTGAACCGGCATATCCTCCAGCTTTTGGACGGTATTCATGCTGTCAGCAAACTGCTCCAACCGCGACACTTGGGCTGACATGGTTTTCACGGTTTCCAGCACTTCCTCCTGCGACAGATTTCCAGAGGGAAGATAGTTCACCAGCATATCGGTATAGCCCTTCAGGACGGCGATGGGTGTTCGCAAATCGTGCGTATAGGCGTCGTTCAGCTGCTTGCGCTCGTCCAACAGACGCAGCATTTGCCTGTTGTTTTCATCCAGCGCCGACCGCATTGTCTCAAAAGCGGCGCACAGTCTGGCCATTTCATCCTGTCCCTGATAATCAAGCTGAAAGTCCAGGTCATTCCCCGCGATCTGGTTTGATGCCTTTGTCAGCAAACGCAGGGGCGTTCTCGGCTTTGTGAAGTAAAACAGAAGCACAAAGACCAAGATACATACGGAATAAAGGAACGCAGGAAAGAATCGCAGAATGAAGCTGTATATCTGATACAGCCGCCAGTCGTCCTCCGTATAATTTTCATAATTAAACGAAACCTCCACGATCTCATTTGCGTTTACGCCGCCGTATGTAATCTCACTGTCCTCTTCCGTACTTGTGATAGTGAGGTATTTAGACTGTAAAATCACATACTGCTCGTTCACAGTCTGTGTCACCGCCCCTGACAGGACAGAGGCCGACAGCAAAGCGAGAACAATAACCGCAAACAGGGTCGCCCAAATCGGGATACTCCGATACCACTCCTTTATTTTTCCCATTTGTACCCGCTCCCCCAGACTGTCCGAATATATGGCTTGCAGCCTGCCTTTGCAAACTTGGAACGTATCTTGCTGATGTGTTCCATGATCACATTCACATCGGCATCGCTGTCCACATCCCATATATGTTCAAAAATACGCTCTTTGCTGAACAACTGGCCGGGGTAGGAGGACTGTGTTTGTCAAGAAAAGACTACAGCAAAAGGCGGCGAAAAATGCAGCACTC
>JAJQBR010000027.1 GCA_021203185.1 Clostridiales bacterium
TACCGCAAGGACGAGGCCGACGCCACCCACTCCCCCATGTTCCACCAGATTGAGGGCATGGTGGTGGACAAGGGCGTCACCATGGCCGACCTGAAAGGCACCCTGAATGAGGTGGTCAAGAGCCTCTACGGGGAGGAGGCCCAGACCCGATTCCGCCCCCATCACTTCCCCTTCACCGAGCCGTCCTGCGAGGTGGACGTGCAGTGCTTCGCCTGCAAAGGCAAGGGCTGCCCCGTCTGCAAGGGCGAGGGCTGGATCGAGGTGCTGGGCGCCGGCATGATCCACCCCAAGGTGCTGGAGGGCTGCGGCATCGACACCGACGTTTACTCCGGCTGGGCCTTCGGCATGGGCGTGGAGCGCCTGGCCATGATGCGCTTCGGCATCAACAACCTGAAGCTGTGCTTTGAAAACGACGTGCGCTTCCTGGAGCAGTTCTGAGAGAGGAGAGAAATACCATGATTTTATCCCGTAAATGGCTGAACGAGTTCGTGGACGGCGTCTCCGTCAGCGAAATTGACGACAAAGCCTTTTCTGAGGCCATGACCCTCTCCGGCTCCAAGGTGGAGACCATCGAGGATCAGTCCGCCCAGTTCAAAAACATCGTTGTGGGCAAAATTCTCACCATGGAGAAGCACCCCAACTCCGACCATATGTGGGTCACGCAAATCGACGTGGGCGAGGCGGAGCCGATTCAAATCTGCACCGGCGCGTGGAACATCCACGTGGGTGACCTGGTACCCGTGGCAAAGCACAACTCCATCCTCCCCGGCGGCCACAAAATCACTAAGGGCAAGCTGCGGGGGGTATTGTCCAACGGTATGCTCTGCTCCCTGACCGAGTTGGGGGTGGACACCCGGGACTTCCCCTACGCCACCATTCAGGCGGCGGCGATTCTGGGGGATTACCACGTTCTGCCCGGCGAAAAGCCCTCCATCCCCAAAGACGTGCAGCCCGGCCTGCGCATCTACGGCAAGGTGTACACCGCGAAGGTTCTCTCCTGTGAAACCGTGGCCTATTCCACCTACAAGCTCACCGTGGACTGGGGCAAGGGAGAGAAGGAAGTCTCTACCAACTGTGCCAACATCCACACCGGCGACATGATTTGTGTGGACACAAAGAGCGGCCAGGTGCTGACCCTGGCCGGTCTCCACGCCCAACAGAAGGAGTTCCCCAACTGCATCGAGGACGGCATTTTCATCCTGGACGAGGACTGCAAGCCCGGCGACGACATCCCCACCGTGCTGGGTCTGGACGACCATGTGGTGGAGTATGAGATCACCCCCAACCGCCCGGACTGCCTGGGCGTCATCGGCCTGGCGCGGGAAGCCGCCGTCACCTTCGGCAAGGAGTTAAAGCTCCACACCCCGGAGGTGAAGGGCTGCGGCGACTCCATCCTGGACTACGCCGACGTGGACATTCTGGACGGCGACCTCTGCCCCCGGTACTGCGGGCGGCTGGTACGCAACGTGAAGGTCGGCCCCTCCCCCAAGTGGATGCGGGAGCGGCTGCGGGCCTCCGGCGTGCGCCCCATCAACAACATCGTGGACATCACCAACTATGTCATGCTGGAGTACGGCCAGCCCATGCACTCCTTCGACTTCGCCTGTGTGGAGGGCCACCACATCAACATCCGCCGGGCCTACCCCGGCGAGGAAATGACCACCCTGGACGGTAAGCCCCATCAGCTCAGTGAATCCATGCTGGTTATCGCCGATGAGAAAAAGCCCATCTGCGTGGCGGGCGTCATGGGCGGCGAGAACTCCGAAATCACCGACGGCACCACCGACGTGTTCTTCGAGTCCGCCAACTTCAACGGCGTCTCCGTCCGCAAGACCGCTCTGGCCCTGGGGATGCGCACCGAGGCCTCCGGCCGGTACGAAAAGGGGCTGGACCCCATGAACACCCTGCCCGCCGTGCAGCGAGCCTGCGAACTGGTGGAGCTGCTGGGCTGCGGCGAGGTGCTGGACGGCGTCATCGACGCGGTGGCCCAGGACTTCGTCCCCACTCTGGTCAAGCTGGAGCCGGACAAGGTCAACGGCCTGCTGGGTACCGCCTTCTCCAAAGAGGAAATGACCGACATCCTGGTGCGGCTGGGCTTCCAGCTGACCGAGGACGACACTTTGGTGGTCCCCTCCTGGCGGGGCGACGTGTCCCACTACTCCGACATCGCGGAGGAGGTGGCCCGCTTTACCGGGTACAACAACCTGCCCACCACCCTGATGCGGGGCGAGACCACCCGGGGCGGCCTGACCCCCAAGCAGGTGGCGGAGGACCTGGCCGGTTCCACCTGCCGGGGCCTGGGCTTCAACGAAATTATGACCTACTCCTTCATCTCCCCCTCCTATTACGACAAAATCCGTCTGCCCCAGGACTCCCCCCTGCGCAACTCCATCCGCATCCTGAACCCCCTGGGGGAGGACACCTCCATCATGCGCACCACCGCCCTGCCCTCCATGCTGGAGACGCTGGCCCGGAACTACAGCCACCACAACGCCGTGGCCCGGCTCTACGAGCTGGCCCGGGTCTACTTCCCCACGGACGGGGACCTGGCCGACGAGCGGCAGGTGCTGTCCCTGGGCTGCTACGGCCCGCTGATGGACTTCTTCAAGTTCAAGGGCTGCGTGGAAACCATCTTTGACGCTTTCGGCATCAAAAAGGTCCAGTACACCGCCAAGACCGACGACCCCTCCTATCATCCCGGCCGCTGCGCCGCGCTGACCATCGGGGACAAAGAAATCGGCGTCATGGGCCAGATCCATCCGCTGGTCTGCAAGAGCTACAACATGGCCGAGGTGCCGGTCTACACCGCGCAAATCAGCTTCGCCGCCATTCTGGAGGCCCGGCCCCAGACCATCGTCTATCAGCCTCTGCCCAAGTTCCCCGCCGTGGAGCGGGACATCGCCGTGGTCTGCGACCAGAGCGTCCCCGTGGCGGCGCTGGAGGACTGCATCCGCAAGAGCGGCAAGGGCCTGGTGCGGGAAATTAAGCTGTTCGACATCTACACCGGCAATCCCATTCCCGCCGGGCAGAAGAGCGTGGCCTTCTCTCTGAAACTGCGCCACGACGACCGCACCCTCACCGACGCGGAGGCCGACGAGGACGTGAAGGCTGTTCTGGCCGCGCTGGAGAGCGAGCTGGGCGCCGTCCTGCGGTAACACAACAGTAAACGCAATTTACTTCCCCCGGCGTTTTCGCGTCGGGGGAAGGTCGGTTTTCGCTCAAAAAATGATAATTCCTTTTGTAGCAGGCTCAATTTTACAATCTGCGCTCCGTAACCGACTACCCCTCTTGCCTTTTCATTGTGCTTTGTTCAAAGGCCAATCTGTTCTACAAGGGCATTGGCCTGTTATTACTCGGTTGTTCCTTGAAACAAGGCAGATTCAAAGGCAATCCCCGTAACGAAGCTCAAACAGAAAGGTGGCAACCTTATGCACAATTCCCCCATTTCTGACCCTGTCGCCGTGACGGTGCTGGTGGAAAACACCGCCAGCGGCGCCCTGCGCCGCGAACACGGCCTGAGCCTCCTGATCGAGTGGCGGGGGCGGCGCGTTTTGCTGGACGCCGGGCAAAGCGGCGCGTTTCTGGACAACGCCGACGCTATGGGTCTGTCCCTCGTCGGGCTGGATGCCTATGTGCTGTCCCACGGCCACTACGACCACGCCGGAGGCTTCGAGGCGCTGTTCCAACGGAACCCGACAGCGCGGGTCTACGCGCAAAAGGCAGCGTTCGAGCCGTATCTCTCCGGCAGCGGCGGCAAAATGCACCCCATCGGCATTCCCCCGGCGGTGGCGGCCCAGCGGGAGCGGTTTCTGCCGGTGGAAGGCCGGGCGGAGATTCTCCCCGGCGTGTATTTGATTCCCCACAACACGGCAAATCTGGCCCAAATCGGCGCAAAAAGCAAACTGTATCGGCAAGCGGACGGGGAAGTCGTACCTGACGACTTCTCCCACGAACAGAGCCTTGTGCTGGACACGGAGCGGGGCCTCGTCCTGTTCAACAGCTGTTCCCACGGCGGCGCGGCCAGCATCCTCCGGGAGGCGCGGGAGACCCTGGGCAAACCGGTCTACGCCTACATCGGCGGTCTGCACCTGAAAGGCAAAAAGGAGGGCCGGGAAATCTGCACCCTGACCCCGGCGGAGACGGACGAACTCTGCGGCGCGTTCCTGCGGGAGGACGTGCGGCATATCTACACCGGCCACTGCACCGGCGCACCTGGGCTGGAGCTGCTGCGGCAGGGGCTGGGTCAGCGGCTGCACGCCCTGACCACGGGGCTGCGGTTTGAGGTGTGAGAGCAAAATGTTTTTTCGTAAGAATTTGTCAACACGCCTTGCATGGCGGCGGGCTTTGTGCTATACTTCCAGTGAAAGGAAAGTTTTCGCAAGGTTGCAATTTGAGACTTTCTGAATCAAAACGAATTGAGCGAATGTAAGGAGGAACACGAATGAAACATATGTGTAAGCGGCTGACCGCGCTGGCGCTGGCGCTGTCCATGTGTCTGAGCCTGCTGTGCGCTACCACATGGGCCGTGGACGAGACCGGCGAGGCCGAGGCCGTCGTTTCAGCCAGCAGCGTCACCACAGAAACCTACACCTATATCAACCCCGAGTATGAGGACGTAATCACCGAGGACGACCTTGTCCAGCCCTCGGAGGACGAGGGCAACGCCCTGGTCAGCGCCGCTTCCACCATCGAATACTGCACCACCATCGAGGAGGCGGCGGAACTGATGCGGGAAGAGTTGAAAAACCGCACCACAACGATCACTGTCTACTATCAGTGTTCTGCTTCGACCGGCTCCCTTGCTAAGGAGATTTCCAACGCCGCATTCGAGCATACCGGCGACCCGGAGGAGGGCGACTACCTGGCGCACCAGTATGGCGGTTGGACCTCAAGCTCTTCTATTTCCGTCTCAGGCGGCACTTATTATTACACTATAACCTACACCGTGACCTATTTTACCACTGCGGAGCAGGAGGCAGCAGTCACCGCCAAGCTGGAAACGGTCATGGAAAGCCTGGACCTGGACAGCAAATGTGACTATAAGAAAATCGAGGCCATTTACAATTACATCTGCGATAACGTCACCTATGACTATACCAACCTGAACGACGACGATTATATGCTGAAATATACCGCTTACGCCGCGCTGATCAACGGCACCTCCGTCTGCCAGGGATATTCGGTGCTGTTCTACCGGATGGCGCTGGAGGCCGGAATCGACGCCAGATACATCTCCGGAACCGCTACAAACAGTTCCGGCTCCACAGGCGCCCACGGGTGGAACATCGTGAAGCTGGGAAATGTTTACTACAATGTGGATTCCACCTGGGACGCTGTATACCGGAAGTACAATTATTACAAATATTTCCTGTTGTGCAACGACACCTTCGGGACGGACCATTTCCGGTCCTCCGATTACACGACCGACACATTTAACACCGCCTATCCCATGGCGAGCAGCGATTACACGCTGACCGACGACGACGATCACAGCTGGGGAACGCCTGAGTTTATCTGGGCCGATGGCTACGGCTCTGCCACCGCCACCTTTACCTGCACAGCGGGCGACGGCACCAAAACGCTGGACTGCACCGTGACCTCTGCCGTCACCACCGCCGCCACCTGCACCGCCACCGGTGTAACGACGTACACCGCCACCGTCACCTTTGACGGGACGAAGTACACCGACACCAAGACGGAGACCATTTCTACCACCGAACACAGCTAT
>JAJQBR010000022.1:0-4374 GCA_021203185.1 Clostridiales bacterium
CCCCTGTGAAGCGCTGGCCGAATGGCCACTTTCTCTTTAGCGCGAATGCAGGGAGCTATGGCCTTTAGGCCATGCGAGTCGCAAAAGGGGAGGGGGACCGCCGCCTTTGGCGGTGGTGGAGGGGTTTAAATGTTTCCAGAGCTGTTCTGTGACGGCAATAAGTTAGCGTTTCCGTCCCCTTGCGGGGATTAAATGTTTCACTCAATTCATGTACAAAGCAGAAAATGGTTTCTTGTTTCCGTCCCCTTACGGGGATAAAATGTTTCGCCTACAATCAGCAAAATGAGATAGTATATGCCTCTGAGTTTCCGTCCCCTTACGGGGATAAAATGTTTCAGCAAACCTGCCTGAAATTTGCCGGGGGTGCGGGTGCAAAACAGACAGATTTCCCACCGCAAACACAGCATAGCACAAAAACGCACGCAAGTCAACAGCTTTTTTGCGCGTTTTGCCGAAAAACGGCGGCCCCGGCGGGTTTTCCCGCCGGGGGAGCGTTTTCTCAGGCTGTCACTGGCCCTTGCTCTGGCAGCGGCTCAGAAAGCGGTCGTTCCAAATCAGGCAGCGCTGCTGCTGGCAGCGGCCAATGACCCCGGCCTCGTCGTAGGCGGTGACGGAGAAGGTCAGCTTTTTGCCCTCCACGGCCACCAGCTCGCTTTCCGCCCACACCTTCATGCCCACCGGGGTGGGGGAGACGTGGGTCAGCTCCATCCCCATGCCCACGCTGCCCTGGTTTTCCGCCAGGGCGTCTTTCAGGCTGTTGCAGGCGGCCTCTTCCATCAGGGCCAGCATCCAGGGGGTGCCGTAGACGGGCAGGGAGCCGGAGCCGCAGGCGGCGGCGGTTTTTTCCGGGGTGACGGTGGTCTCCGCCCGGCCCTTCAAACCCAATTCAATGCTCATGTGGATGTGTCTCCTTCCTCGGTTTCGGTGTCTGTGTCGTTATCCGTGGTCTGTCCGGTCAGTTGCGCCCAGCGCGCATTGACCAGCGCCCGGTTCTCGGCGGAGAAGGTGGTGATGATCTGCGTCCCCGTGAGAATACTCTCGTCCGGGTAGGCCACGGGGTTGCTGCTCCAGTAGTCATCCAGCTTCTCGATGGCCAGGTCGGAGGTCAGGGAGTATTTGGAATAGACGGCGTTTTTGGCCAGATTGGTGGCGCTGCACATATAGTTGATGAACGTCATGGCGTCCTCGCTGTACTGGCTGGCCGCCGCAACCGCGTAGCCGAAGGTGATGCGGCAGGTGCCGCCGGAGGGGATGAGGAAGGCCAGATTTGCGTTTTCGCTCATCATGGACAGGGCGTCCCCGGAGAAGCAGGGGTACAGGGCGGCCCGGTTATTTTGCATCAGAAAGAAGGCGTCCCGGTTGGAGTAGTCCGCCACCAGCGCCTGCTGTTCCTCCAGTTTGTCAAAGGCGGCGTTCAGGGTGGATTCCTTGGTAGCGTTGGGGTACTTCTCCAGGGAGAGCAGGGCCACGCTCAGGCAGTCCCGCAGGCTGTCCGGCATGATGATTTGACCGGCGTAAGCCTCGTTCCACAGGTCGTCCCAGGAGGTCAGCTGTTCCTCGACCAGCTGGGTGTTCCACAGCACCCCCAGCATCCCCCACATGGTAGTGACGGTGTAACGGGCGTCGGGGTCGTAGTCCAGCCCGGTGTATTCCGCGTTGATGTTCTTCCGGTTGGTGACTTGGGAGAGATCCAGGGGCAGCAGCAGGTCGTTTTCGATCAGCTCGCCCAGGGTGGCCCCATCGGTCAAAATCACGTCGTAGACGGCGGGGTCGTACTCAATTTCCCCGACGCTGGCGTCACCCTTTTTGGCGGCCTTTTCCTCCGCCTCCGCGATGGAGGCGTCACGGGTGGACTGCAAAATCTCCACCAACGTCATGCCGCTGTAAGGGTCGTCGTAGGGGTCCCGCTCGCCGTTGTCGGAGAGGGCCTCCTGCACGGCGGAGGCGGCGGTCTGGGTGCTGGTGTCCTCGAACAGCGTCTCCTCCTCGGCCTCCGGGGTGCGGGAGCCGGTGACATAGGTGACTTCGATGCCCGTCTCCTCGGTGAAGGCGTCCAGGACGCTTTGGGAGATGTAATCGCCGTCGGCGTAGACGGTCAGGGTCTGTTTGCTGCCGCAGCCGGTCAGACAGGCGCACAGCAGCGCCGTCAGGCCCAGCAGCAGGGGAAATCGCAGGGGTTTGCTCATAAAAATGCTCCTTTTTGGGTCAGAAACGGGGAGGGATGTGGGACAGGTCGTAGCCGGGAAACAGCTCCTCCACAAAGTCGATGTGGTTCACCTGCCAGTGCTTGCCGTTCAGGTACTCCAGCTCTCCCGCCGGGGTGGTGAACTGGAACCGGAGATACCAGCTCCACAGGGCCTGCCCCTTCCGGCGCCAGCGGCGGTTGACCGCCTCCTGGCCGTACTTGCCGTCCCCCAGCAGGGGATGGCCCGCGTAGGCCAGCTGCGCCCGGATCTGGTGGGTGCGCCCGGTGATGAGGTCGCACTCCACCAGGGAGAGGCCGTCCCGCACCGTCAGGGTGCGGTACTTGGTGATGGCGGTTCGTGCGCCGGGGGCGGGTTTGGCGGTGACATAGACCTGCTTTTTCTGCTCGTCCCGGCGCAGCCAGGATTTCAGCGTCCCATCGGGGGGCCGCAGCTGCCCCACCGCCGCGCAGAGGTAGCGTTTTGTCAGCTCCCGGTCCCGGATTTTCTGGTTCATCACCCGCAGGGCCTCGGCGGTCTTGGCGGCGATGACGATGCCGCCGGTGTTGCGGTCAATGCGGTTGCAGAGGGCCGGGGCGAAGGCGTTCTCCCGGCGGGGATCCCACTCCTTTTTCTGGTATAGGTAGGCCAGAATGTGGTTGATGAGGGTGTTGACCTGCTCTGTCTCGTCGGCGTGGACCACCATGCCGGGGGCCTTGTTGACCAGCAGGATTTGGTCGTCCTCATAGAGAATGTCCAGCCGGGGGCTGGCGATTTTCAGAAAGGCGTTCTCCGGGGTGGGGGCGTCGAAAAACTCATCGTTGATGTAGAGCTGGAGGGTGTCGCCCACCTCCAGCCGGGCGTCCCGCTCGGTGCGCCTGCCGTTGCGCTTGACCCGCTTCAGGCGGATGTACTTCTGGGCCAGCGCCGCAGGCAGCAGCGGGACGGTTTTGGCCAGCCAGCGGTCCACCCGCTGGCCCGCGTCGTTGGGGCCTATGGTAAATTCTTTCATGTGTCGCACCTGAGTTGTAACTTCTTGTTACCGTTTGGTTTCATTTTGTCACACTTCTATTATAGCACAGCGCAGCCCTCTTTTGCAATGGAGAAAACGCCGGAAACCGGGGCGTCAGCCCCCGGAATCCCTCCAAAAGGACGGAAAGAGCGCCAACGGATGGCACGGCGTGGAAGGATGTACCCTCCTTCCTGATTTTTCAGGGTGAGAAAACCCGTTTTCGTACAAGGTGCCTCTTTCTTTTTGGGGAAAGATGTGAGATAATACTTAGACAATGCCGAACTGTGACCTGTGCGGCGTTCCCTTAGAAAGTCTGTCCGGGAGGAGGACACGCATGAACCCTCAACAGCGCATTGCGGCGGTTTTCTGCGCCGTTTGCATAGATAGCCTTTTGCTCTCCGGACGGGCCGCCGCGCTGGAGATCGACACCCAGGCGTTCCAGCACCACCCGGTTCGCATGACCGTGGGCCTGGTCTCCCTTGCGCTGGCGCTGATTTTAATCATCTACGCCCTGACCCGCGCCGCTGTCCGCCGGGCCAGACGGGACAAGAGCTATGGCGAGGGCGGCAAGCTGCGGGGCGTCTCCGTCCCGTCCTATAGGAAAAAACGCGGCAACGACAAGCAGTATGGCAGCCGCTTCCTGGGGCGAATCCTGCCCAACTACAAGGGGGGCAAGTCCAGCGCAGGAAACGCCAACCTGAAAGACAGCCTTCCCCTGAGCTACAAGGAGAGCTGGGGCAGCCAGAAACGCTATGGCAAGTTCCACTTCGGCGCGTTCCTCCCCTTCTACAAGGGCGGCAAGTCTGCCGCAGGAGAGGCCCGCGTCCCCACGCTCCACCAGCCCAGGAGCTACGAAAAGCGCAAGGGCCGCCGCTCTTTGGGCGGGATGCGGTTCCCCCTGCCCCTGCCCAGCTACAAGGGCGGCAAGTCCTCCGCCTCCTCCGCCGACCTGCGGGGGGCGCTGCCCGACAGTTACAAGGAGAGCCGGGGCAGCGGGAAACGCTACGGTTCCTACCGCTACGGCAGCGCCATCTCCCATTATAAAGGCGGCAAGTCCGCTGCGGGAGAGGCCCGCGTCCCCACCGCCCACCGTCCTGGCAGTCACAGCGGCGTCCGGCGGTACAAGGGGCCGGACAGCACCTGGCGGCCCAATCTGCCCACCCCCAGCTACAAGGGCGG
>JAJQBR010000022.1:4474-5726 GCA_021203185.1 Clostridiales bacterium
GCGAAACTCTACACCACCACCCCCGCCAGCTACCGCAAGGGCAAGGGCGCGGCGGGGGAGGCCGCCATCCCGGTACCACACACCCCCAGCAGCCACGGCGGACGCCGCTACCAGCAGCGCCGCATGGTGGGCTGGCAGCCCGACCTGCCCCTGCCCAGCTATAAGGGCGGCATATTTGCGCAAGGCCCCGGCGAGGTGCCTACCACCCAGCAGCCCCCCAGCCACAATGGGTTCCGGCTGTCCAACCTGCGCTTTGGCGCGTGGCGGCTGGACGCGCCCATCCCCAGCTACAAGGGCAGCTTTGCCCCGGCGAAGGTGGCGGGGTTCACCCGTCAGGCCCCCCAGACCCACCGGCGGCGGTTCAACGGTCAGCGCCTGACGGGGAAAACCTGGTGTATCCCGGTGGACAGCTACAAGGGCGGCTACGGCGTGGCCGGCGTGGGCAAGCCCCTCCAGGCGCTGCCTCCCAGCTACAAGGCCCCCTGGGGCAGTCAGCGGCGCTACACCGGCGTCATGCTGGCGGTTCCCATCCGCATGGACGGTTCCCCCATGCCCGCCCGGACAGCTATGGAACTGCCCATGAGTTACAAGGAGCCATGGGGCAGCAGCCGTCGGTACACCGGCGTCCGGTTCCGTCTGCCCATCCGCATGGATGGTTCTCCCACGCCCACCCGGACAGCCATGGAGCTGCCCATGAGCTATAAGGAGCCGTGGGGCAGT
This sequence comes from Clostridiales bacterium, assembly GCA_021203185.1. Classification (GTDB taxonomy): domain Bacteria; phylum Bacillota; class Clostridia; order Oscillospirales; family Oscillospiraceae; genus Onthomonas. Next base: position 5,195 of record JAJQBR010000022.1, read on the forward strand.
CAGCGGCGCTACGGAAAAATCACCGCCATTCCCCACCCGTTCCATATCCGCATGGACGGCTCTCCTGTGCCGGAGTCCAAAGTGGTGGTGGAGCTGCCCATGAGCTACAAGGAGCCGTGGGGCAGTCAGCGGCGCTATGGCCCCGGCTGGGACTACCCCGCGCTGCCCAGGTCCTACCGGGGCGGCAGCGTCACCAACCCCAAGACCCCCTGGCAAAACCCGGAGACCGGCGAGGTCTACGTGGAGCACCTGTCCGACGCCAAACGCTACGGCAACCGGCGCTATGGCGGCAAGCTCTACGCCCAGCGCAGCTGTAAGCACTATCAGGCGAAAAAGCCGGAGACCGCCGATGTTACATGAAAAATCCCCGCAGCCGGTCACAGAAGTGACACGCTGCGGGGATTTTATTGCTCTATAAGGAGAGACTCTGCTCTCGTTGTACATTGCTAATTGCGAACATGGTTATCCTTTTTGTTCAGCCTTATTCGCAATTTCAGCGTGAAACCCCTCCACCATGCTTCGCATGGTTCCC
>JAJQBR010000001.1 GCA_021203185.1 Clostridiales bacterium
TAGTTATCACAGCAACTCGAATGTTTTGAGCCGAAAGTGCCTCCACATACTCAGTGACAAACGAATTAGGCTCACCAGAATAGGCGAATTCCTTGTCCTTATTAGTGTGTAAATGAAAATCAGCTCGAACAATGTCCATACCTGATTCAAACATAACTATTCCCCCTATTCTACACCCAGTGCCTTAAACACTGCATCCTCCGCGCTGGAGTAAAAAATCAAATTGAAGCTGCCAATCAACTCCGGCGGCACCGCATTCAGGTCAGCAGCAGAGGTGATAGGAAGAAGTACTTTCTTTGCGCCGCTGTCCAGGCATACTTGCAACGAATTGGCCAGCTCGTCCACCTTTAGCATGGTTCCGGCAATACTAATCTCACCGAGAATGGCCAGACTGCTTAATGTCGGTTTTCCCAGGGCTATGGAGCAGAGTGCGATCAGCGTGGGCAGCGCCAGCTTTTCCGTCATGCCAAGACCCTGCAAATCCTGATAGCCGATGATGTAATCCTTAGAGGTCATACTGATAGAACCGCTGATTCGGTTGCTGTTAGCTTTCAGATAGTTGAAAGCTGTCATAGCTGCCTCTTTGCGCTTACCGGTGGTGCCGAGGCCGGTACGCTCAAACTTCCCGCTGCCCGGCAGCATCTGGCTTTCCAGACGGAACACACCGATCATGCCAGACTTTCCACGGGAAACAGTATAGACCTGTCCGGGATTGCAGATCCCCTCCGGGATGAGTTTTCCGCCGCCTTGTTCCGGGACGGAGACATAGTGTTCCTCAAAGGTCTCCAGGTCGATATAGGAGAAGTTCACATCGTAAAACTCCATACCGCCCAACTTTTTCAGTTGCTCCTTGACACGGCGGCGCATCTCCAGCGCAAATACCAGAACTTCCTCCACTTCCTCTTTTCCAAACTCGCCGTCGGGATAGAGTAGCTTCAGCAGTCCATCCACCATTTTGCGGACAGCAATGGTATCCCGCTGGTTCAGGTTTTTGCCAAGGCGGTAATATCTGTCCAGCGCATCGCCAAGTTGCTCTTTCCGCAGTTCCCGGATAAAGGCCGCCAAGTAATCCGTGATAAACCCGTAGTCATTTGTAAAATGCTCCGGTCTGAATTTAGGAATTTCCCAGCCGGGAATGTAACAGTGAATTCTGTCCAGGAAAGCTGTGTCCAAGCCCATTTCCGGCGGGAATGGGTCGAACAGGCTGGAGGTTTTCAATAGCACATCCACACTTTGATTGATATTGCCCACAAAGACCATTGATGCAGAAGCAGACTTTTCCTCCTTGCCTCTGGCAAAGGAGCCGGAAGCCATGTAATCCTTCATGATCTGGACGCCGTCTTTATCCTTGAATTTGATTCCGGCGACCTCGTCAAAGGCAACACAGTCCCAAAGTCCGACCAGGCCAACCGTCTTGCGCCCCATGTTGTAAAACAGGTTGGCAACGGTAGTCTGTCCACCGGAAATCAGGATGCTATTTGGCGAGATTTCCTTGTAAACGTGGGATTTACCGGTGCTGCGGGGGCCAAGCTCACACAGGTTGAAGTTGTTCTCAACCAGCGGAATCAGTCTGGCTAACAGAAGCCATTTTTCACGGTAGGTTAGCTCATCAGGCTCCATACCGATAGAGCGGAGCAGGACATCGATCCACTTGTCTTTTGTAAATGCCTTGCGCCCCTGTTTGACCTCGTTCATATCTACGGAGGGCATTTGGATAGGGGTCAGCCTTCTGATATGGATGGGCGGGCTTTTCTTATCTTCCTCGATAAACTCATACTCCAACTGGACTATACACCAGATGCCGCCGCACAGCAGGCGGTCATACTTTTCCGGGTACTCATCTGCCAGCGGGATGTTGGAAATGCCCAGGTTGGAGAAATCAGCAACATAGGCGTCATGCCGCATATCCAGCCGGGAAGTAATCAGGTCAATGACCGTATGACTTCCATTGCTGCGCAGCTTGGATAAGACCTTCTGTGCCTCATCCGGGCGGACATAGTTGTCCGCCAGAATATGCTTCACCCGGTCAATCCCAGCCTCGATAATCTCTGGGTCATCAGTGCCGCAATACTGCCCCAGCAGGAACTCCAGAACATAGACAGGGACATTGGCTCCCTCTTTTATCTTTTTGGTCAAATCCTTCCGAACAATACGACCATCGAACACTTGCCGCAGCTTATGCTTTATGGTTTCCCGGCTGCTTTCGCCATCTGCTGGCTGATACATGGCCTGTCCCTCCCGTACTTAAAAATCGAACTCATCAAACGCAAACGCAATATCGATCTGGAATTCCTCTTTCTGCGGTGCCTGTAGGCCGGATTCATCTGCAATCACCAGATAATAGCTGTCCTGATTGGAGTACTTTCTGGATTTCAGATTGAAGCTGCAACGGAACGTCCGCTCCTGACCGTTGGTGCTGGTCTTATCCGCAATGATTTTCGAGGTGTCGCTGATCTGGTTTCCCTCCGCATCCTCAAGGTAGACCAAATAACTTGCCTTGCTCCGGTTGGCGCTTACGGCCTCCTTCTGGTAGAAGTTCAGGGAGAAAATCATGTTGCTGATTTTCCGCCCCGCAGAGAGCAACGTGACCGTTACTGGTTTGGTGTCGTACCGCTCCTTGTTCCGTTGGTAGCTCTTGTAGTCATTGCGCAGGTAGTGATACTCCACCAGAGGAACCACCATCTCCTGGAGGCTGATGCCGCCGTGGACGAAGTTCAACCCGCCGCCCTTTTTCTTAATGCGCACGTTCTCCCTGGGCGCAAAGGCGTCATAGTCCTCAGTAAACTTCACCGGCAACAGATAGTCCGGCTGTGCGCCCTTGTGGGTAATCAGATAGCGGCGGTCAATTTCCACGTCCTGACCGGAGGGTGTGGTCTTGTCCACCTTGTCGTCCTCAGTGAGCGGGCTGTATGTATATAAAAAGCCGTGGTCGGCAGTCACATAAATATTTGTCCCGCCGAACTCGTTGACAATGATACGGATCATGTTCTTGATCTCGCTGATGGCGCTGTCACAGGCTGGGAACACGGCGCTGTCTGAGGTGTGACTGGCTTCGTCTACCTTGTCGTGGTAGACGTAGACCACCTCCATGCCCTTGACCAGCGCAGACCGCTCCGCCCGTTTCATACCGAGTATATTGCTATACTTCAGGGCGACGCTGGCCTTTTTTGTCGTCTGGAGGACCTTCTCCCGATAAGGGGCGTCCGTGGACATCCCGTCCGCCAGCATTGCAAGGCCGTTGGTGCGCTCCACCACCTGCAACTCTTTGTGGGGCAGCAACGCAGCCATACCGAACTTGGTGACGGTGGGGAAAATCGCCTCCATGCTGTGCAGTTCCACCTTGCTCTGCGTCTCCTGCCGAAGCTGCTCCGCCAGAGAGGAAGCCACCTCATAGCGGAACGCATCGGAGATAATCACAAACACTCGGCCATTCTTGGTCGCAGGAACAACCGTTCTGCGGTAGAAGTCCGCCTGCTGGGGAACCTCCAGAATATGCCCGTAGGTGGCAAGCTCCTCTGCACAGATGTCAGACCAGTTGTTGCCCAGCTCTCCCAGGAACCAGTGGGAGTATAGCCCCTCCACCTGGTCGGCCACCCGCTTGAACAGGTCGTCCAGCAGCGGATTGGAGACGGTCAACGCCTTGCCAAAGCACAGATGGAACTGCCGGTAATAGGTGTCCATCCGGTAATAGTCTGTGGTATATTCCTTCCAAATCTTTGCCGGTTCCACCGTGTGGAATCCGGCGGCGTGTTCCAGGTAGAACGCCTGCATATTGGCGACCTGCAAAATGCCCTCGTAGTAGCAGGAAACACTGTCGTACCACACCATCGTCCGGCGCTTTTCTACCGTGGCGGTGATGGTATCCACCTGAATGATCTGGTCGCCGATGTCCCGCATCAGCCGGTTCAGGATACACTCATTGACGCAGGGGAAGCACTCCGTCTCCCACAGATCCTCTACGTTCAGTTTGCCAAACCGCTGATAGAGCCGTGCCTCGTCCTCCACATAGCGGGCGATGTCCCGCAGCTTCCCGTTGTCGTCGCTGTGGAGCCAGTCGGAAACAAAATCATAGCAATACGCCTGATGGGGCGTGGAGACATAGCTGTCCAGTCCCGCCAAATGCTCCGGGTGCAGCGTTCTTGTGGCAGCAGTCAGCAGAATATGCACCGCCAGCCGCCCCAGATGGGAATCGTCCCCCTCGCTGTAGCCGGTGAGCTTTGCCACCAGCGCCCAGAACGGGTTTTGCGCCCAGTAGGTCACAAAGCGCTGATAGATGCTGTTTGTCTCCAAATCCAGCCCGGCGCATAGCACCGCTTTGAGGATACCAGCGGGGTTCGTGTTTTTCAGGCCGCAAAGTGTCGCCATGACCGCCAGGTGCATCTGGCTGGCGGTGGTGATGGTAGGAGCCATCGCTTTCACCTTCGCCCGGCGGTCTTTGGCGCCCAAGAACTTACGGTATGTCTTCACCTGGTTCCGTAGTACCGGTGTGGCGGGCAGCCCCATCTCGTCCATCCAGATGGAGTTCAGGTCAGCCCGGAACTCCTCGCTGTAGAGCTGGAGGTTCAGCATCCAGTTATCGTCCTCCCGCTGGAAGGACAGGGGCTGATACACCAGGTAATTGCTCAGTGTGTCGTCCACCGCCAGCAGCTTTTTCACCGCAAAGGTGTTGCTGCCGGTCAGCCGGGCGATTTTGGCGTTGTCCAGCTCCAAGTTATCCAGCAGTTCCTCAAATTCCCGGTCTTCATCGTACCAGAAGATGATCCGGCGCTGGTAAAACTCCGGCAGGGGGGCAGCGAAACGACGGTTCAGCTCTCGCAGAATTTTATCTTGTTCCATAACAACTACATCTCCATCATTCTTCTATAAGAAAACAATTCCCATGTGTTCTTGTAATAGCAACATAAAGCTTATTCCGGGTAGGGGCAACAAGTTTGTTTAGCTGACCTTTTGAATATAATTTCATTGTGGTTTTATTCAAGCATACACATACATCTTGATAGCAGTCTTCTCCTTTTGTATCGCCCCAATTTCTATGCCCTACTCCATACTGATAGCTTTTTTGATAATGCAATTTGACAATGCGAGGGTCTCTAAGCAATTCCTCGACTTCTGTGTGTGACGATACAAAGCTGATTTTTGAGTTATCACCTTGTCTATTTGAACTTATTGCAATACCAAGATTCTGTGTGATATAGTCGCAAATTGCCGGCCCGCATCGCCAGCTTTTGGTCAGCGTCGTTGAGTCAACAATAAATCCTTTTTGAGAAAAGCGTTCCTCATATGAGGACTTACTGTTAAAGAGAGATTTATTGACATTTCCGTCTCTGCTTGTGTCGTATGTATGCTGATAATAATCACCGACGAACAGCATATCAACACTAGTGTTCATCAGATGCTCTAGAAAAGTAAAATCTCGTCCGGCAATGTCTTGAATCTCATCAATTATAAATTCATCGAAATAGGTTTCTATGCGCCTTTTTATATCATCAATGACATTTTGCTTTTCTAAGGAACCTCTGATTAAAAGAGGATTTCGTTGGCAAGTTTGCAAATTTACT
>JAJQBR010000060.1 GCA_021203185.1 Clostridiales bacterium
TTGACACCCGGAGCTTGCGGTTCAGTGTGTCAATGGCTTTCTGCACCAGTTCATCTGTATCAAAATCCACGATATAGACGGATTTGCCGTTGATGCGCTCCCACAGTTCCTTGAACTGGGGCATGGCCAGCTTGTCCGGGTCTACCTTCAACTCCACGTTGTTGCTCCGGGCGTTCTCCGGCTGCATAGCCCGGCTGTCATAGACGGAATCCACAATGTCAATGACGGAGGCGGCACTGTCGGCCACTTCCTCGGCTACCTTGATTTCGTTGTTGGCCTTGTCCGCATAATATTTGTCGGTGAGAGCGCCTTTCCTGTCCACATAGCCGTTGACAACCATGTCAAAGTAGATGGCCTGGGCCGTATCACGGTCAATAATTTGTTCGTTGCCGTTCTCGTCCTTAATGGCCTTACCCACAAACAGGTCGGCGGTGACGGCACGGGGCCGGTCTGCCACAGCATCTGCAAGCTCTGTCTGCAACCCCTTGGCGAAGGAATCATAACTCTCACTGGCAATGACGGTCAGCACATTAATGTTATGCACATCGTTCCCCAGTACATTGGTATCCATGCGTTCCCCGTCCTGGTTAACGCAGAGGCGCAGGCCACGCCCCACCTCCTGGCGCTTGCGGACATCGCTGCTGCTCTGTTTCAGGGTGCAGATTTGGAAAACGTTGGGGTTGTCCCAACCTTCCCGCAGGGCAGAGTGAGAGAAGATAAAGCGCACCGGGGAACGCTTCGGGTCTCTGTCCAGCAGCAGCTCCTTATTCTTCATAATCAGGTCGTAGGCGTCAATATCATCGGAAGTCCGCGCTTTCTTGTCGCCCAGCTTGCTGTTGGTCATGCGTCCCTTCTTGTCGATAGAGAAGTAACCGGCATGAGTGGCCGCAGGGGTAATGGAGTTCAGGTAGCGGAAATAGGCGTCCTCGCCCATACCCATTTGCAGCGTGGAGACCACATCCTGATATTCTTCCTCGAACATCTGCGCAAAAATGCCGTTCACCGGCTGACCAGCGGCGTCATACTGCTTATAATGCGATACCTCGTCGATGAAGAACAGGGACAGCACCTTGATTCCCTTATAGAATAGCTGCCGTTCCCGCTCAATGTGGGAGAGAATGGTCTCCCGAATTTGTAGGCGGCGAAGCTGGTCTTCGCTGACCTTGCCGATCACATCACCGGCATACAGTTTGACCCCATTCAGGAACTCAATGGAATCGTCTCGTCCGTCGATGGCCTTCACCACATAGTTGTCCCGATACTCCTCCATACCGTTGGAGTTGTCGTAGAGATTGAATCCAATACCAACCGTCTTTGTGACCTTGCGGATGCTGGTGGCACCCTTGAAGTCGAACTGGATGGTAGCCGTCGGGTCTGCCTTGGAGAGATTGATGCTCTGCAAGTAGATATAGCTTTCTGTGGCAGTGCTGCCGGACTCCGTGATGCCTTTCACAGCGATTTTCTTCACCAGCCGCTTGTTATACGCCTCCATAGCGTCCAGCCGATAAACCATGTTGTAAATGCTGTCCGCCCGATGGGTGGCAGAGTATCGCAGAGTCATCAGGGGGTTAAACTCCTTCAACCGCTCCTTTGTCTGCTTGCCCTCTACGCTTTGAGGTTCGTCAATAATCAGAATCGGGTTGGTCTTGGCAATGATGTCGATGGGGCGACGGGAGCGGAATTCGTCCAGCTTCATGTAAATGCGCCGTGCGTCCTTTCCTCTGGCGTTGAACGCCTGGGAATTGATAATCATGACGTTGATGGAGCTGTCCGACGCAAAACGGTCAATCTCCGTCAGCTGGGCGGAGTTATAGATAAAGAAGCGGATTTTCTTGCCGTATTCCTCTGAAAAATGTTCCTGTGTCATCTCAAAGGACTTGTAAACTCCCTCCCGGATGGCCACACTGGGAACAACCACGATGAACTTGCTCCAGCCGTAGTGCTTGTTCAGCTCATACATGGTCTTGATGTAGGTATAGGTCTTGCCCACGCCGGTCTCCATCTCGATGGTCAGATTGTAGTGACCCTCCAGCTTAGGGGACGGGGCGATCTGGTTGGTGCGCTGCACCTTTTGCAGCTGCTCCAGAATGATGCGGTCAGACAGTTCCGGCACAAGGCGCTGGTTCGCCCAGCCTGTAAAGTCCTGCGTCTCCGTCAGGGTCATCTGCGAAAACGCTTCTCCGCTTGTTGTGCGGCCCTGATAGCCTTTATCCATCATGTAGGTCGGAATCAGATAGGGCTGTCCCGCAAAAACATCGACAACAGCTTTTGCGGCATCCGCCTGGAACTTCTGGTGTTTGAATTGAAGTTTCATATCGGCTCCTTTCTCAAATGACTTTCACTCTGGTATCCGGAGCCAACAGCTTGAACCGCTCCCACACGTTGATTTTGGACGGACTGCTGGCAAAGCAGGCGTCCTGGAACACGGCCCGTAGGGGCTGACGCTTGGCGATTTCCATGACCACGCTGTCCGGGATATTCCGGTCAAAGCAGGCAATCAGGTCGCCGTCATTGTAGGTATGGACAGTGTAGCCGTCAATCTTCTCGCTGTGATAAGGCATGGACAGGGGCAGCCCCCACTCTAACAGGCAGCCGAACAGCAAATCCAAATCGATGCGGTCAGGCTTGATGTTGGACTCCATGAGAGCCACCATCTGCTGGTCGTACTCATCGGCGCTGTAATACACGTCCTGCATATTAGTGTCGTCCAGCTTGAACACACGAAAACCAATATCCAGGTCTGTGGAAATCGAGGGGGGTTCTCCTTTTTGATTTTCTGTCCGGCACGGCGGATGCGCTCCTTGCCAATTTCGCAGATGTTGGCATAACCCGCCTTGTACGCCTCTGACTTTTCATCGCAGGGTTCAGGCAGCTGCACCATAATGAACTTACGATGGCCGCCGTCTCCAGCGTTAAGCTGCATGACAGCATGGGCAGTGGTGGCGGAGCCGGAGAAAAAATCAAGGATTATATCGTCTGAGCCGCAATCAGATAATTTTATAAGCTCCATCATCAGCTTTTTGCTTTTAGGATTATCAAAAGGCAAATCAATTTCTTTGCCGATTTGTGACACTTCTATGTCTGTCCAGTTGCTTGTTCGTAATGTCGTATCAGCGGGAGCAACCCAGTGCTGAACGCCTCCGTTCTTTCCGGTCCCGTTTGGAATACGGCGAATAAAATCCGTTATTCCTGTCATGCTGGAGTATTCTTCAAGCGACATTTTGTCAGAATATTCGGTCTCATACTTTTTATAATTTGCGACAGCTATATCCGCTTTCTCCTTAGAGTTCCTCCACTGTCCGGTAGTCGGAGTAAAACCAAGAACATCATATCTCATTGTAGGTCTATCTGCGTTGCTCCAAAACACATCCCATCTCCCCTTTGAAGGAACACTGTCTTTTTTTACTCGTAGTGCTTTCATTAAGAAGGAGCGTGATTTTGAATACACAAGTACATACTCAAATCCGATATTCATGCTATATAGGCCGTTATCAGCAAACTGAGAGTTGAGACTTTTGATCCTTCTACGGGTGAGGATTGTATTTCTAAAGTTGTCTGTGCCAAAAACCTCATCGCAGATTTTTCTCAAGCAGTTCAGTTCACCATCATCAATGCTTATGAAGATAACGCCATCCTCACACAACAGATTTCTTGCCAACAACAGTCGAGAATACATCATTGTACACCAGTCAGAGTGAAACCGTCCATTGCTGTCCGTGTTCCTAAACAGCCGTTCTCCGGTCTCCTCATCGACCTGACCGGACTCCTCCGCATACTCTCCGGCAGACTGAGCAAAATCGTCCCGATAGATGAAATCATTGCCAGTGTTATAGGGCGGGTCAATGTAGATCATCTTCACCTTGCCCAGATAACTCTCCTGCAAGAGCTTCAGCACCTCCAGGTTGTCCCCTTCAATGTAGAGGTTTTCTGTGGTATCCCAATTCACGCTCTCCTCCGGGCAAGGGCGCAGGGTCTTGCGGATGGGTTTGTTGGCCTCTACGATGGCGGCCTTTTTGCCCACCCAGGTAAATTCATAGGCTTCGTCGCCCTCGATCACGTCCCCGGACAGCATCTGCCGCAGCAGGTCAAAATTGATGGCCTTTTTCGGCCTGCCGTCTGCGCCAACGGTCTCCGTGACGCAGTTGGGGAACAGCGCACCGATGCGCTCCACGTTCTGGGCAGTCAGGTCGGGGGTTTTCATGCGCATTTTATCCATCGATTTTATCCTCCTGTTTTATCTGTTTGATACGGCACTTTATCTGTTCTCCTCCCATCATTTCAGAAAGGGGATTATCTTTTAGCAAGTAGCTTGTAATATAGCCAACTTTCTCCAAACGTTCAACAAGCCGCATGTGATTTTCCGAATTTGAAAGAGATACTTCATGTCTTCTACTTCTATCCAGAAAATCATTGTACTCGCCGCCTAAATCGGTAAAACAACTTTCTAGGTCTTCCGCTTCCAGCATACAGAGATTCCTATACATCAAAGTTTCTTTGCCGCTGTCATCGAGGCAACCCCACGCTGCATGGAATATTTCCGCTGTTATATGCAACCCCAGGCTCTCTTGGTTCATTTGAGCTGCTATTTTGGGGGTCATGTATTTTGAGGCATTCGCTCCAAACAAGTCTCTACGAATATCATCATCTAGTCTGGTATCTAAAAGCACCTGCTCAAATAATTCTGGAGTCATTTCAATTTCTGTGAGATTATCTATAAAATCCTTTTGGTTGAGCATGATAAATTCAATAGATAGCCTAACATCCACCTTGTATATTGATGAAAATCTGGATGCAGTGAAATCAAAATAGCGATACTCGATCAAAATTTTTAGTGTTACCTCGTCCAATTCTTCAATCTCAAGGGGGAACTCCTCCATGCGAAGTACAGAGAGCGCCTTCCTTTTGACTTCTTCCGGGAAATCAGTTTTGATAAAATCCGCAATGAACTCATCGGCAACTGTATCTGTTGGTGTCACAATCAACTTATCAATATTGCTCGTGATATAATCCCTAAGCGAATTTTCAAGGCTCCACTCTTCCCAGAAGATTATCACATTCTCCCATGATATCTCTATTTTATTCTCCGAAAGTATGGCAATCCAAATTTTTTTGACGGTTTCGGAGTGTTGATCGACCAAATTCAGGCAACAATGTCCTAGATTATCAAGATAAAATTTTTCCTTCACTATTAAGTCAGTACATAGATCTGGATGGTCAATTAGCTGCTCTAGCAAAGCAAGAATGTCCTCAATACTATCACAGATGGATTTTTGAGCAAGAATGATTTCCCTTGTGTACCTGGCTATGTTTTTATGAACATCCTCAATCAAAGGTTTGTAGTTCAGGGAAACGACAGTGGAATAAGGCTGCTCCTTCAACTTGACAAGTGAATCCCTGTCATTGAAAGCTACAATATTTTGCACCATTGACCAATTCAATTCATAGTAATGTCCCGTGAAAATAAAAGATTGCAGGTCATTGGATACACCGTCAAGTTTGAGACGACGGAAAAACAAATTCACTTCTTCAATAATCGCTTCCAAGTCAGCACATCCTGCTTTCTCCAATCGCTGAAGAATATCAGAGTGATCCTCGAAGAATTTGACCAGACACCCATCTTCATTTTGTAGCGAGAGTTCTTTTGGAGTAAGTACACGAATTAAATTGACAAGATACTGAATCTGCCTACCATAAGTCAACGTAGCGTCCAAAGTAATATGGAGCCACATCCGTTTCCATTGCCCCGCAAGCAGTTTAATGAACTGGTCTAAATGAGCTGTTTTGTCCACAAATTCATCTATAAATTTCCAACTCGCTTCACTCTCATCGGCCAATTGCTTAATCAAAATGGCAAGCTTCTCTGAACCGGAGGCTTGAGAAAGCAGCTGATCTAATAGGTCAAAATTGTAAACTTCTTTCTGCTTAAATTCATAATTCTGCAAGCGCTGAATTATTACTTCAGTTTTGGTTAGCTTATAGTCGAAAGGCTTTGCTTCACGATTCTTCACCGCAAGGATGAAGTTCATATCATCGTTCGTGATTGTAGCTCCTTTGAAATAATTGATATATGTACTGTATTTCTCATCAATATATCCTCTTCGCAACAGAAAGGCCAGGAACTTGTTTTGGCCGCTTACAATAGTACAATCAGGATACTCTGCAATCAATTCCCTTAACGTCAAGCTAGAAAGTCGGCGTTGTTTCTCCTTTAGCTGTTGGATTTCGGACTGTAGACCTTCTATACCCTTATCACTCAATTCTTTACGGGCTTCACATCTATCAATAAAGGGAGCCACAACGCTTTCATAATCCTCGACAGCGAGGGTCGCGCTACTACTGTTTGAAAACGCAATGTATGTTACCCCTTGATAATTCCGCTTGGTCAGCTCAGATAAATTGAAAGTGTCATCAAGTATTCTGGTTGAAAATAAGCTTAAATTATTCTGAGAACCGTTTCTGTTGACGGAAATAAATTTCGTAATGCCTTTTCCCGCTGCCAGGGTAACTAACATAGCTATTTTGATTTCCCTAACTGATTGCAATGCATCCGCATTAGCTATGCTGATTTTTCTAGTGATTTCATCAATTTCCGCTTGTAGAGAGTCTTTCTGAGTCTCTATAAATGTCGCCTTATCCAAAAACGCCTTTTTGATAATGCCCCTCTCTTTTTGAATGTCTGCAAAATCACTTGGGTATAGGTTCTTAAAGATAATCAAAGCAAGCATCTTTTCATCAGATAGGTCAAGCCCTTGCGCTTTTTTCAATACCCTTTTGTATACTACAAATTCATTATATATATTGAGAAGGATACGCATATCGGATATGTAAGGAGACACATCCAGCACAAAGTCATCGGAAATATCATGAATAATACCATGACTTTGAGCATTACGAAGGCGTTCAAGCAAGACTTCCCCAGAGTTTGTTGAATTGATTACTGGAATGACAGGGATAATAAAATCGAAAAATTTTGTGCGATCTTCCTCAGAAAACAAGTCATCTTTTACTGCATAAACAAATACAATGGGCTTACGCTTGATGCTATCATCATTGTTAAGGAGGTTATTCAGCTCGCGGAGATGCACAAATATTTTTTTGTCATCTAAGCGATCTAAATCCTCAAAAAATACAGTCCTATAACTGGTCGCCTCAAAAAAATACATGATTTCGTCTAAATTTTTATTAAATATAGAACGATCATCATCTTCTTCCGCCTTAAAGGTTGTATCTGTTGGTAGTTTTATTTCTTTTACCTTGATTCTGGATACCACTGCAAAATAATATGCAAATGCAATCGCAAATACAGCTGCGAAATATAATACCGCAGCTAAAATATAGGTGTTTATAAACATAGGGCAATAATCTTGCACAAAGTTTTGGAGCGAGTTAACTAAATAATCACACGCCGACGGAACAAAAATAGCACATAGTAATCCAATGAATAGGGTCACTAACAATGTTCCAAAAACGGCAGAGACAAATCTTCTTGTTCTTAATTTGCGATAACGACTCTGCGGTATTTTTCGAGGCTTCACCTTATAAAAGAGTTGCTTCAGAATACCTTCTTCTATTTCGTCTGAGTCAAGTTCAATTATTTTGCCTTCTGTTGACTGTTGATGGCCTTCGACAAAAGACGCTAAGGAAATTTTTAGATACTCCCTAGGGAACATTTTTTTGCGAAAATAGGCAGTTATACGATAGATTTTCTCCTTAAATTGGGCGTTATCTTTTTCCCTTCTTGTTTTTTTGTTATCCTTTAGAAATGCTTCAATGACGCTACTTTTACCAGAACCATATGGACCTGCCAATGCTATGTTCGTGATTTTTTTATTGTTAAATGCCCACGTTAGAGCATTGATATACTCCTCTCCATTTTCAATATCATCAATAGGTGTAAGATCATGATATTCTGAGTAATCCATTACATTTACCCCTCTAGCAACTCATTGCTTTCAGTTTTGTACGAAGTTGTTTCAATACCGCATTTATTTCCATCTGCTTGTTCAACTGCCGTTCCTTGCGAATCTTCGCCTGCAATGCTGCAATCTGTTTTTCTAACTGCGCCCGCTGTTCACTGCGCCGAACAGCTTCCTGCAAGGATTCCTCCGTCTTACCGGATTGCAGCGCGTCTCCGGCCAGTTGCCGGACGAAGTTCTCATAGACTACATCCAGGTTCAGCCCATCTACTTTCAGGGGCAGTTCGCACTCTGCCATCCAGTCCGTGTGATAGTACCCACTGACCTTGAAGGCATCCGTTCCAGCGGCGGCTTCCTTATAGCCGATCCACGCCTGATACTGCTTATTATACTCCAAAAGGAACAGGATGTGGTAAGGAATTTCCTTGTCTATCTGCCGCAGAACGGCTTCGTCCAGTTTGGGGCCGTTCAGACGGACTTCAAAGACTTCTATCTCCGTGACATTCTTTCCGGGGGCCAGGTTCATGGTGGTGGCGGCGATTTTGTTCCGCCAGTAGATGATTTTAATGACGTCCACAAACTGCTTTTTCAGCGCAGGCGTGATGTTCAGATTCTCATAAAATTTTTGCTTTGGGATTCGACGGTTAAATTCTGTGGTTTTGGGAAGGTTCAGCATATTACCACTCCGATTCATATTTGCTGTCTATAGTGCGAATCAGGTCCTCTATGTCCCGGTATCGTCTGCCAACGATTACTTTATGAAGTCGATCATCTGACAAAAAAGTATGCCACAAATCCTCTGTATCGCACCTGTAACTGTAAGTGTTTTTCCTTTTCTGGTATTGTGCCGATTTTCCCTTTCCAGCTACGTCATATCTTTTATATTGCGACAACTTCGCCCAAAAGGATTTTGTTGTTATTGTTTTTCTGAGCATATCTTTTACTAACTGATTTACATGTGCTTTTGAGATTCCGGCCATGCTAAAATTTGATATAGTGTTAAATAAGCTCGTGTATAATACATACAGATCCCCTTCGCGGAATATGATAGAGTTTATTTGTCCGACAAACTCAAGCGCTCTTTCAGACATACTGTCTGGAAATAACCAGTGTGAAACTACCAGGTGTCTGTCAACGTTCTGATCATAATCGTCTTTACCTGCCGAAAATTTACAAGCGGAGAACGCATACTTATCCTTATATTGAATAATCAACAAACACGGATACGGAACTGCTCTGTATATGGGAGCGCAAATATGGAACAATTCCTGCGTATCGGAAATTTTTATGTGAAATATTTGCAGCTCATCATATCGGATGCTTTCTGATCGACGGGGTATCACTTCTCCTAAAGCTGGTTTCATACACGCGAACCAAGTGAACCGTTCAATCGTATCAGTTATATCAGGGCTGGTATCCCCATATATTCTGTCCATAAATTGCTTGTCGTGCGCTCGGTTCATTTTTAACTTATATTTTTCAGGTATTATAATCAGGTTATCCATTTTTCACCACCAAAAAATCGATCAATTCAAAATCGTTTCTACCACTTACAGTAGACATTAACGCCGATGTTCCCCCTGCGGAGAACAGGCTATCTATATCGCTTTCCTCTTTGGTATCAATGATAGAGTTGATTGCATCGCTGAGCAGCATGGACATTTCCTCCGTGTCTCTGCCATCGTTCGTCTCTTCGTTGAACTGGCGGCACAGCTCCATGTCCGGTTCGCTTTTCCCCCGGCAGAGCAGTCGTATATCATCCAGCAGCTTTTTGGGGTTCAGGTAGTCGCAAACCACCTCTCCATCCCTGCTGACATATACCATGTAAAACGGGTGTATCCGGTTCCGGTTATCTACATTGACGCCGTTGCTGATGCTTTTCAGAACAAAAATCACACCTTCCGGCAGACCGTCTGTAGCCTTTACGACTGCGTGCAGCCCTTTGGGTTTCCGCTCTATATCCTCATGGCTTTTTACATACTCCAGCAGGTCAAGGCGGAACTCGTTCAGCCCCAGATCTATGATGGAGATACCATCGGACATATCCTCGATGTCAACGACTTCTTCCTGTAAGCGTTTTAACTGAGACCTTCGGTATTCCAGGTCGCCCTGTTCCTCCGGGTTAATCAAATCGTCATCGCCGGTGGAGGTCATAACGGAGATTTTCATGCGGGTCTCCACCCGGTCTTTCAGATTGATGTATTCGTCCAAGTCCATGTCAGGCCAGAAGTTGACCAACTGGATGCGGGCGTTTTTGCTGCCAATACGGTCGATACGACCAAAACGCTGAATGATACGCACCGGATTCCAGTGAATATCGTAGTTGACGAGATAGTCGCAGTCCTGAAGGTTCTGACCTTCGGAAATACAGTCGGTTGCAATCAGAATATCGATCTCGGCAGAACTGTTTGGCATTAGAGTCTCTTTTCCCTTACTGACAGGAGAGAAACAGGTCAGGACATTGTTCAGTGTGGCTTTCAGTCCTTTGATGGTCGTTCTTCCCTCCACCGAGCCGGTAATGACCGCAGTATCCAGCCCGTATCGGGCCTTTACAAATCTGCTGATGTGCTCATATAGATACTCTGCCGTGTCGGAAAATGCGGAGAATATCAGTACCTTTTTGTTGTCGCCATTGATTGGATGCTCAATTTTCTCCGTGAGCAGCCCCTTCAGTTCCTGGAGCTTGCTGTCATGTTCCGGTGTGATGTCAGCAATCATCATGGTCAGCAACTCCAGAACCTCCGAATCTGCTGCCAGGTCTTTGCGCCAGTAGATGTAATCCATATCACCGAGGTCAATTTTTACTTTCTTGCCTACGGTGAAATAATCGGCGTTGCTGTCATCCATGTCCAAATCGCTGTCAAAGGAGGCTTCATAAGCGTCGAGGTCGGCAACTCCGTATTTCTGATAGCGGTCAATCGTCTCAATGGTCTGGTCAATCAGAGCCTTGATCCTGTTTAGGGTAAGCAAGAACGAATGGACTGAACTTTCGAGCCGTTTCAAAAGGTTGATACTCATCAAACGGCGAATACCTGCTTCACGCCCCTGCTGTGTCAGGCTTTGTCCCTTGTTGTGGGTCAATTCCATGTATTTCCCCAACTTGCTTGGGAAAATATAGTTGGATGGTGTGTATATGAACAGATTCAGAAGCATCAACTGCTCATAAATCTCGTTGTAGTTGATGGCAGACTTCAAATCTGTCAGCTTTGGCCGCCTGGAAATTGGTTTCAATCGCTCTGGGAAGCTGCCAATTTCCGATGTATCATAGTATTTTTGGATATGCTTTCTGGAACGGGCAATCGTCACGCTGTCCAACAGCTCGAAGAAGTCAAAGTCCAGGGTACGCAGCAGCGCGTCCGTCGTGCGCTTCGCTGGCTCCAGCTTGCTCCAGGCATTGAACGCAGTCTGCGCCTGCCTGAATATCTGCTCGATGGGCTTCTGAGTATTCAGCTTGCTGTCCATCTGCTCTGAATCGCCCTCGTATGCGATGGCAAGCTGGTTTCTTAAATCAACGAACCGGTTGTTGACCGGCGTAGCGGAAAGCATCAGTACTTTTGTTTTTACTCCGGCCCGGATCACCTTGTCCATCAGACGCTGGTAGCGGTTCTCTGTTGTCTTGCTGTGCGTACCGATTCCATTGCGGAAGTTATGAGATTCATCAATGACCACGAGGTCGTAGTTGCCCCAGTTCAGGCGGTCAAGGTCGATTCCGTTAGAGGTGCCACCCTTGCGTGACAGGTCGGTATGGAACAACACGTCATACCGTAACCGGTCTGCCGCCAGCGGGTTATTGACATAGTTGCCCTTGTAGGTATTCCAGTTTTCCGCCAGCTTCTTCGGGCAGAGTACCAGAACAGATTTGTTGCGATTCTCATAGTATTTGACCACAGCCAGCGCCGTAAAGGTCTTGCCCAAGCCAACACTATCGGCAAGAATACAGCCGTTATACCGCTCCAACTTATTGATAATGGCAAGGGCCGCATCCCGCTGGAAACCATAGAGCATATTCCAGATGGCACTTTCCTTGAAGCCGGTAGCCTCATTGGGAAGCACATCCTCAGAAATGTCGTCCAGGAACTCGCTGAACACATGATAGAGCGTCACAAAATAGATGAATTCGGGAGAATTTTCGTTGTAAGCTGTCGAAATATTTTCAATGATGGTTTCAGTTACATCCTGCAATTTTTCTTTGTCGTTCCAGAGAGTGTCAAATAGTTGGACGTATTGGGTGGCAAATGGCGCATCCAGGCCGTTGACCATATTGTAAATGTTATTGCCCCGGTCACAGCCAATATCAACCGTCGTAAACCCATTCAATGGCATATAAGCTACAGGTTCTTTACAAGCATCGACGGTCATAAATCCGCTCATGTTTTCGCTCGTAACATTGGATTTGAATGTGGCCTTTCTGCGTATCCAGTCAGCGCACTCTCTGGCAATCGCCTTTTGGGTCATCTCATTCCGCAGATGAATTTCAAATTCTGTACCATAGAGACTGCTTTCCCGACTGAGTCGGGGAATATAGAACTCCCGCTTCTGCTTTTCAGCTTGCGCCTCCACAAAAGTTGGGGACGTGAAAATAAAACGGAATTCATCCACGGTTTCCAACTGTTTTTTCAATTCGGCATAGGCGTACATGGAAAAGCAGGCTGCGGCAACAGAAACGCGGCTGCCTTTTACGATCTCTTTTGTCATGTCGTCTTTTACTATGTTTTGAATATTGTCAAAAATCTTCATCTTAACAGTCCTTATGACAAATTTTGCAGTATCGATACTGATAGTTTACCACAGATAATACATATCTGCAAATCGAAGTTGACTGCTAAACAATATTTTAGTTAAGGCTTGTAGATAAAATCCTTATACCCCGCAACGTACTTTCTGTAATCGACCTTAATCAGCGGGATCGCGTCCTTACCCGAATTGAAATGATCCGCCCATCGAAAAGCCACTGTACCCGCAAAACCGATAAAATTGACCGTTTGGTTCTTGTTCAGTGCCATAATGGAATCCGGTTTTCTTTCCCGCAGCGACACGCCGTCGCCGTAATGAAAATATTCATTTTCCGCGTCTTCAATAAACTTCTGTCGCGTTTTCTCATCTCCACAATAGACGTAGACCCTGCCGTTGAGCTTCGTGAGTGCTGTAAGTGTGCGGTCCTCCGCAGGAATACGACACTTCCTCGCCATGATAGCCCTCTTGACTTCTTTCGTAGCCTCTTTTGCTGCCTTCTTGATTTTGACCATGATATTGCGCTCCTTTGCATTTTTTCCATAAAAAGCGCAAAGAAAAGCACCCATCGTCCTCGATGGGTGCCGAAATAACATTATAAACCCCATCGAATCAAGCTTTAGCACCTTACCAATCGGCAGGTTGCTGTGCGGTCAACGGGCTTGTCCCTCGCGCACTCTTTATGGTGATAATAGAATATCATATCATTTGACGTTAGTCAAGCATTATATTCGCTTCATCTTGTAATAGTATTCAACAAACCTCTGCATTGACTTTCGGAGATCATCGCCTCAATTCACATCGCAAAAGCTCATTCGGTGCGCCGGGCCACCACCACGAACCGTCCTTCGTCGGTGTGGTAGCTGCAAGTGGAGAGAGTGAGCGTCTGGTCGCCATAAACGGCGTCGATGTCCCCGCCATAGACATTGTACCGGGCCAGATTCTCCAGATACTCGTCAAAGATTGTCTCATCGGTCAAATCGGTGTACTGGTAGTATGGGAAGTCATCGTTGTTCAGGTCGTAATAAAAGGCTGCCACCACCTCGTACTCCCGCAGCTCGTAGAGGGTGTCGAACCGGATCACCGGGTGTTCTTCCCGGTAAGCCTCATCTCCGTAGTCTACCAGGGTGCCAAACATGGTGTTGTCCATCATGTGGTGGCCATAGATGATGATATTGCTGGCGTCGGGGCCGGAACCCTCTCCGATGAACAGGTAGCCGCTTTTGGCGTCGCTGCCATCAAAGGCCCGGTGCAGGTAATACTCCGGCTCCTCCGGCGTGTACATGACCGGATAATCAATGACAGTCCCCTCAATGGACAGCCAACCCGCCATGTCGTGGTTCTGCTCCCACAGAGCCGCGTACCGAAGCAAAACGCCATTTTCGTCTGTCTCATCTTCCGCGTTGGTATCCACCTGGTCTGCCAGTGCTTCGTTGGCGTTTTTTTCTGTGGTTGCGGTATAGGAATACTGCGCCAGCAGAAAGGCGGAGGCCAGTAGCGCCGCCAGCAGCGCAAGCAATAGGATCGGTGCCAGGACGCCGCGCTTTTGTTTCGCTTTTTGTTGTCTCATAGTTGTCCCTCCCTAAACTTTCAAAATGAGTGTGTAAAAGCGACAGAACGTCTTTGTAGGTCGTTCCGCCGCCCGGCTCAATTTTACTCAGCGGCAGCTATCATTGTCTCAAAATGCGCCGCCGAGAGTATTCTTTTTCAAAGTTCGCTGTGCCAATCAGCCTTTCTATCATTCCAGTCTGAGAAAAGCATCTATGTCAACAATGCCCTCGCCATTGACATCGAGCAGATCATCAAATCTTATCACCTCATCGATGGAACCTTTTTCGGTTTTCCTGCCCGCGTTGACCTTCAAAATTCTATAGACACTGTCTACGCTGCTCACAGTGCCGGTTATGGTCACATCATAGCCAATATCCCCTCCATCGACATCTGGCTGAAAGTAGACAACGGTCACTGTCATCCCCTTCTTCACCTGCATGAGCTTGTCGGAAAGGATTTCTGCTTCTTCCTCGGACAACTCTGTCCGGTGGCACCGCCGCAGTTTCACATCTTCTTCCCCCAGACGCTCCGAATGTCCCCGGAGGGCCGCAAAGGGCGCAAAAATTTTAGCTCTGTCCTGCAATGTCATTTTGGGGTGGTTTTGAAGCGTGCGCTCCGGCCAGGGCCTTTCCATCTCTATGATGTCGTCGTAATTCTCCTCTACACCCACGATTAGACCTCCTTTGCCCGTATCTATAACTTCTCAGCATCCCCGGCTTTGTGACCGCCGATTTGCTGATTCCTTTCCCGCATCGTTGCACCTTCCAGGAAGTTCGTCCCCTTCAACACGGCGTTCTTGCCGAACCGCTGCTTGAGTTTAACCATTGTGTCTTGTAGCCGCTTTTCTTTTTCCAATTTCGCCGTGTCAGTAAACAGGTCCAGCTGTACGATGCCGCTATCCTTCACGACCCGGTTTGCCGTAATGGTGATGCGCCGCACAGTCAGATTCCTGTCTGCGATTCGGTCAAACAGGCCCACGATTGCTTCCTGGAGCTGGCTCCCGATGTTCGTCGGACTGCCGCAGCGTGTGCTGCCATGAGAAGGACACGGAACCAATCGGCCATAGTGGTCAACCTTCGTTGGGCCTTTATAGTTGCCGCTGTCACAATTCTCCCGGTCATAGGAGATGTCTAATGTGAAAGAATCCGAGGCTATTCCCTTGCTGTTCAGTTGCAGCATAAGAGAATCCGTCATCTCCTGGACGATGATCCTTGCCTTTTCATACGGATAGGGTTCAGAGAGCACCTGCCCTTCCGAGAGGCAGTTTGTCTCCGGCTTGTAGAATTTCACCAGCTCCATCGTAGTGGGTTCTACACCCCAGGCGTGGTCGATAAGGATCTCCGCGTCGATGCCGAATGTCTTGTAGAACCATTCCTGGTCATAGATGGACGCCCTTGCCAGCTGTCCCATCGTGAAAATGTAGTTCTTTTCGAGTTTTCGCGCCGTCCCATGACCGATGCGCCAGAAATCCGTGAGAGGCGTGTGATTCCACAGCAGCTTGCGATAAGAGGATTCGTCCAATTCGGCAATTCGCACCCCGTCTTTGTCCGCCGGGACGTGCTTGGCGACAATATCCATTGCAATCTTCGCCAGATAGAGATTCGTTCCAATGCCGCCTGTGGCGGTGATCCCTGTGGCGTATAGCACCTCTCGAATCAGCGTCATGCAAAGCTCGTGCGCCGTCATGTGATAGGTATTCAGATAACCGGTGGCATCGATGAACACCTCATCAATGCTGTAGGCGAAAATGTCCTCCGGGGCGATATACTTCAGATAAATGGCATAAATCTGGGCTGAGACTTCCACATACCGGGCCATCCGGGGCGGAGCAACGATATAGGAGAGCTTCAGGCTTGGATCATTGGCAAGCCCTCTGGCATCAAAACATTCGGTTGTAAACCTGTGACCGGGGGCTTTGCGCAGGCGTTCCTCATTGATTTGCTTTACCTTCTGCATGACTTCAAAGAGCCTGGCGCGTCCCGGTATCCCGTAGGCTTTCAGGGAAGGAGAGACCGCAAGGCAGATGGTCTTGTCCGTTCGGCTCTGGTCCGCGACAACAAGATTTGTGGTCAGCGGGTCCAGGCGCCTGTCGGCGCACTCTGCGCTGGCGTAAAATGACTTCAAATCTATGGCTAAATAGACGTGTTGGTTTGCCATAATAGTGGCCCCCCTGTGGTGTTCTATCGTTGGGATGCATCATCCTGCATCACTTATCTCAACGAACCATCTTCCAAACCGCGGCGGGTAAGGCGCAGGTTCAAAAAACAGACGTTTTTCCTCTCCCCGGATAACTACGGTGTAGCAGTCGCCGGAATAGGAAGTCCCAACAGTATGAGCTGGCCGAAAGTCGCGGACTTCTTCGATAGGGTAGATACGTCCATTGATCCATTCTAATGTTTTCGGATGCATAAAACCGGTGGTGTCGATTTCCGAAGTGACCGTTACATAGACCCTTTCCTTATGTGGATACAATGCTCTGCCAGTCGTACTCATGCTGCGGTCACCTCCCTGTCAATTCGTCATTTAGGATGCACATTCTGCCGGTTCGAGTCCGACCACCTTGTAGATTTCGTTCTTAGCCGCAGCGTCCAGTCCACAGAGTTCGATTTTCTGGTCAAGCAATTCCTTCGTCCATTTGCCGCGAGCATTTTTCGGCGTGTGCTGAATTTGGTTCAAAATCGCATCCCGGCAGTAAAGCTCCAGGAGCGAAGCCAATACGCCTGTCCAGTCAACCCCTATTGCTCGAACGGAAGATGGACCCGTGTAAAACTGTTCCATATACTGCTTGAGCCGTCTTGCGGCAGAACAGCAATCGGCGGCGATCAATCTTTCTCTCGTTTTTTCATATGCCTTCTGGCAATAGGCAGCAAGTTCTCTTTCTTCCGTATCTTCCGCGTATTTCATGTCATTTTCACTTTCAATACCGACTTCTGGCCCGTTATGCTTCACAAAGGCCGAAGGTTCCCCTGTATTCATCATTTCACACAACCTCATAGTTTAGTTCAGAACACGGCCAACGATTTGCAAACCAAGCGCCGGATTGATTTCAATGGGTTCGTATTCTTTGTTGTGGGAAACCAGAAGGACTTTCGGGTATATTACACCATCGACCAGATAGTCATTCATCTCCTCCTCGTCAGGCATAACTTCCTGGTACTCCTTGATGTACCCACAGCCGTCGTAAATGAAAATGCCGATTTCGCCAGGATTGAGTTCCTCACATTGTTCCACCCAAACGATTTGGTTGTCCGTATAGGTTGGCATCATACTGTCTCCACTGACACGCAGGCCAAAGTCCGCCGCCTCGATGGTTGGTGAAGATGGAAATTCCTTCATCTCGAAGTTATCTTCGTCCAAAAAGTTGCCGGTGCCGGCGGACACGGGGAGCTTGCTCACCGCTTTGCTGATTTTCTGGATCTGCTCAAAATACTTTGTCGTTCTGCGGCGTTCCTTCGGCACGAACTGGCCGGACGTGATGAGTGCCTCCTTAAAGGATTGAAGGATATTCAATCCCTTCTGGTTCAACTCCGGGGAGAAAGCAGGAGACTCCGGCACGTCTCCGAGAAAATAATTTCTTATATCTGTGATGCCGAAAATGTCGCAGAGGGCAAGCAGTTGGAGGGCGCTGGGTACCGATTCGCCCTTTTCCCACTTGCTGATGGCGGCCGGGGTGATGCTGTTTCCGTACTGGCTCAGAATTGCAGACAATTCTTTCTGGCTCACGTTCTTGCTCTTACGAGCCTCAGTCAACTTCCTGCCGATCACATTATCATTCCTCATGTCCTGGAACTGAAACGTGATGGTGCTTTTCTTCTTCCGGTCTGTAATTAAAGTGTTCATCTTAATCATTTTCGGGCTGTTGTCAGCCATAGGTCATACCCCCTTGCGGTTTTGTTATTCCCATTATAAATCAAACTTAATTCTATGTCAACGAAAATAAAAGAATCTAGTTCGATTTTCTTCTTGACAACGTCCATGACAGTGATTATACTGTTCATCACGACCAGCGGGGAGGGTGTGGATCATATCCCTGCAACAGCATCCTGCTTCACGGGGAGGTAAAAAAGTATACGGCGGAGGTTTCGCATCTGGATGTGAAGCAGATGGTGGAACATCCGTAACCGCAGTCGAGGAGGGAAAAGTATGATTTTATCACATAGCGACATCGAAAATATAGCCGCAGCCGTAACCTGGGATTTTGACCGGTTCTTTTTCGGTGCAGATGACAGGGAGAAACGACAATATGTTCAACCAACTCCGATTGACCAGTTGGCCAAAGAATACCTCAACCTCAACGTGACCTTTGCAAATCTGTCACAGGACGGGAGTATTCTGGGGCTGACCACCTATGCTGACACACAATTTGAGATCATACAGAACGGTTGCTCACGCATTCTGCCACTGAAACGCAACCAAATCGTCCTTGATTCGAGCTTTATTCAACCAGGTAACGTCCGAAGAATGTGCGGGCGACGCAGATTTACTCTTGCTCATGAATGTGCGCACCAGATTTTATTCCAGCTTGAAAAAGACGAGAGTAAACCGGCCCACAGACGGGCCTATGCTGAACGCAGAGTGCATACGCCAAGAACGCTGAAAACCCATGAAGATTGGAACGAGTGGCAGGCAAACGTCTTGGGTGCGGCTATCCTTATGCCCCGCGCAGAAGTGGAACGAGCCATGTGGAGTCTGACACTTCATCAGCCACTGACAAGTTATGGAGGCTATTTCTTCGGTGATGACCAGTTCCTTCTCAAGGAGTTTTGCTCCACCTTTGGAGTCTCAAAAACTGCGGCAAGCATCCGTTTAGAGCATCTGGGGTATTTGGAGAGACGGTCCATCTGGGAATATCAAGATCCGCTGGAGGTGGTGATGTAACCATGAGCCGACCGATCCGAATTTCGGAGCCTTCTGATGAGATGATGGGCAAGATCGTTCGAGCAAGGGAGGCGATTGCAGAGCAGGAACCCAGGACAATTCGATGTCCGTACTGTCATCACAGCTCAATCGTGGTTTTTGGTGACACCAGGGGCCATGTTCAGGCAAAATGTAAGGTTTGTGGTAAGGAAACCGTTTTCGATGTTTTGGAAATGCGCAGAGTACGGCGACCAAAAGCGTACCGCTCTCCACTCCCCGAACAAAGTAAGTAAAATCACTCAATTACACAACAGAATAATTCATAGCTGTGCTGTGGAGCCGCCTGATGGTGAAGTCTTCCTAATGCCGCATGATTACAAAAATTCTTATTTATGGAATTTTTGTTTCTTCGGTATAGGATTTTGTTCTCACCGTCATGCGGCTCTTCTCCTTTTCTCCTGCTCTGCGGAGCAGCGGAAAGGAAAACACTATGTATTTCAACGCAAAAGAATTTGGCAAGAGGCTTCAGAGCGCAAGGAAAATGCGGGGCCTTACGCAGGTGGAACTGGCTGAGCGGCTGGGACTGTCCAGCAGCCAGCATATAAGTAAGATTGAGCGGGGTGAAAAAACGTGTTCTATCGACCTCTTGGTAGAACTGTCCTGTGTGCTTCATGTAAGTACTGAATATCTACTGAAGGGTGTGGATGCTGACCGGGAGCAGGTGAAAAACGAATTACAGTCGATTGTTACGCAACTGACAAGAATTACAAAGGAACTCTGAAAAGTAGTACCACGAGTACTACCTGATTAGTACCACTGGTACCAATACAAAGCAAAACTTCTCTGCTACAATTTACTTGTGCCAAACAAAAAAGGCACAACCTGCACCTTTCCAACTGAAAATCAGTACACAGGTACGTTCCTGCTGTGACGAGCCACATCAGCGGTACGCCGTGACCCGGATTCTATCCGGCAGCGATTCCTACCGTCTGTGACAGTCGCTTCGCAACCGACTCGGCCATGACCCGCAGCAGGGATAATGATACTTCTGCCCAGCCACAGCCCTGGCCCGACAGCCGGGATCAAGCAATGGGGGCAGCTCAATGAGGAGGGGTGAAGCCCATGGAGCTGAGCGAACAGCCGCCTGTGTTACTCCCGCAGGCTCTGGGATGTCGAGGACGAATAAGAGTTCATCATAAAAATTGGGAGGACTGCTGCACCGAGGCGGTCTGGCAGTCCTCTTTTACATCGGGAACCGATGAATCATAAACAGAAACGAGATGAGAAAAATGTTGAAAATCGACCCGGAATTTGCCGACCAGATTCCGCCTCTCACCGAGGAGGAGTTTCGGCAACTGGAGGCCAACATTCTGAGCGACGGC
Organism: Clostridiales bacterium; assembly: GCA_021203185.1. Classification (GTDB taxonomy): domain Bacteria; phylum Bacillota; class Clostridia; order Oscillospirales; family Oscillospiraceae; genus Onthomonas. The sequence continues at coordinate 20,438 of JAJQBR010000060.1, forward strand.
GAGGTCATCAACCCCATCATCGTCTGGGACGGCGTGATTGTGGACGACCACAACCGCTTTCGCGTTCTGGAACAGCACCCGGAGGTGCCGTATAAGACCTTCGAGAAGCAGTTTTCGGACCGCAGCGAGGTGGTGGCCTGGATCTGTAAGAATCAGCTTGGACGGCGGAACCTGACCCCGGAACAGAGAAAGTATCTGATCGGGAAGCAGTATGGGATGGAAAAAGCCTCTTACGGTGGTGACCGCAAAAGCCAAGAAGCAAAATCAAGTTCCCAAAATGGGAACCTGATTTCTGACCAAAAGACCTGCGAGAAAGTTGCCAAAGAGAACCATGTGAGCAAGAACTATGTGATTCGCGCCAATCATTATGCCAACGGTGTAGACGCCGCCGAAGAAGCTGTACCCGGCACCCGGCAGGACATCCTTTCCGGGAAATCTGCCCGGTGGATGCGGCAGTGCAGGCCGTGGCCCAGGCTCCGCCCGAAGAACGGGAGGCTCTTGCCAACCACCTTCGAGACCCGGCGGTACAACGGCGGGGCAAGCCGCGCATGGAATCCAAACGAGAAAAAGTCACGAGCGAGATTGAGGAAATCAGCCCGTCAGAACCGTTTGACTGCGAGGACGAACCTGCTCCGGTGACGAAAGTCAGCCGCAAGCAAATCATGGAGATTTACAATAGTATGCTGAACTCGGATGGTATCACTACCGAAGACGACGTGGTGTTGGATATGCGGGATGCTGTTGAGACCATGATTTTTCGCTGGAACAAATGCCTGGAGCTGAACCCGGAAATTGCAAAAGAAACAACTTTTTGCACCCGTATCAGCCAAATAGCAAAAGAAGGTATCCATTACTTACAGAAATTTTAGGAGGGAAAAATGAAACCTGTGGAATGTCCGTATGAGATCATGCTGCTGAACTCTCAGCAGCTGATTATCCCGAAGGATTATCAGCGCCAGCTGCGGCCCAGGCGCGTGGACGCCATCGTCTCCGACTTCGATGAGCGCATCGCCAACGAGCCGAAGGTGAGCTGCCGCAACGGACGCTACTATGTGTTCGACGGCCAGCACACCATCGATGCCCGCGTCGCCAAAAACGGAGGGCGTCCTTTGCCCATCCGGTGCAAGGTTTATTACGGCATGACGGAGCGCGATGAAGCGCTGCTATTTGCAAAGCAGACCGGCGCTTCTGCCCGGCTGACCCCCGGCGAGAAAATTCGCGCCAATCTCTTCGGCGGCGAGGAAGTGGAGATGTGGTTTCTCCGTGTCAACGAGAGCTTGGGCCTGACGCTGGACTACGACCAGAAGCCCGGCTACAAGCGGATTGCCTGTATCAAGACGGCGTTTGAGGAGTTCCAGACCATCGGCGAGGACAAGTACAAGGAGGCCCTGGGACTGTTGCTGGCGGCGTGGAACGGCGACCCGGATTCCCTGCGGGCGGCGAATATCAGAGGGATGTGCCGCTTCGTGGCGCTGTATCACGGCGAGTATAACCCCAAGCGCATGGTGACGCAGCTCCGCAAGGTGGACCCGCTGACCATCTACCGGGAGGGCCGGGCCATCGGCAGCAGCCTGACCGGATACAAAAAGTATCTCTATCAGGTCTATCGCATTTACAACGGAAACAGTAAAAAGTATGCGCTGCCCTTGAAGTTCTGAGGTGTCCTGCCATGAGAGAAAATTGGGTATACCGCCGCGGCGACGTGTACCTGGCCGACTGCGGCAAATGGCGCGGCTCCATACAGGGCGGCATCCGCCCTGTTGTGGTCATGCAGAACAACACCGGCAACCGGCACAGCCCCACGCTCAGTGTGGTCAAGCTGACCTCGAAGGTGAACAAGAAACCCAACCAGCCCACCCACTATATGCTGGAAAATATCAGGGGTATCCCATACCCCTCGCAGGTTTTGGCAGAGCAGCCGGATACCATCAACAAGTCGGATATTATCCGCTATATGGCGCATCTGTCGGAGAAACATATGGCGGAGATCAGCCGGTGTCTGGAGGTGGAACTGGGGCTGGATACGGAACACGAACCGCCTTTCTCCCAGTGCGTGAGAAACTGCGCCCATCAGACAGAGAAGCCTGACAGTGTATAAACGTTTGGAGGAGTGCCAATACTAAGCCAAAATCAGCCAAAAGAAAGGACACGCTATGATTATCGCGGAAATGCAGACCGAAGCCGCCACCGTTCGGATTCACGACGAATTTTTTACCGGTGTTTCCCAGGGGAGCCTGGAGCACATCAGTCAAATCATCACCAACTCCTACAAGAGAAGGAACGCTGAAAAAGAAAAAGCCCCCAAACAGGAGTGAAACGTATGCCGCAGTACCGACTGCGGCATATTACATAATTTGGAGCGTCCCGCACCGTTGACGCTGCGCTGAACCGCAACTATAATAGAGCCAGAAAGGAGACCCCTATGAAGCAGTACGTCAAGTACCTTCGTAAGTCACGTTTTGACCGGGATTATGCGGAACTCAGTATTGAGGAAACACTGAAAAGACATGAAGCAATTTTGGACAAGATGGCGAACGACAGAGGGTATTGTATTGCAAAAACCTATTATGAGGTCGTTTCTGGCGAATCTATCGCGGCTAGACCGGAGATTCAAAAAATGCTGGAGGAGGTGAGTGCCGGGCTGTACGCCGGGGTCCTGGTGGTTGACGTGGAACGTCTGGCCAGAGGCAACGGCGCAGATCAGGCATACATCAGCCAGGTGTTCCAGTTCTCTGGCACAAAGATCATCTTCGTCCTCCGCACCTGGCTGAAAGGCTGTCGAATCAAGCTCAACACGGCAGGCTATGCGGACGACATCTAAAAGAGGCCAGTAAAAATAGAACAGGAGCGGAAAAAGCGTACCGGATACCCCGACACGCTTTTCCTGACCCGATTTTCTCGCTCCGTGTGTTACCCGCCGCAGCCGTCCAGCATGGTTTCCGCCAGGATGCCATAGCCCCGGGTGGGGTCGTTGACGAGAACGTGTGTCACTGCTCCCACCAGCCGCCCGTCCTGCAAAATGGGCGAGCCGGACATCCCCTGGACAATGCCGCCGGTGGCTTCCAACAAGTCGGGATCTGTCACCTGGAGCAGCAGGTTCCGGGTTTCCGAGGCCGCCGCCGGATAAAGCCGCAGAATCTCCACAGAATACTCCCTGACCTCGTCTCCCTCCACGTTGCAGAGGATGCTGGCCTCGCCGGTTTGGATTTGGCTCCTCACTGCCACAGGCAGCGCTTCTCCACCCGGTTCTTCGTAGAGTTGCCCAAACACGCCGCAGTCGGTGTTTTCCGTCAGACTGCCCAGATCCTCCGTCAGGTCAAAGGTGCCGTGGAGCTGCCCTGGATGACCGCTGCTCCCCACAACGGCGCTGGTCACAGTGGCGCTCATAATCCCGCCGGTTTTCAGCGGCATCAGCAGGCTGGTGTCCACGTCGTTGATGCCGTGGCCCAGGGCGCAGAACCGCCCGGTAGCCGGGTCATACCAGGTGACGGTGCCGATACCCGCCATGGAGTCCCGCACCCAGGCGCCCAGCTTATAGCTGCCATCGGCCAGACAGGGCGCGGCCTCCGCAATCACCTCCAGCCGCCGGCCCGATCGCAGAGCGGTGACCGCCAGCGTCTCCCCGCTCTGCTGGCGCAAAATTTCCTCCACCTCCTCGATGGTGTCCACCTGCTGGCCGTCCAGTTGGGTGATGATGTCCCCCACCTTCAAGCCGCTCTCTTTGGCTGGGGAGTAGCTGCCCTGAGCGGTGGCGATCTCCTCCAGGCCCACCACCATGACGCCATGGGAAAACAGCTTGATGCCCACCGTCTTGCCCACCGGCACCAGCATGGTCTGCTCCGCCTGCCCGGAGCATCGGACGGCACTGGCTTTCCAGCTCTGCGCAACGGCAGTGAGCAGGAGCGCCAGCGCCAGCACCATCGCCGCGCCCAGCAAAGCGGCGGTGTGTGCCGTCTGTTTCTCTTCCTTCATTCTCCATCCCTCCATCAGGGGCCTTTGTTGAGGAAAAACATTCCGTTTCAGGCCATTTCTCCTCATCGCAGGCCGAATCACGCTGCCAGATTACTATTTCTCGCGGGGACGAAAAAAAACGCGCCGCCGCTGCCAAAGTCGGGCAGCGTTGGGCGCGCAGACATCCGACAGAACTGCGCCGCTGTGCATGGGAGCTTTTCTTTGGAGAAATTTTCTTTTTGAAAGGGAGAAAATCCCAACAAAAAGAACATGAAATTGCCGTTTTTCCGCTTGTGCTGCCCCGCTGATTTGTGGTACAATGGGCTTCAATCTCAGACAGAAAGGCGGATGCAGAATGAAACGATTGACAGCGTTTTTTTTGGCGGTCTGTATGGTATTCTCGGTCAGCGCCCTTGCTCTGGCCGACGGCACCGGCACGGAGACCAAAGGCTACCTTGTGTTGGGCGAAGATTTGACCAGCCAGGAGCTGGAAACGGTGCTGTCCTACCTCCAGGTGGAAGACATGGACGACTACGTGGTCAGCTACACCACCAACGAACAGGAACACGAAGCGTTTGACAGCTACCTCAGCGCCTCGGTGGTGGGCAGCCGCGCCCTGTCCTCCATCCTGCTCATTCCCGGCGAGGAAGGGGACGGTATTTCCGTCACCTCTTATAATATCACCTATTGCACGGTGGAAATGTATCAGAACGCGCTGATTTCCGCTGGGGTAGAAGATGTGGACATCTACATCGCCGCACCCAGTGCTGTCTCCGGCACCTGCGCCCTGCTCAGCGCCATGAACGCCTACTCCACCCTGACCGGGGAGGAAATTTCCGAGGCCAGCGCCGATGCCGCCGTGGACGAGCTGGTGACCACCGGCGAGCTGGGCGACGCCATCGGCAGCAACGACACCGCCGCCGAGTTGATCGCCCTGCTGAAACAACAGATGCTGGAGCAGGATTTGAGTGAGGACGAGCTTTCCGACGCCATTGACAACGCCTGTGAGGAGATGGGTGTGACCATTGAAGACGAACTGAAGCAAAAAATCATCGACCTGCTGATGAAGCTGAAAGAGACGGACATCGACGTGGACGCTCTGGCCCAGCAAGCCGGTCAGCTCTACGATAAAATCAGCGACACCATGGATTCGCTGGGCATCACCAGGGAATCGGCGCTGAACTTCTTCCAGAAGGCGTTGCAATTTGTGCAAAACCTGCTCAGCAGTCTGTTCGGCAGCGGCGAATGAGCGTTCCCGCCGCCGGACGCAAAAAAAGACCCGGCGATTCAACCTCTCGCCGGGTCACTTCTGTTCATTGTCCAAGGGTCTTTACCTCAACTTTTCATAGGGTACACATTCAGGACTATTCACTGCGCCGTCACTGATGGCTGCTCTGCACTGTTCTTTGGTCTCAGTCCTTTCTTCCGTCGTCTAAATAATCACGAGTACACGCTTCATAGAACGCGCCTCCTTCACAGGCGGAATGTGGATGGGGACGAACTTACCTGTACATTGGACCGTACCTCCTGCGTTATTTGATTGCGGCTCTAAAAGCAACCCTCATAACACATCATCCTTTCGGAAACGGGGGTGGTGGATAGGGACAAACTTACTTGTACATGGGACCGTACCTCCTGTGTTACTGAATAGCTGATCTGAAATCATACCACATAACACATCATCCTCTCAAACGGTCAAGCGGATGGGGCGGAAGGAACATCGCTGCTTGACGGAACAGCTGCCGTTTTCACTGCGTCTTGGGAACCGACCCCTTTCTGTAGTGAATTTTGCATCCTCTTTGGGATGAGTAAAGGATACCACAGATCTGTTCATCTGTCAAGTGTTTTTGCAAAAATTTTTTATAAAGTTCGAGATGGGAACAATTCTCGCCACTGGGAGGCGTTTACATGACAAAAAACATCGTGATGGACATGGGAAATGTGCTGCTGGACTTCGACCCGCAGGTTCCCCTGGACCGGTACTGCTCCACCCCGGAGGAAAAGGAACTGGTGCGGCGGGAGCTGTTCCAGGCGCCGGAGTGGCTGATGGCCGACCAGGGGCTGATCCGGGACTGCGAGCGGTTCGACCACGTCAAAGGCCGGGTGCCGGAGCAGCACTGGCCCGCCCTGAAAGCCTGCGCCGACAACTGGTGGGTGTGTATGCACAACCCCATCCCCGGCGCGCTGGACTTCCTCCGCGACTGCAAGGCGGCGGGGTATGGGCTGTACCTGCTCTCCAACGCCTCCGACCTGTTTTTTACCTATTTTCCGGCCTTCTGCCCCCTGGAGTTCTTCGATGGGGCGGTGATCTCCTGCCGGGAAAAAATCCTCAAGCCCGACCCGGAAATTTACCGGCGGCTGTTGGAGCGATACCACCTGGAGGCGGTAACCTGTTACTTCGTGGACGACCGCCCGGACAACGTGGCGGCGGCCCAGGCCCTGGGCATGAGCGGTCATGTGTTCCGCATGGACTACCCCGCCATTCGCCGGGAATTGGGGATGCAGCCATGAAAAAGGTCGCGGTTATCAACGACCTGTCCAGCTTTGGCCGGTGTTCCCTGACCGCCGCCCTGCCGGTGCTGGCCGCAACGGGGGTGCAGCCGGTTCCGCTGCCCACGGCGCTGCTCTCCGCCCAGACGGGGTATCCCGACTACACCTATCTGGATTTAACCGGCCAGATGGATGCTATTCGCCGCTCGTGGCAGGGGATGGGCGTCCACTTTGACGGCATTACCACCGGCTTTGTGGCGAATCCCGCCCAGTTTGACCCGCTCAACGCCTTTTTGGACGCCTTTCAGCGCCGGGACACGCTGGTACTGGTGGACCCGGTGATGGGGGACGGAGGCCGCGCCTTTGGGATGTTCAGCTCCGAATTGCTGGAGGGGATGCGGGGGCTGTGCCGCCGGGGAACCTTGCTGGTCCCCAACCTGACGGAGTGCTGTCTGCTGACCGGCTGGGACTACGCCGCGCTGACCGCCCACCAGCGGGAACGGGACTACACGGATCGGGTGACCGCCTGCGCAGAGGCCCTCCGCCGCCCCGGACAGACGGTGATTGTCACCGGGGTACAGGTCCCCGGCGAGGACGGCGGCCCCGCCATTGGCAACCTGGCCCTGTGGGATGGGGGAACGTTCTTCCTGGCCCAGCCCTACAACGGCAGAAGCTACTCCGGCACCGGCGACCTGTTCGCCGCCGCTTTGCTGGGGGCGCTGCTGCGGGGGGAGAGCGTTCCCCGGGCCGTGGTGCGGGCGGAGCGGTTCCTTTCCGCCGCCATCGCCGCCGCAGAGCGGGAGGGGACGGACCGGAACGACGGCATCCCCTACGAGGCGTTTTTGGGGATGCTGCTGCAATAAATGTGCAATTAGCAATACTGGTTATCCCTTTTACTCAGCCATGTGCCAGAAACCCCTCCGCCACCGCCTAAAGGCGGCGGCCCTCCTCCGCCGTCAAGCGGCACTTCCGCTACGCTCCCTGCCCTGAAAGGGGAGGTGGCGCGGCGTAAGCCGCGACGGAGGGGTTTCTCGCTGGAATTACTAGCCAGGCTGTTTCAAAGGGATAGCCAAATTAGCAATTAGCAATGTGCAATGGCCCTGTTTTTTGAACAGCCAAAAGCAAATCAAAACCGCCCTCTGGACAAACCAGGGGGCGGTTGATGATTTTAGTTGTGGTTTATTCTTCCGGTTCCAGCGCGGGGGACGCAGGGTCAGCCGGGGTAACGTCCTCCGGCTCCTCCTGCCTGGGAGCGGCCTTGTACCGCTTGATTTTCCGGGTGGAGGTTTTTTCAAACTCCCTGTCCCGGATTTTCAGCCGCTGGATGTGCTTATAGCTGGGGAGAGAGGCGTTGAGCTTGTCGATTTGCTTCTGGATGCGGCGCAACAGCTCTTTCCGGGTCAGGCCGGTTTCCGGGTCGGGGTAGACCTCGGCGGTGATGGCGTTCTCATCGGCGTAGACCACCACCTCCTGCACCTCGTCGATGCGCTCCACATACTGCTCGATTTCCTCCGGGGAGACGTTTTCCCCGTTGGAGAGGATAATGACGCTCTTTTTCCGCCCGGTGATGAAGAGGAAGCCCTCCTCGTCCAGATAGCCCAAATCACCGGTGTAGAACCAGCCCTCGCTGTCGATGACCTCGCTGGTGGACTTGGGGTCGTGGTAATAGCCCAGCATGACGTTGAGACCCCGGACCGCCACCTCGCCCCGGCCCTTGCCGTCCGGGTCCGCGATTTTCAGCTCGATGTTGGGCATGGGCAGGCCCACGGAGCCGTCCCGGTGGTAATTGTTCCGGTTGGCCGCCAGCACGGGGGAACACTCGGTAATGCCGTAGCCGTTGATGATCTCCACACCCAGACTGCGGAACTCCTTCACGAAACGGGGATCCAGCGGCGCGCCGCCGCAGATGATGGTGTGCAGCTCTCCGCCGAATCTGTTGAGGACCGTGGCGAACAGCCTACGGCGGCGGTCGATGCCCAGCCGCAGCATGGCGTCGCTGGCGGCCATGCCCCGGCGAAGGGTCTTGGCCTGTCCCTGCTTCTCGGCGGTGCGCCAGATGGTCTTGGAAAAGGTCTCCACAAACAGCGGGACCACCACCAGGAAGGTGGGCTTAGCCAGGGGAATTTCCCGCATAAAGTTGGACAGGCTGGAACAGATGAATATCGGCATCTGGCAGAAGAAAGGCACCATCAGCCCCACCACCAACCCGAAGGCGTGGGTGAAGGGCAGCACGGACATGACGGAGCCGGTGGGGTCAACGAGCTGTAACATCCCGGCGATGTCGGCAGTGATGTTGCGCTGGGTGAGCATAACCCCCTTGCTGAACCCGGTGGAGCCGGAGGTGAAGAAGATGCAGGCCAGGGCGTCCGGATCCACCGCCGCCCGGTCATAGTGCTTCTTGCCCTTCTCCAAAGCCTTGTACCCCGCCGCCAGCCACTTGTTCATGTGGCTCATGGAGTAATAGCGGCATTTGCGGCCATATTTCGCCTTGCAAAACCGGGCGACCCCCTCACACGCCTCGCTGGTGACGATGATATCCACGTCGCTCTGGAACACCAGGGTGGCCGCCTCCAGGTCGGTGGAGTCCTTGGAAACCAGCACCGCCACGTTCCCCGTGGTGACGATGGCGAAGTAGGCCACCAGCCAGTGGTAGGAGTTCTCACTGATGAGGGCAATTTTCCGCCCCACTGTATAGTGTTTCAGCAGATAGGTCCCCAGGGCGCGGACGTCCTGATAAAACTGCCCGTAGGTGCGTTCCACCATGGCCTTGCGGCCCACCATGTAGCGGAAGGCGGGTTCGTCGGGACAGGTCAGGGCCTTCTGCTCCAGCAGTTGGCGCAGGTCGGCCAGCTCCCGCGCCGGATAGAGTGGATAGTCAGCATTTTTCATTCGCAATTTCTCCTTTTTTAAATGATTCCTTTCATTTCTACAAACATTTTATAGGAACACAATGCAAATTGCAAGCACTGTTTTTCTGACTTGCAGTCAGTTTTTGCAAAGAGGAAACAAAACTGATTGCTTAGTATGTCAAAATAACAAAAAAACAGCAAAACCGCCACAAAATCATAAAAACAGGGCAGAGAAAAAATCATCTGCCCTGTTTTCTGATGAAATTCGTCGCTCAGTTGGACGACCCCTGATTCTCCTCCTCCCGCTTCTGTGCGTAGCGCTGGAGCAGGTTGCCCGCGCTGCCGCGGAGCTGGCTGGTGGCGTAAGACAGGTTCTGGTAGTCCTCGTCCTTGAGCTTTTCGATTTTTTTGTTGAGGATTTTTTCCACGGCGGACAGGTCGTTTTTCACCCTCTTCTGCTCGCCCCGGTCGATCTCCTTGCCGCAGACCGTCAGCGCCGCCTTGCACTCGTTGACCAGGGACTCCGCCTCGTTCCGGGCCTCCAAAGTCTGCTTCCGGGCAGCGTCCTGGGCGGCGTACTCCTGCGCGTCCCGGATGGCCCGCTGAATCTCCTCCTCCGGCAGGTTGGAACTGGCGGCAATGGTGATCTCCTGGGCGCGGCCGGTACCCAGGTCTTTGGCGCTGACCTTCAGGATGCCGTTGGTGTCCAGGTCAAAGGTGACCTCGATTTGCGGTACGCCTCTGGGGGCGCGCTTGATGCCGGTCAGCCGGAACTTGCCGATGGTCTTGTTGTCCCTTGCCATGGGCCGCTCACCCTGTAGGACGTGAATTTCCACCATGGTCTGGTAGTTGGCGGCGGTGGTGAAGATTTGAGAGTAGTGGACAGGCAGGGTGGAGTTCCGGTCGATGAGCCGGGTGGCCACGCCGCCCACCGTCTCGATGGACAGAGAAAGCGGGGTCACGTCCAGCAGCAGGATTTCATTGCCGCCCACCGAGCTGCGCATCCCGTCCCCGTTAGAGACGGTCAGGTTCGCGCCGCTGAGGGTGCCGCCCTGCACCGCCGCGCCCAGCGCCACGCACTCGTCCGGGTTCACCCCTTTGGAGGGCTGGAGGCCGGTCAGCCGACGGACCTTCTCCTGGACGGCGGGGATACGGGTGGAACCGCCCACCAGCAGCACCTTGCCCAGCTCCCGGGTGGTAATACCGGCGTCGTTCAGGGCGGTCTGAACGGGGAGGTTGGTCCGTTCCACCAAGTCCTGGGTCAGTTGGTCAAACACCGCGCGGGTGATGGTCAGGTCCATATGCACCGGTCCGTTGCGGTTCTGGGAGATAAAGGGCAGGTTCACGTTGGCCATGGAGGAGGTGGAAAGCTCGATTTTGGCTTTTTCCGCCGCCTCCCGGACCCGCTGCATGGCGGTGGCGTCTTTGGCAAGGTTGATTTTGGTCTGGCGCTTGAACTCGCTGACCAGATAGTTGGCTACCCGCTGGTCGAAGTCGTCGCCGCCCAGGTGGTTGTCGCCGCAGGTGGAAAGAACCTCGATGACCCCGTCGCCGATTTCAATGATGGAGACATCGAAGGTGCCGCCGCCCAGGTCGTAGACCATGATTTTCTGGGCCGCGCCGTGGTCCAGGCCGTAGGCCAGCGCTGCGGCGGTCGGCTCATTGATGATCCGGCGGACGTTCAGCCCGGCGATGCGCCCGGCGTCCTTGGTGGCCTGACGCTGGGTGTCGTTGAAGTAGGCGGGGACGGTGATGACCGCGTCCTGTACCTCATGGCCCAGGTACGCCTCCGCGTCCTGCTTGAGCTTTTGGAGGATCATGGCGCTGATCTCCTGGGGGGTGCGCCTGCGCCCGTCGATATCCACGCGGTAGTCGGTACCCATTTGCCGCTTGATGGAGGAGATAGTCCCCTGGGCGTTGGTGACGGACTGCCGCTTGGCAAGGTCGCCCACCAGCCGCTCGCCGTTTTTGGTGAAAGCGACGACGCTGGGGGTGGTACGCCCTCCTTCCGCATTGGGGATGATGACAGGCTTGCCTCCTTCCAGAACGGCGACACAACTGTTGGTGGTACCCAGGTCGATGCCGATGATGGTGTTGTTCATGTAAAAAGCCTCCAAAATGTGGAGCGGGGAAGGGCGGCGGGACGACAGCTTCCCCCTCCATCGTTCATTCTAGAGTTACTATACCGCACGAACATGAAGAAACTGTAAAGATTTCGGGAAAAAAGCAAAAATTGAAGAAAATTTTGTTTCCGGAAGGGGAGCGGTGCTGTGGGTTGTGACCGTGACGTGACCTGCGGTCACAATCCTGCGCGTTTTTCCTAAATATTGGTAAATGCAAGGTAAAAAAGAGACTCCCCAGCCAAAAGCCAGGAAGCCCCCTTGTGATGAGATTTGAGAACTTTTTGGAACCAAAGCCGTCAGTTAAGGAATCTCTGATTTAATCCCCCAGATATTCTGAAATGTGCTATAATAATAA
>JAJQBR010000145.1 GCA_021203185.1 Clostridiales bacterium
TTGGGCAGGATGCCGATGGTGCCGTTGATGGCGCTGCGCTGGGTGGTCAGCAGCTGCACGGTGATATAGGGCAGGCCCCGCACCATGATGTACCCGATGAGGCCCACCAGAAGCGCCACGGTGATGACCACGCAGACCATAATGATGGCTTTGACGGCGGTGTTCCACGCCTTTCTCGAACTGCTCATTTCTTGTCGTCGTCCCCTTTCTTCAACAGGCGGCCCATGACCGTGTTGATGATCATGATAAAGAGGAACAAAATCAGGCCGATGGAGTACAGTGCCTGCCGCTGGAGGCCGGAGGAGTAGCTCATTTCCTTGGCAATGGCGGTGGTCAGGAAGGTGACGCTGGTGAACAGGCCGGGCATATTGGCTACGTTGCCGGCCACCATCATCACGGCCATGGCCTCGCCCACGGCGCGGCCCACGCCCAGTACGATACCGGCGGCCACGCCGCTCTTGGCGGCGGGGAGGGACACTTTAAAGTAGGTCTCCATCTCCGTAGCCCCCAGGGCCAGGCTGCCCTCCTCGTACTCCTTGGGGACTGCGGAGAGAGAAGTCTCGCTGACGCTGATGATGGAGGGGAGAATCATAATGGACAGCACGATGATGGCTGCCAGCAGACAGGTGCCGTTTTTCAGGGAAAAGGCGCTCATAATCAGTGGTACGAGGATAATCGCGCCCACCAGACCGTAGACCACGGAAGGGATGCCGCTGAGCAGTTCCACTGCGGTGCGGACCACGCCCGCCGTCTTTTTTCCGGCGATTTTGGAGAGGAAAATGGCGGTCATCAGGCCCACCGGCACACCGATGAGGCAGGCCCCGAAGGTGCCATAGACCGAGGCCAGGATAAAGGGCAGGATGCCGTATTTGGGGTCCGCCGCCGTGCTGGCCCATACGGTGCCAAACAGGAAGTCGACGGGGCCGATTTTGATGATGGCGGGCAGTCCGCTGATGATCATATAGATGGTGATGAGGGCCACCATAGCGATGGACACCATGCCGCAGACAAAGAACAGCCCGTTCATGAATTTCTCGATTGCGTCTCTGAGTTTCACGTTTTTGACCCTTTCTATCGTATTTTTTTGGGAAATTCCTTTGAAACAGCTATATACGGGAAACCCCTCCGCCGTCAAGCGGCACTTCCGCTTCGCTCCCTGCCCTTTCAGGGGAGGCAAGATGGGTGGTCAGTTAGGGAACAAACACTTCTATAAAGCGGGTGTACACGTTGAACATCAAATACTGTTCTTTTATCACTGGCCACCGGGAGATATAGCCATATCAAAGGAATCCCCCGCGCTTTTGCGCTTTCATTCAAAAGGCCGGGACGGGACTTCTCCCGCCCCGGCTGTTGTGTTTGGGCTAAGATAACGTCTGTGCAGTTCCCTTACGGCTGAATCGCGCCGGCCTGGGCGATGTAGTCCGCCACGTCCTCGCTCAGGCAGAAGTCCAGGAACGCCTGGGCCGCATCGCTGAGGGTGGCAGAGTCGTTGACCACCATGTTGAAGTTACGCTGGATGGAATAGGTGCCGTCCTTGACGGTCTCCTCGCTGGCGGCGACGCCGTCTACAGTGACCATCTTCACGGAGTCGTCCTCAGCGGCCTCAGACAGGGAGGCGTAGCCGATGGCGTACTGGTTCTGGGCCACAGCGGTGATGACCGCGCCGGTGGAGGTCAACTCCTGGTCATAGATGCAGGCGTCCTCCACGCCGACCACGCTCTCGAAGCCGTCCCGGGTGCCGGAACCGGCCTCACGGCCAATGACAGCGACATCCATATCCTCGCCGCCCACCTCGCTCCAGTTGGTGATGGTGCCGTTGAACAGCCCGGCGATCTGCTCCAGAGACAGATCCTCCACGCCGTTGGAGGGGTTGACGATGACGGCGATGCCGTCCAGGGCCACCACGTAAGCGGTCAGGCCGGTCTCTTCCTCTTTCAGGTCCCGGCTGGCCAGGCCGATGTCGGCGCTGCCCTCGGTGGCGGCGGTGATGCCGGAGCCGGAGCCGGTGGCGTCATAGGTGACGGTGACGCTGGGGTACTGCTCCTCGAACGCTTCGATCAGGATGGACATGACTTTTTCCATCGAGGTGGAGCCGTTGGTGGAGACGCTGCCGCTGATGTCGGCGGTGCTTGTCTCCTCGGTGGTGTCGGTGTCTTCGGTGTCGTCAGTGGTGTCTTCTTCGGTGGTGCTGGTCTCGGTTGTGGTGGTGTCCTCGTCGGTGCCGGACTGGGAGGAGCTGCCACAGGCCACCAGGCTGAACGCCATTGCCATGGCCATCAGCAAAGCAATCAGTTTCTTCATGTTGTTTCGATCTCCTAATCTCCATAAATGGAAGGATGTATGATTCCGCCTGGGCAATGCGCCGCAGATGTCGCGCAGCGCCTCTTTTCCCCTGACGGTGAGGCCATTATAACAGGGGGTTTGTAAAGCCCTCTATCCCAAAAAGGGAAAATCTCTCTCAGCCCTTCGTAAATTGTTTGCAAGGTTTTTCTGCCTGCGAAGCGCTCAAAATGCGTCAGCCCCCACTGCCGCCGCAGGGGTGACAGTGGGGGCTGCTTCATTTCGTGTTCGGCAAGGCGCGGAGCGTTTCAGGCCGCTTCATTGCACATTGCACATTGCTAATTGCTAATTGGCTTACGCCTTGAGGGCGCCTTTGTCGAAGGACGGGTTGTAGAAATAGACGTTTTTCTGGTTGAGCTTCTCCTTGGTTAGCTCCAGAACCTCCCCAAACCGCTGGAAGTGGACAACCTCCCGCTCCCGCAGGAACCGGATCACGTCGTTTACGTCGGGGTCGTCGCTGAGACGCAGGATGTTGTCATAGGTCAGGCGGGCCTTCTGCTCCGCCGCCAAATCTTCGGTCAGGTCGGCAATGGCGTCGCCGGTGGAATTGAAAGTGGCGGCAGTCCAGGGGTAGCCGCTGGCGGCGGAGGGGTAGACGCCGGTGGTATGGTCCACAAAGTAGGTGTCGAACCCGGCGGTCTTGATCTGCTCATCGGACAGGTTGCGGGTCAGCTGGTAGACCAGCGTCCCCACCATCTCCAGGTGGGACAGCTCCTCGGTGCCGATGTCGGTCAGCAGCCCTTTGGCCTCGTCGTTGGGCATGGCGAACCGCTGGCTCAGGTAGCGCAGGGACGCGCCCAGCTCTCCGTCAGGACCCCCGTACTGGGTGATGATGATGTTGGCCAGCCGGGGGTTGGGATTCTTGACGCGGATGGGGTATTCCAGCTTTTTTTCATACACAAACATCCTTATTTCCCTCCCATCTGTTCCCAGGGCCACGGCCCGTTCACCCAGGTGAACCGGTTATCCTCCGCCGCGTCGTTCCGGCAGAGGGGGCCGTACTGGGCCTCGTACTTCTTGCGGCCTTCCTTCTCCAGCGCGGCGTACTGCTGGAACAAGGCGAAGGCTTCCTCGTCGTCCTGGTGGCTGTCCAGATACAGCCCCAGCTCCACCAGCACAAACTCCAGTGCCTGCAACTCGCTCAGCGGGGTCTGGGGGACCGGGTCGCCGTTGGGCTTCAGATGAAAGGGCAGATTCAGCCCCGGAAACAGCGTACCCTGGGCCAGGGCCTCGCTGCGCTGGTAGACCTCCGGGTCGTCCGGCTGGAAGGGGACGTAGGGTACCGCCAGCTGGCCGCAGCAGGGCAGCTTCCCCTGTCCGTCGGCGCACCGGTTCACGGAACAGGACTTCTTCGGTAAAGTCGTTTCAGAAAACAAACGGATTCCTCCTTTGGAAGAACTGAGGGGCCGGACGAGCGGCCTTGCGCCGTCCTACCGGGCCGCCCCAAAGACAGCGTTCCGCTGCCTTCGACCTATTTTATTCCCCTGACCGGCGGGGGGTGCGTCCTTTGGACAGATTCACGCCCCGGCGTTCGTTTTTCTTTCCGAAAAGGGTTGCAACCGGGTTTTGGCCGTGCTATAATAGCGAAATAGTAGGTTTATATGGTTATCCCTTTTGCTCAGTCCTATGAGTACCTATAGCTCTTAGCTGTTAGCTATTAGCTTTGTGGTTCCTGGCGTTATGTGCTACGCCTACCGTTTGCATCGTTTTACAAACAGATAGTTTCGGGTTCAGTTTCCTTTTTAGCTGTTCGCTTTAGAATGGCAGCACCTGACTAACAGCTAAAAGCCAAAGGCTAACAGCTTATTATGCACGACTGATTTAAAGGGATAGTCAGATAGGTTTATATGCAGTTTTGCCGTTCCCCGGCGGGGAATATGACGGAAAACCGCAGCAACATACTCATATGAAGGGATGAATCACTCATGTCCGGACATTCCAAGTGGCATAACATTCAAAAAACAAAGGGCGCTGCCGACGCCAAGCGCTCCCAGGCGTTCACCAAAATCGCCCGCGAAATGATTGTGGCCGTCAAAACCGGCGGCAGCGGCGACCCCAAGAACAACTCCAAGCTGGCTACGGTCATCGCCAAGGCCAAGGCCGTGAATATGCCCAAGGACAACATCAAGCGCACCATCGACAAGGCGCTGGCCTCCGGCAGCGGCGACAACTACGAGACCTTGCAGTTCGAGGGCTACGGTCCCTCCGGCGTGGCGGTCATCGTGGAGGCCCTGACCGACAACCGCAACCGCACCGCCCCCAACATCCGCCATCTGTTCGACAAGTATAACGGCAACCTGGGCGCCACCGGCTGCGTGTCCTGGAACTTCGAGCGCAAGGGCCAGATCGTCATCAACAACGAGGACGAGGAGCTGGATGAGGACACCGTTATGATGGACGCGCTGGAGGCTGGCGCGGACGACCTGAAAAACGAGGGCGACGTGTTCGTGGTCTACTGCGCCCCTGAGGATCTGGTGGCCGTCTCTGAGGCGCTGGAAGCCGCCGGTTACACCTTCGAGTCCGCGGAAGAGGCCATGATTCCCAACGACATGGTCAAGCTGGAAAAAGAGGGCGACATCAAGAACATGGAGCGGATGCTGGAGCTGCTGGAGGACGACGACGACGTACAGAACGTCTGGCACAACTGGGACCAGGACTGATTCCCCCCTCACAACACCATATAAACGCCAAAGGGACAGGATTTTGCATCCTGTCCCTTTTTTTCGTGGCAAAATCCGCGCAAAATGCAATACAGACGCAAAAACACGCCCAGCTGACAGGTCGCTGTCGCAGAGCGTGTTTTTTGCGCGATGGGGGAGGCCCCTTGCGGGGATAAAATGTTTCTTGTGTGTAGCATTGCCGACGAAAAAGAAAGGTTTCCGTCCCCTTGCGGGGATAAATCAATTTGCAATTAGCAATGAGCAATGTGCAATTGCGCCAGGAGGCGCGCCCGTTGCAACTTGCGGAGCGCGGAGGAAACCCGCGCAGACCCCTTACGGGGATTAAATTTTTGCACCCTTGCGGGCATTGTGGTGTTGAAACATCTATCTTTCGTCAAGCGGCCACCCCTCTTGCCTCCCCTG
>JAJQBR010000188.1 GCA_021203185.1 Clostridiales bacterium
TGTTGCACTTCGTATTGTAACCTACCCACCTCCCCTTTCAGGGGAGGCAAGAGGGCTAGTGCTTGTCGTTTAGTTTGCGTCTCTACTTAAAGCAAGAAGAATTTGGAATGTAATTTAATCAAAAGAAATACTTTACCCATAACGAAACGACCTTCCGTAACTGACCACCCACTCTCGCCTCCCCTGAAAGGGCAGGGAGCGAAGCGGAAGTGCCGCTTGACGGCGGAGGGGGACCATGCGAAGCATGGTGGAGGGGTTTTCGTTGTAATCATTGACAATGCTGATTCAAAGGAACGACCGCAAAATCTGGCACTATCCAGGCTAACAGCTAATAGCTAAAAGCTAACAGCTACTCATAATCCTCGCACAGCTTCAAAATCACCCCGGCGTGATACGCCAGCAGGTAAGGCAGCCGCTGCTGCTGGCTGTCCAGATCCTGGCCCAGCAGTTCCCGGATTTTCCCCATTCGGTAGCCCACGGTGTTCCGGTGGGTGTACATGGCGGCGGCCACCGCCTGGAGGCTGCCGTCCGTCAGCACGTAGCGAAACAGCGTCTCGGTGTAGACGCTGCCGGTCTGCCGGTCGTGTTCCAGCAGCGGGTCCATCATTTCATGGTAGTAGCTTTCCAGCAGGCTGTCGTCCGGCACGGAGTACAGCAGCTTGTAGAATCCCATGTCCTGGAACCGAACGATTTCCAGCCCCTGGAGGGAGGCCCGCCGCTGGGCGGAGATGGCGGCGTGGAAGGTGTCCGCCAGCTGCTCCAGGGTGTCCACCGGCTCCCCCACGCCGATTTGCGCCGACAGGTCGGGGAGATTCTGGTGGATGGTGTCCAGAATCCGGCGGCTGACCCGGACAGAAACCTGCCTGTCCCGCTGGTTCAGCAGGATGAAGAACCGCTTTTTGTACCGAAAAATCAGATAAGAGAAGTCGAAGGGCCGCAGAGCGGTGTGGAGCCGGAGGGTGCTGCGCTGGTCCAGCACATTGCGCAGGGGGGCGGGCAGTTCCACCCACAGGGCCAGCATCGTGAAGCCCCGCTCTACGTGGAAGTAGTCAGTCAACCGATCCTTGTGCCGTCCCGCCCCCATGGGGGAGAGGATGGTGGACACCACCGCATCGGCCAGGGCCTCCTCGTCCTGACTGCTCTTGTCGATGAGGGAGCAACACTCCCGGACAAACTCGGTGATGGACATCTCCCAGGGCATGGTCAACAGGGGCAGGTGGCGGTCCTGGCAGAAGTCCAGCACCCTGGGCGGCACCTCGTTGATGTACTTGCCCACGTTGATGACCACCCCGGCGCAGCGTTTTTCCTCCAGCACGTCGATGAAGTGGAGCAGTCCCTCCTCGCTCTGGGCGGTGTAGCCGCTGGTGACCACCATCTCGTTGCCCCAGAAGAACTCCGCCACGCTGGTGTCCTCGGTCATGTGGACCCAGGTGACCACGAAGTCCAGAGAGTCCTCCCCCGCCAGCAGCTTGAGCCGGTATTTGCTCCGGGTCTGCTCAATCAGTTCCCGTATGGTCAGCGCCATAGTGATGCCTCCTTTATTCGAGCATTGTTTTTCTAAAAGTAGTATACCACAGGTTGTGCTAATAACACAAGCCAAAACCGAAAATTTAGGGTGGTCACACATTGCAAACCCCGCAGGATGTGTTATTCTATAGTCACAGAAAGCAATGACCGGTCAAGCAAAACATCCACCCTTTAAACATCAAAAATGGAGGTATTGACAATGATTATGGTCTCTGATTTGACGCTGAACAACTACACCGCTCCTGCCGCTCCCTCCTGGATGGCGGTGGACAACTTCGGTGCGCTGTTGAGCCAGCAGCACCAGCGCGTCACGCTGGCGGAGCGCCTGGTTCAGCTGTTCCGGACTCGGTAACTTGATTTTTCTCCTTTATAGGTTTCTCTCTCTCGCCCCGGGGCGGTGTTCGACGCCGCTCCGGGGTATTTTTGTGTATCTGGTTATCCCTTTTCTCAGCCTTATGAGCCTTTTAGCTATTAGCTATTAGCTTTTAGCCATTAGCTTTGTGGTTCTTGGCGTTACTTGCTGCGTTTACCGGTTGTATGACTTTGCAAACGGGTGGTTTCACTCTCAGCTTCCTTTTTAGCTGTTTGCTTTAAACTGGCAGCACCTGACTAACAGCTAACAGCTAACGGCTAATAGCTTATCACAACGCGGCTGATTCAAAGAGATAGTCAGATTTGTGTATAACCCTGCGAAAAACCGTCCATACTGAAACCAACTCTGAAAAAGGACGGCTTTTCTATGAAAGCGATCATTCTCGCCGGGGGCAGCGGCACTCGTCTGCGCCCACTCTCTGCGGAACTGCCCAAGCCCATGGTTCCCTTCCTGGGGCGGCCCCTGCTGGAACATAGTTTGCTGCTGCTGCGGCGCAGCGGCGTCGGGGAGGCGGCCATCACCCTCCACTATCTGCCGGAGGTGGTGGAGGACTATTTTGGCGACGGCAGCGCCTACGGCATGACGCTGACCTACCTCCGGGAGGAGGAACCTCTCGGCACCGCCGGGGCGGTGCGGGCCTGCATGGACTTCTGGGGGGACGACCCGGACATTCTGGTGCTCAGCGGGGACGCCCTGTGCGACTTCGACCTGAACGGGGCCATCGACTTCCACCGGCAGCACAGCGCCGCCGCCACCCTGCTGCTCCACCGCTCCGCTACGCCGCTGGAATACGGCCTGGTGCGCACCGGCGAGGACGGGCGGGTGGTGCAGTTTGTGGAAAAGCCCGGCTGGGGCCAGGTGTTCACCAACCAGGTCAACACGGGCATTTACGTCCTCTCCCGGGCCGCAGCGGAGCAGGTGGAGCCGGGGACGGCCTGTGACTTTGGCCGGGACCTGTTCCCCCGGCTGTTGGAGCAGGGAGAACAGCTTTACGGCTTTTTGCCCTACGGCTATTGGCGGGACATCGGGGACTGCGCCGCCTACCTCCAGGCGGCAAAGGACGCGCTGGACGGCAAAATCAAGCTGGACATGGAGTTGCCCCAGGTGCGGGGCGGCGTGTGGTCGGCATCTCCCTTGCCGGAGACTGCCACCGTCATCCCGCCCTGCGCCATCGGCCAGCGGGTGACGGTCGGCGACCACACCCTCATCGGCCCCCATGTGGTGCTGGCGGACGGCACCACCCTGGGGGCGCGGGCCGTGGTACAGGGCAGCGTGGTGCTGGGGGCCGACCTTGGCCCCGGCGCGGCGCTGAACGGCTCCATTTTGTGTCCCGGAGCCACCGTCCAGTCCGGGGCAGTCCTCAACGAGGGGACGGTGGTGGGCGCGGGAGCCGCCGTGGAGCAAAACGCGATTTTGCGGCCCGGTGTGAAGGTGTGGCCCGGCCTGCGGGTGTCCGCCGGGGCGCGGCTCAACGCCTCGCTGCTCTCCGGCCACGACCAGGGCCGACTGACTTTTGGCGACGGCGGAACCCTCAGCGGTGCCGTGGGGCTGGAGGTCACGCCGGAGCTGCTGGTGACGGTGGGCAGCATTTTGGCCGAGGAGGGCAAGGTGGGATTGGGCTGTCACGGAGGCATTGCCGCTCAGTCCCTGGCGCTGGCCGCCGCCGCAGGCATCTCCGCCGCCGGAGGGACGGTGGCCTGGCAGGATGGCTCCACCCCCGCCGCCGCCGCCTGGGTGGGCGGATTCTACGGCCTGCCCGTCTCCCTGTTCCTGCGGCAGGGCGGGGAGCAGATGACCCTGCACTTTTCCGACCGGTGCGGCCTCCCGCTCAGCCGTCCCCGCCAGCGGAAGCTGGAGAGCGCCCTGCTCCGGGGGACCCTCCACCGCGCCCCCGCCGGGCAGATGGGCCAGCGGGAGGAGCTGTCCGGCGTGGACCGGGCCTATCTCCACGAGGCGGTGCGCGCCTCCGGCAGCGGGGCGGTACGCCCTCTGGAGGTGCGGGTCCCCGGCCATGGCCAGTGCAACCAAATGCTTCGCACGGCCTTGACCACCCTGGGGATGCAGGTCACGGAGGCGGACGGCCCCCTGCTCTTCTCCGCCTCCGCCGACGGGCGGCGGCTCTTCGCCCAGGACGAGCGGGGCGGCGCCGTTTCCTCCGAGCAAATGCTGCTGCTGACGGCGCTGCTGCTGCTGGAGAGCGGCGAAAAGGAGCTGGCCCTCTCTCCCACCGCGCCGGTGGCGGCGGAGCGGCTGGCGGAGAGTTTCGGCGGGACGGTCCTCCGGCTGGGCCGGGACGGTGCCCGCGCCTGGGAGCTGGCCCCCAAGCAGACCGCCCTCCACGACAGCGTGTTTGCCGCCTGTCTGCTGTGCCGCCGTCTGGGGCAGACCGGGGAGCGGTTCTCCGCCCTGGTGGGGCGATTGCCCGCCTGCGTGCTGCGCAGCGCGGAGGTGGAGCTGACCCAGGGCCGGGGGGAGATCATGCGCCGCTTCACCGAGGGATACCCCCAGGCGGAGAGCACCGGGGAGGGCCTTCGCGTTTCTCTGGGCAGCGGTACGGTGTTCCTTTCCCCCCGGAGCAGGCTTTCCGCCCTGAAAATTTCCGCCGAGGCCGCCACCGCCGAAATCGCCCTGGAATTGTGCGACTTTATCAGTAACCGGGTCAAAGAACTGGACAGTTTGTAAAAAAAGTTGGTATACTTTCCGGTTTTCCCGTGATATACTAATCCTAACAGAAGTTCGCGGCTCAGCTGCGGACGGAGACGTGATCGGTAACAATCCACATTGGCTTTTCCACTGGCCCAACCGGGCGGGTGGGGCGGCGCAGCCGGGCGAGACGGGGCCTGGCTGGCCGCTCCGGCGCTCACCTCCGGCTGGCCTCTGGTTCAGTCCAATACATACGAATCTGTTTCCCCTGTGTCCTGTGACCTGCGGAATACGGGTGTAAAACTGC
This sequence comes from Clostridiales bacterium, assembly GCA_021203185.1. GTDB lineage: Bacteria > Bacillota > Clostridia > Oscillospirales > Oscillospiraceae > Onthomonas. The sequence continues at coordinate 4,851 of JAJQBR010000188.1, forward strand.
GGTAATGAGAAGCGCGCGCTTACTCAAAACGCTTATTTCGCTTTCGTAATTTCTGGAAAAACACAGGTTTTGCACCTTCCAAAGTCGTTTTTACAGCGCCGCACCATTCGCACTGTAACGTTCAAACCCTGTCGGTTTGCGCGGCGCTGCGTTCTATAACATCATCGAAAGGAGTATCTTATTTTTATATGGCTGAAAAACTGAAAATTATCTCTCTGGGCGGTCTGGACGAAATCGGCAAGAACCTGACCGTCTACGAGTACGGCAACGACATCATCGTGGTGGACTGCGGCATGGGGTTCCCCGACAACGATATGTACGGCATCGACGTGGTTATCCCCGATGTCAGTTATCTCATCCGCAACCAGAGCAAAATTCGCGGCATTTTCCTGACCCACGGCCACGAGGACCACATCGGCGCGCTGCCCTATGTGCTGCGGGATATCGACGCTCCCCTCTACTGCACCCGCATGACCGCCGGCCTCATCGAGTTAAAG
>JAJQBR010000033.1 GCA_021203185.1 Clostridiales bacterium
CCCTCCTCCCCTTTCAGGGGAGGCAAGGGGGAGAGTGCTTTTCGATTGGTGTCAGTTTTATTCGACAGATGTGAGATTTTCAGTAAAAGCCCCTCTTTCTAGCCACTAAAAACGCTGTTGATTCAAAGGGACAACCAAATTTCTGAAATGACCTTTTCGGGGGCAGGCAGCTTCTGCCTGCCCCCTGCTTTTATACCTGACTAAAAGGAGGAACCCCCTATGGCTCTCAATTCCGCCAACGTCACCCAGGGCGTGGATCGCGCCCCCAACCGCTCCCTCTTCGCGGCCCTGGGCTTCACCAAAGAGGAGACAGACCGCCCGCTGGTGGGCATCGTCAGCTCCTATAACGAAATCGTCCCCGGCCACATGAACATCGACAAGATCGCCGAGGCGGTCAAGGCCGGCGTCCGCATGGCTGGCGGCACCCCCATCGAGTTCCCAGCCATCGCCGTCTGCGACGGCATCGCAATGGGTCACATCGGGATGAAATACTCCCTGGTCACCCGTGACCTGATTGCCGACTCCACCGAGTGTATGGCCATCGCCCATCAGTTCGATGCGCTGGTGATGATTCCCAACTGCGACAAAAACGTCCCCGGTCTGCTGATGGCCGCCGCCCGCATCAACATCCCCACCATCTTCGTCTCCGGCGGCCCCATGCTGGCCGGGAAGATGAACGATGGCCGCCGCACCTGCCTGAGCCATATGTTTGAGGCGGTGGGCGAGTACCACGCCGGGAAGCTGGACGAAGAAGGCGTGGAGGAGTATATCGAAAACGCCTGCCCCTCCTGCGGCTCCTGCTCCGGGATGTACACCGCCAACTCCATGAACTGCCTGACCGAGGCCATTGGCATGGGTCTGCGGGGCAATGGCACCATCCCCGCCCCCTACTCCGCCCGGCTGCGCCTGGCGAAAAAGGCCGGTATGCAGGTGATGGAGCTGCTGCGGCAGAACATTCGCCCCAGAGACATTATGACCGCCGACGCTTTCCACAACGCCGAGACGGTGGACATGGCCCTGGGCTGCTCCACCAACACTATGCTCCACCTGCCCGCCATCGCCCACGAGTGCGGCATTGAGCTGGACCTGAATATGTCCAACAAAATCGCCGCCGTCACCCCCAATCTGTGCCACCTGGCCCCCGCCGGGTTCACCTATATGGAGGATCTGGAGCAGGCGGGCGGCGTGTACGCCGTTATGAAGGAACTGGCCGACGCGGGTCTGCTGAAAACGGACCTCATCACCTGCACCGGCAAGACCGTGGACGAGAACATCGCCGACGCAATCAACCGTGACCCGGAAATCATCCGGCCCATCGACAACCCCTTTATGAAAACCGGTGGCATCGCCGTTCTCTTTGGCAATCTGGCCCCCGACGGCTGCGTGGTCAAGCAGGCCGCCGTCGCCCCGGAGATGCTGCAGCACAGCGGCCCCGCCCGCGTCTTTGACAGCGAGGAGGACGCCATTGCCGTCATCTACGCAGGCGGCATCAAACCCGGCGACGTGGTGGTCATCCGCTACGAAGGCCCCAAGGGCGGCCCAGGTATGCGGGAAATGCTCAACCCCACCTCCGCCATCTGTGGCATGGGCTTGGGCGAGTCCGTGGCCCTCATCACCGACGGGCGCTTCTCCGGCGCCACCCGGGGCGCGTCCATCGGCCACGTCTCCCCCGAAGCCGCTGCCGGCGGCATGATCGGCCTGGTGGAGGAGGGCGACATCATCTCCATCGACATCCCCGCCCACACCATCTCTCTGGATGTGCCTGACGACGTGCTGGCCGCCCGGAAAGCCGCCTGGGTCTGTCCGGAGCCGAAGGTCAAGACCGGCTACCTGGCCCGGTACGCCTCTCTGGTCACCTCCGCCGACAAGGGCGCAGTGCTGCGGACGCTGTGATAAGCTGTTAGCCGTTAGCTATTAGCTGTTAGCCTGGTACTGCCAAGTTAAAGCGAACAGCGAAAAATGCTAGGAAACATAAAGCCAATAGCGAAAGACTGATATGTACAGCGGCCTGCTCACCTTCCGATGAGCAGGCCGCTTTTGCGTTTTGAAAGGTGTTCAAAAACCGGTCAGGAACATTTTGGCTAGTACCCGCAGCGTTGGCAGGTGTAGGGTCTCTGTCGTTGCCATCTGCGGCGCTCCCAAACTGTTTCTCTGGTCCAAATCACGTTGCAATTTTCCCCGGTTCGGGGTATGATAGGAACAGCAAATATTGCACCACAAAGGAGAATCAACATGGCAGTTTTGTTCCACCTGGAACCGGCTTCGGTGTTCCACTATTTCGAGGAGATTTGCTCCATCCCCCACGGCTCCGGCAACACCCGCGCCATCAGCGACTACTGCGTCCGCTTCGCCCAGGCCCACGGCCTGCGGTGCGTCCAGGACACGCGCAACAACGTTATCATTTACCAGCCCGGCACCCCCGGCTATGAGCAGTCCCCGGCGGTGATGCTCCAGGGCCACCTGGACATGGTCTGTGAGAAGGAACCGGACTGCAACATCGACTTTACCGCCGACGGCCTGCGGCTCCAGGTGGAGGACGGGGTCATCTCTGCCCAGGGGACTACCCTGGGGGGAGATGACGGCATCGCCGTAGCTTACGCCCTGGCGATCCTGGCGGCGGAGGACATCCCCCACCCGCCCCTGGAGGTGGTGCTGACGGTGGATGAAGAAATTGGCCTGCTGGGGGCCGCCGCGTTAGACGGCAGCCTGCTCCAGTCCCGGATTTTGCTCAACATCGACTCCGAGGAGGAAGGCCACCTGCTCATCAGCTGCGCCGGGGGAGCCACCGCCACCTGCCGCCTGCCGGTGGAGCGGGGAGCGGTTTCCGGCCAACTGGCCACGCTGACGGTGGAGGGTCTCCGGGGCGGACACTCCGGCACGGAAATCATCCAGAACCGGGCCAACGCCAACGTACTGCTGGGCCGGGCGCTCTACGCCCTGGACCGGGAACTGGATTACGACCTGCTCCGGGTGGACGGCGGGGCCAAAGACAACGCCATTCCCCGGCAGTCTGTGGCCCAGCTGGTGGTGAATCCGGAGGAGAGGGACCTTCTGGCGGATTTCGCGGCGGAGTGGAGCGCCACCTTCGCCAAAGAGTACCAGGCCACCGACCCAGGCGTCTCCCTCCGGCTGGAGCTGGGGGACGAGGGGGATTTTCTCGCCATGAGCGAATCGGACAAGTGTACCGTGGTGTCCAGTCTGGTGTTGTTGCCCAACGGCATCCAGCGCATGAGCGGCGACATCCCCGGTCTGGTGCAGACTTCGTTAAACCTGGGCATCCTCCGCACGGTTGAGGACGAAGTCTCCGCCAGCTTCTCCGTCCGCAGCAGTATGGGCAGCGAAAAGACTGCGCTGCTCCACAAGCTCACCGCCCTGATGGGGGTGCTGGGGGGTCGGCTGGAGGTCTCCGGCGAGTACCCCGCCTGGGAGTACCGTCCCGATTCCCCCCTGCGGGACCTGATGGTGCAGGTGTTTGAGGAGCAGTACGGACATCCGCCGGTGGTGGAGGCCATTCACGCCGGGGTGGAGTGCGGATTGCTGTCGGATAAGCTGCCGGGGCTGGACTGCGTCTCCTTCGGGCCGGACATGAAGGACGTACACACCACCGCCGAGCGGATGGACGCGGCCTCGGTGCAGCGGGTGTGGAACTATCTGCTGGAGGTGCTGAAGCGGTTGAAATGATGGAATTTTCCCACTACAAGCTGGAGATTTATGTGCCGGAGAGCCATTTTGAGGCCCTCCGCGCCGCCCTGTTCCGGGTGGACGCGGGCCACATCGGGAATTATGACCGGTGCCTGAGCTGGTCGCCGGTGCGCTCCTGCTGGCGGCCTCTGGCGGGAACCCACCCCTATCAGGGGACAGAGGGCGCGTTGGAGGAGACCGACGAGATAAAAATAGAAGTGACAGTTACCACTCAGCGGCTGGCGGAGACGCTGAACGCAGTCCGGGCGGTTCACCCCTACGAGGAGCCGGTGATACAGGTGATCCCCCTGATATTGTCAACCAACGAGAAAAACGGTTGACAAACGCTCAAAACCTGCTATACTGATTGATAACCTTATTTAACAGCAAGTTGACAATCAGGAGGAGAGCGGCAGATATGGACGTACAAAAGCTGGCACAGGAGATCATCAACGGCAGGCGGCTGACCAGGGAGGACGATCTCTCCGGTTTCATTACTTGCGACCTGGAGGCCCTCTGCGCCGGGGCGGACGCCATCCGCGCCGCCTGCGTGGGGGACAAGGTGGACCTTTGCTCCATCATCAACGGGCGCAGCGGCCGCTGCCCGGAGGACTGCAAATACTGCGCCCAGTCCGCTCACCACCACACATCCTGTGAGGTGTACCCCTTCCTGCCGGAGGAGGACATTGTGGCAGCGTGCAAGCTCCACGAGAGCGAGGGGGTGGATCGGTTCTCCATCGTCACCTCCGGACGGGCGCTGACCGGCGCGGAGTTTGACAAGGCCGTTCACGCCTACGAAACCATGCACCGGGAATGTAAAATCGAGCTGTGCGCCTCTATGGGCTTCCTGACTGCCGGGCAGCTCCACCGGCTCCACCAGGCGGGGGTCACCAGCTACCACCACAACATCGAGACCTCCCGGCGGAACTTCCCCAACATCTGCACCACCCACACCTATGACCAGAAGGTGGAGACCTTGAAGCTGGTCAAGGCAGAGGGAATGTGCGCCTGTTCCGGCGGCATTATCGGCATGGGGGAGACCTGGGAGGACCGGCTGGACATGGCCATCAGCCTGGCCGAGCTGGGCATTGACTCCATCCCTATCAACGCCCTGATGCCCATTCCGGGGACCCCGCTGGAGGGAACGCCGCAGTTGACCGAGGCGGAGATTTTGCGCACCATCGCCTTTTTCCGCTACATCAACCCGGAAGCCAACATCCGTCTGGCGGCGGGCCGCGCCCTGATGGAAAACGACGGGGAGCGGGCCTTCCAGTCCGGGGCCTCCGCCACCATCACCGGCAATATGCTGACCACCGCCGCCCGCGCCACCATCCAGAGCGACAAGCGGATGCTGACCGCCCTGGGCCGGGATGTGACGCCGGAGTGGGTGCGTCCCTCCGCCGGACGGCTGGCAGATTTGGCGAAGCAGGCCGGGGAAGCGGCTGACGAATAAAAACGAACGGTGCAAAATAAAGGGGAACCACCCAGATCTGGCGGGTGGTTCCTTTTTTTCTAATTGGCTATTCCTTTTATTTAACCATGTGCTGGAAACCCCTCCGCCACCGCCTTGCGGCGGCGGCCCTCGGCAGGTTGTCAATCAAGTGCAACACTATTTTCTTGGAAAA
>JAJQBR010000077.1 GCA_021203185.1 Clostridiales bacterium
ATCATGGCAACACGGTAGTCGGTGTTGGTGGCGGTGGTATCATCCGCGGCGGAAGTGTCGGCGGCGGCGCTGGAGTCGCTGGTGGTGTCAGAGCTGCTGGAGCTGCTGCCACAGGCGGCCAGGGAGAACACCATAGCCATAGCCATAAACAGGGCGATGAGCTTTTTCATGTTTTTTCCTCCTACATATGTATTTTTGAGTTGGCGGAACCGTTCTGCACAGCCGGTTCCACCTCTCATTTTACACGCTTTTCACGGAAAAGCAACAAAAAGTTTGGTTGATTTGCGATTTTTTCCTGCCCGTCCCCCCGCCGCAAGGCGATATTCGCAAAAAATCCAACCGTCAGCGGGCCTTTTTGTGTTCGCTGATAAAAATTTTCCAGCATTTGTGGCACATGGCGATATACCGCTCGTTGCCGCCCAGCTCCACCTGTTCGCCCTCGGTGATGATATAGCCCTGGTCGTCCAGACGGGCGTTCACTGTGGCCTTGGCCCCGCAGTGGCAGATGGTCTTGATCTCCGTGATGGAGTCCGCCAGCTCGAACAGGCGGCGGCTGCCGGGGAACAGCCGGGTCTGGAAGTCGGTCCGCAGGCCGAAGCACAGCACCGGCAGATCCTCCAGGTCCACCAGCGCCCGAAGCTGGTCGATTTGGTTCTCTGTCAAAAACTGGCACTCGTCCACGATGATGACGTCCACTGGGGCGTGGTCCCGGTGCAGGGCCAAAATGTCGTCCTCCGGGGAGACCGTCTCCGCCTGGGCGCTGAGGCCCACACGGGACTGGACGGCGGCGACGCCGTCCCTGGTGTCCGCCGCCGGTTTCAGCAGCAGGACCCGCATTCCCCGCTCCTCGTAGTTATACTTGGTGATGAGGGCCGTGGCGGTTTTGGAGCTGCCCATCGCCCCATATTTGAAATACAGCTTTGCCAAATGATGATCCTCCTTAAAGCCTCTCTTAAAAGCCTTTTGAAGTTTTTGGGTATCCTGTTAAATCAGCCGCGTATTTGAACTGCTAGTTGCTAGTGGTTAGTGGCTAGAAAGATGGCCTTTCTACTGAAAATTCAACATTTGCCGAACAAAACCGACACGAGATGACAAGCACTATCCCCTCTTGCCTCCGCCGTCAAGCGGCACTTCCGCTTCGCTCCCTGCCCTGAAAGGGGAGGAGGGCCGCCGCCTTTAGGCGGTGGCGGAGGGGTTTCTAACGCACGGCTAAGCAAAGGGAAAACCAATTAAAGTCTCTCCGCCACGACCCGCGCCACCTTGATGCCGGATGCCCCGGCCTGGGCCAGCCCGCGGGTGGTACCCGCGCCGTCGCCGATGGCGAAGAAGTTCCGCATGGGGGTCTCCAGCTCGTTGGAAAGCTCGATGCGGCTGGAGTAGAATTTGACCTCCGCGCCGTAGAGCAGGGTGTCGTAGTTGGCGGTGCCGGGGGCCAGTTTGTCCAGGGCGTAGATCATCTCAATGATGTCGTCCAGCTGCCGCTTGGGCAGAGCCAGGGACAGGTCGCCGGGGACGGCGGCGGTCAGGGTGGGCCGGGTGTAGGACTGGCCCAGCCGGTGGGCGTTGGTGCGGATGCCCTTGACCAGGTCGCCGAACCGCTGCACCAGCACCCCGCCCGCCAGCATATTGCTCAGGGAGGCGATGTGCTTGCCGTAGCGGTAGGGTTCGTTAAAGGGTTCTGTGAACTTGTTGCTGACCAGCAGGGCGAAGTTGGTGTTTTCGCTGCGCAGCGCCGGGTCGGAGTAGCTGTGGCCGTTGACGGTGTTGATGCCCTCCACGTTCTCCGCCACCACATGGCCGTAAGGGTTCATGCAGAAGGTACGCACACTGTCCCCATACTGTTTGGTGCGGTAGACCAGTTTGGACTCGTAGACCACGTCGGTGATGTGTTCAAACACCTTGGCGGGCAGTTCCACCCGCACACCGATGTCTACCTGGTTGTTGATGAGATGGATGCCCAGCCGCTTGCACTCCCCGGCGAACCACTCCGCCCCGGAGCGTCCCGGCGCGGCGATGAGGACGGCGCAGTCCACCGCCTCGCCGTTTGCCAGGGTCAGGCGGTAGCCCTCCCCCGCCGGGTCGATGTGCTTCACGGCGGTGCGGAACCGGAAGTCGATGCACTGCTCTCGTAGGTACTCGTACAGCCGCTCCAGAATTTTCAGGTTATTCTCGGTGCCCAGGTGCTTGCACTGGGCCTGGAGCAGGTGCAGGTCGTGTTCCAGCGCCTTTTTTTCCAGCGCCCGGGCCGCCGGGCTGTCGGTGGAAAAGCACTCCGTCGTGGCCCCGAACTGCACGTTGACCGAGTCCACGTAGCGGATCAGGTCCATGACCTCACTGGCGGGCATATAGTCCGTCAGCCAGCCGCCAAAGGCGGTGGTGAAGTTGAACTTGCCGTCGGAGAAGGCTCCGGCCCCGCCGAAGCCGCACATGGTGGCGCAGATGGGGCAGTTGATGCACCGGTCCACCTTCCCGGCCACAATGGGGCAGCGGCGGCTGTAGATGTCCTCGCCCTGGTCCAGCACCAGGACGCCTAAATCCGGGCGGAGCTTTTTCAGTTCGTAACCGGCGAAGGCTCCGGCCTCGCCGCAACCGATGATGATAACGTCGTAACGGGTGGTTTCGTTCATTTGGTTTCCTCCACGGGTGCTCCGAAGGGGTCACGCCCGGAGCGGTGTTGCTTTTTGTGTTTCCGATTATATTAAAAATTGGCTATCCCTTTTACTCAGCCTTATGAGCATTTTAGCTATTAGCTATTAGCTTTTAGCCATTAGCTTTGTGGTTCTTGGCATTACGTGCTACGTTTACCGTTTGTATGACTTTACAAACGAGAGGTTTCGCTCTCAGCTTCCTTTTTAGCTGTTTGCTTTAAACTGGTAGTGCCTGACTAACAGCTAACAGCTAACGGCTAATAGCTTATCACAACGCGGCTGATTCAAAGGGATAACCAGTTATTAAAATACCACAAACCCAGCCTCTGTGCAAGGGCAGAACGTGAACAAATTGCCCATTTTTATGTTCAGCGTCATCTTCCTTTCCGGTATTGCCGAATCACTGGCAGAAAATCCTCCGCGTATCGCTGACATTTCGCGTTGCTGACGCCGGAGATGGAAAGAAACGCCTTCCGGGTGGTGGGCAGCGTCTGACACATAGCCCGCAGGGTGGCGTCGGAGAACACCACAAAGGCCGGAACCCCCGCCCGGTTTGCCAGCTTCTTTCGCACCTCTCGGAGCTGATCGAACAGGACGCTGTCCACTTCAGCGTTAGGGACGGGGCGGACGGTTTTGGGGGGCTTGGGCCGCTTCTGTTTCAGGGTCAGGGTCTGCCGCCCGGCCAGCAGGGGCTTGGCCCGATCCGTCAGGGAGAGGACGGGGCAGACGGTTCCCGTCTGTTGGAGCATCCCCCGGTCCAGCAGCCGCTGGGTCACTGCTTCAAGTCGGTTGGATTCGCCCTTGTCCAAAATGTCAAAGGTGGAGAGTTGATCCAGCTTGAGTAGAGTAAGGGCTTCGCTTTTCTCGCCCCGCAGAATCTGGAACACCAGCTCCTTTGTGGGCTGATACCCTGCCCGCTCCACCCGGCGGACGCAGGAGAGCAGCTTTTGAGCCTCCTTCGTGATGTCCACGTCCTCCCATCCGGCCAGACAGCCGGAGCAGTTGCCGCAGGGGGCGGGAGACTTCTCCCCGAAGTAGGCCAGCAGAAAGCGGCGCAGACACCCTGCCTGGGTGCAGTAATCCTCCATCTGGCCCAGCCGGTGGAGCTGCCGCTTCCGCAGGGTCTCCGCCTGCTCTGGAGACTGCTCCGCAGGTTCGCTTTGCTGGATGAGAAACCGGGCGGTGTTCACATCCCTTGGGCTGTAGAGCAGGATGCAGTCGGCGGCGCTGCCGTCCCGCCCGGCCCGGCCCGCCTCCTGGTAGTAGTTTTCCAGGCTGGCGGGCATATTGTAGTGGATGACATAGCTGACGTTGGATTTGTCGATGCCCATGCCGAAGGCGTTGGTGGCCACCATCACCGGTTTGCGGTCAAAGAGAAAATCCTCCTGATTTTGCAGCCGCTCCTCCTTGCTCAGCCCCGCGTGGTAGCGGGTGGCGGGGACTTCATGCTGCTGGAGCAGATCGCAGACCGCCTCCACCGCCTTGCGGGTCTGGCAGTAAACGATGCCGCAGTTCCCGGAACGCTTCTGTACCAGCTCCAGCAGGACGGCGTTCTTGTCCCTGGGCTTGCGCACTTCAAAATAGAGGTTTTTCCGGTCAAAGCTGGTGACGATTTGGTGGGGATCCCGCAGACCCAGCAGTTGGATGATGTCCCGGCGAACCCGCTGGGTGGCGGTGGCGGTGAAAGCCGAGACCACCGGGCGGCGGGGCAGAGCGTTGAGGAACCCGGCAATTTCCAGATAGCTGGGGCGGAAATCCTGCCCCCACTGGGAGACGCAGTGGGCCTCGTCCACCGTGACCATGGCGATGGGGACGGTCTGGCAGAAGCGGAGAAAGGCCGGGGAGGTCAGCCGCTCCGGGGCCACGTAGATGAGCTTATATCGCCCTTCCGCGCCCCGGCGAAGGGCCTCGGCCTGCTGCGCGGAGGTCAAAAGGCTGTTGAAATAGGCGGCGGGAACGCCGTTTTGCACAAGGGCGGTAACCTGATCCTTCATCAGGGACACCAGCGGGGAGATGACCAGCGTGACCCCCTCCGTCATCAGGGCGGGGATTTGATAACAGACGCTTTTCCCTGCCCCGGTGGGCATGACGGCCAGCAGATCCCGCCGATTCAGCAGACAGTCAATGGCTTCCTTCTGGCTGGGGCGAAACGAATCGTGGCCGAAGTACTCCCGCAGCAGCTCCAGCGGCTCCTTCTCTTGTTGCTGATTCACGGCTCTTTGGGGTTTTCCATCTGGTTGATGAGACTGGCCTGATACCCCGCGCCGAAGCCGTTGTCGATGTTGACCACGCTGACGCCGGAGGCGCAGGAGTTGAGCATACTCAGCAGGGCGGACAGTCCGCCGAAGCTGGCCCCATAGCCCACGCTGGTGGGGACGGCGAGGACCGGACAGTCCACCAGCCCACCCAGCACCGAGGCCAGCGCGCCCTCCATCCCGGCCACGGCAATCACCACGCGGGCCTGCATCAGCTCGTCCAGGTGGGCCAGCGTCCGGTGGAGGCCGGAAACCCCCACGTCGTACAGCCGCACCACCCGGTTGCCCAGGGTTTCGGCGGTCAGAGCGGCTTCCTCCGCCACATAGAGGTCGCTGGTGCCGGCGGCGGCCACCACGATGTTGCCCACTGAGGGGTGGG
>JAJQBR010000072.1:0-2109 GCA_021203185.1 Clostridiales bacterium
ATAGCTTATCACAACGCGGCTGATTCAAAGGGATAGTCAGAAAATCCTTTTCCCCCCTTGCATCTTGGGAGACAGATGTGTATAATCAAAAATGTAGCGATTTTTGCCCAAGACTAAAAAGAGGTATTGCATATGTTCCAAAAATTTCGTTCTCCGTTGGCCCTGCTGCTGGTTTTCGCCCTGCTGCTGACCTGTCTCCCAACCACTGCCCTTGCCGAAAACCTGGAAGAAACGCAGGCCGCTGCGGCAGAGGCCGTCTCCGACGCTGAGGCAGATTCCTCCGGGGAAGATGCGGCGGCAGACGATGAGGAGGACGCCTCCGGCCAGGAGGAAGATGAAACCGCCGAGGAAGAGGACGCCTCCGGTCAGGAGGAAGATGAAACCGCCGAGGAAGAGGACGCCTCCGGTCAGGAGGAAGCAGAATCCGCCTCCGAGGAGGCGGAGACCGTTACGGCTTTTGACACCGGGGAAGAAGCGCCGGAGGAAGAACCGGAGGCCGCAACAGAGACCGCTTGGATCCGGGTCAGCGACCCTACGGAAATCTCTCAGCTGATTCGGGACAACTGGAGCGACGATTATTTTCAGGAGGCCATCGTGGACACCCGACGGAACCGGGTCACACTGGACGGGGAATCCGCAGACCTCTCTGAGGTGTTCGACGAGGTGACGGAGGAGGACGAGGACGAACTTTATTCCTCCACCGCTGCGGTAGAGGCGTATTTCGCGGACACCGCCTATGAGACGGAGACCCAGTCCGGCGGGACCGTGTCCGTCACCGCGCCCTATCAGACCTGCCGGGTGGTTTTGTATGCGGAAATCCTGACCGAGGACTATGGCGCGGAGACGATCCTAGAATACAGCGCCTATGATGAGTACGTTCTGCAATTCGCAACGGAGGAGGACACCCAGGCCGCCTATGAGCAGCTCTCAGCCTGCTACGGCGAGGAAAACTGCTATGTGGATCAGGTTCTCGCAGCGGACGACCTGTTTCTCTCCGACGGGGAGGACACGACTACTTACTCCTGGGGTACCACTTACATGGGGCTGGACACGCTGAAATCCAGCGCCTCCTCCGCCAACGACACTGTGACGGTGGCCATTGTGGACTCCGGCATCGATGCGGATCACGAATTTTTTGAGGGACGCACCATTTCAGCCGACAGCTACGACTTTCTGGCAGCAGAGGATGAGGACCCCACCGAGCTCTCCGACCCCTACGGTCACGGCACCCATGTGGCGGGTATCATCGCCGAGGGTACCCCGGACAACGTGGAGCTGCTGGTGCTGCGCATCTTGGACAGCAGCGGAAACTCCACCCTGGCGCTGGTCAACACTGCCATGCAGTATGCTTTGAACCATGGGGCCGATGTGATCAACCTGAGCCTGGGCCTCACCAGCTCCGGCACCACCTATACCTACCTGGACAGCGTGATTCAGGCCGCCTATGACGCGGGCGTTCCCGTCTGCTGCGCCGCCGGAAACAGCAGCACCGACGTGTCCAACATCTATCCCGCCTGCAACGAGCTGACCATCGCCGTCTCCGCCATTGATTCCAGCGGCGCTTTCGCCAAAAGCTATTCCGACTATGGTGACGGCATCGACTTCTGCGCGCCCGGTTCTTCCATCGTCAGCGCCAAAGTCGGCGGCGGCACCACCACCAAATCCGGCACTTCTATGGCCGCCGCCGCGATGACCGCCGCGATTACCTACGCCATCACCGCCTGCCCTGACGCCACCGTGGACGAGCTGTACAGCGTCCTGCAAAGCTGCGTCACCGACCTGGGGGACACAGGCAAGGACGAGTATTACGGCTGGGGCTGTGTGGTCAACCTGGGCGGGATGTTTGACCTTTCCAAACTGGAGGTGACGCTCACCCTCTCTCAGGAGGAGTACTCTTATAGCGGTACCGCCAGGAAACCGGAGGTTTCGGTGCTGTGCGGCGGCCTCACCTTGACCCAGGGAACCGATTATACCGTCTCTTACAGCAACAACACGAATGTGGGGACTGCCACCGTCACCGTCACGGGCAAGGGCAATTACACCGGAACAGTCACCAAAACCTTTACCATCACCGCGGCAAAGCTCTCCACCTGCACCGTCACGCTGTCC
>JAJQBR010000072.1:2119-5238 GCA_021203185.1 Clostridiales bacterium
CAAAACCTTTACCATCACCGCGGCAAAGCTCTCCACCTGCACCGTCACGCTGTCCCAGACCAGCTACACCTGTAATGGCACAGCCAGGAAACCCACCGTCACGGTGAAAAACGCCAGCGGCAACACCCTGACCAGCGGCACGGATTACAGCGTCGCATACAGTAACAACGTCAGCATCGGCACCGCCACCGTCACCGTCACGGGCAAGGGCAACTACACCGGAACAGTCACCAAAACCTTTACCATTACCGCTCTGTCCACGCCGACGCTCTCCGGCGTTTCCAACACCACCTCCGGTGTAAAAATCACCTGGAAGTCCGTCTCCGGCGCAGCGAAATACCGGGTGTTCCGCAAAACCGGCTCCGGTTCGTGGAAAAAAATAGCGGACACGACCTCCACCAGCTATACCGACACCACCGCCGCCAGCGGTACAACTTATAAGTACACGGTTCGCTGCCTCAGCTCGAACAGCAGCGTCTACACCAGCAGCTATAACAGCACCGGGCTGAGCATTAGATATCTGACCGCAGGAAAAATTTCCAGCCTGACCAACACCTCCAGCGGCATCACTGTCAAGTGGAGCAAGGTCACTGGGGCCAGCGGCTACTATGTGTACCGCAAGACCTCCGGCGGGAGCTACTCGAAGATCGCCACCGTAAAAAGCGGCTCTACCGTCAGCTACAGCGATACCGCTGTCAAGAGCAAAAACGGCACCACCTATGTTTACGCCGTCCGGCCCTATTACAGCAGCACACTGGGCAGCTACACCGGAAAGACCACGGTTCGCCTGACAGGGGTGAGCATCTCCAGCCTGAAAAACAGCAGCTCGAAGAAAATGACCGTCAAGTGGGGCAAAAATTCCAAAGCCACCGGTTATCAAATTCAGTACTCCACCTCCAGCAGCTTTTCCAGCTACAAGACCGTAACCGTTACCAGCTATAAGACGGTCAGCAAGACCATTTCCAGCCTGACCAAAGGGAAACGCTATTATGTCCGGGTACGGGCTTATAAGACGGTCTCCGGCACCAAGTATTATTCCGCCTGGAGCAGCAAGAAAAACGTGAAAATCTCCAAATAAACCAAAAAAGCACCGCCGGGCTTGCGCCCGGCGGCCTTTTTTGAGAAAGAGAGAAAAGGAAGAAAAGAAAGGAGAAAAATGAAAAAGCGTTGTGCGGTTCGCGTTGCCCTGTTCGCTCCCCGTGCATATACAATAACAAAAACGGGGTGCGAATTGTTGGACAAACTGAGAAGAATTTGCGAAGAATTTTTGAATGAGCGGGAACTGCCTTATTTCTTTTTTCCAAAGCCGAAGAAGGCCGCCAGCCGGGCCAGACGGTCGGGTCGCTCCTCTTTGGCATGGGCCGGACGATAGGACGGCTGATAGGCGGCGGGTTTCGGCTGCTCTGCGGGGGCAGATTCCTCCGCCGGGGTGGGGGCAGGTGCTTCCACAGCGAGAGCCGGTTCCTCTGCGGCAGGCTCCGCCGGAGCCATCACCGGCACAGCGGCGGTGTGCGACGCCACGGGAGCTTCGTGCTGGGGCAGGGTCTTCTCTGCCGCCTGGTACGCCTGGGCGAAGAAATACTCCTGGGCGTTCAGCTTTTCCCCGGCCACCACAGGCCGCTGATAGGTGCCGTCGGACTGCTGGGCGCGGGCCTTGACGTTGTCGCTCATCATGGTCTGGAACATCGCCCGGATGCGGGCTTTCCGGCCGGGGGCGTAGATGGGGGCGGCCACCTCCACCCGCCGGGTGGTGTTGCGGGTCATAAAGTCCGCCGAGGAAATGTAGACCCGTCCCTCGTCCCCCTGTCCAAAGAGGTAAATTCTGGCGTGTTCCAGGTAGCGGCCCACGATGCTGACCACCCGGATATTGTCGGTGTAGCGGGGAATGCCGGACACCATGCAGCAGATGCCGCGAATGACCATCTCCACTTTCACCCCGGCCTGGGACGCCTCGATGAGCTTGTCGATGAGAACCTTGTCGGTCAGGGAGTTGCACTTGACGCCGATATAGGCCGCCTGACCCGCCTGGGCCTTGGCGATCTCCCCATCGATCAGGTCGCAGAGCTTGTTTTGCAGACAATGGGGGGGCACCATCAAATGCTCCATGTTCTCCACCACCTGGCCCATGCACAGGCAGTTGAACACCTTCGCCGCCTCCCGGCCCAAATCCTGGTTGGCGGTCATCAGGGACAGGTCGGTATACTGCTTGGAAGTCTTTTCGTTGTAGTTGCCGGTGCCGAACTGGGTGATATAGCTGACCTGGTCGCCCTCCTTCCGGGTGATGAGACACAGCTTGGAGTGGATTTTGATGCCGTCCAGCCCGTAGATGATGCGGCACCCAGCGTCCTCCAGCACCCGAGACCACTCAATGTTCCGCTCCTCGTCGAACCTGGCCCGCAGCTCCACCATAACGACCACTTCCTTGCCGTTTTCCGCCGCCTGACACAGGGCGTCCACCACGCGGCTGTTTCGGGCCACCCGGTAGAGGGTCATTTTGATGGAGGCCACCGCCGGGTCGTGGCAGGCTTCCAGCAGCATCCGCAGGAAGGGCTGCATACTCTCGTAGGGGTAGGACAACAGCACGTCGTGTTCTTTGATTTGATCCACCATGGGGCGGTTCCGGTCAACAGCCGGAGACGCCTGGGGGCTGCGCCGGTGATAGAACAGTTCCTTTTTGTCCCGCAGGTCGTCCTGGAGCTGGAACAGGAAGGACAGATCCAGCGGCGCTGCGGAGGGGAACGCCTGCTTCCGCGGCATATCCAGGTATTTGCAGACGGTGTCGATAACCTGCTCCTCGATGAGGCCATGGTACTCCATTTTGATGGGGCACAGGCGGCGGCGGGTGCGAATCATCTTCTCCATCTTCCGGCGGTAGTCCTCGTGGCGGTCGTCCATGTCGTTGATGGCGTCGTCGATGCTGATGTCTGCGCTGCGGAGGATGCGCACCAGCGCCTTGCTGACAATGCGGTACCGCTCAAAGATGCGGGGGGCGAAGTGCAGAATCAAATCCTCCATGAGGATATACCGGTAGCCCTCGCCGGGGATAGCCACCAGCCGCCGGAGGACCCGGTTGCTGCACGGGATGATGCCCAGCCGCTCGTTGCTGTTTTTGGTCTTTA